>NC_015057.1:0-300000 GCF_000178975.2 Granulicella tundricola MP5ACTX9 | reverse complement strand
GGTGCCCCATAGTAGTAATCGACCGATTGCGTCAGCGTCACGCTTGTAGGCGTTCCTGCAGGACCGCCCGTAACGGTCACCGTCCCGGTCGGAGCTGCGGACAGCCCGTTCAGGCTAATGCTGTTCTCCACGAGAAGTGTGATGACGCTCTGCTGGCCGCCGATAACCTGACCGTTGTTGTTGACATTGATGGTGGAATACGTGAGGTTCGGCGTATTCTTGGTCACCGTGAGCGCTGCCGGGCTCGAAGTCACTGCGTTGTAGCTGGGATCGCCGGAGTAGGCGGCCGTGATCGAGTGGCTCCCCACCGTGGGCGCATACGAATACGAGGTCACGCCCTCCGCGTTCAACGGCGCCGTATTCGCAACCGTGCCGCTGTCGGAAAAGACCACATTCCCCGTGGGACGCGTAAACCCGGCACTGCAAGCGAAGTTCCCTGCAAAAGTGCAACTCCGGTCCGCAGCCAGCGCGGATGTAGGAGCAACGATCGCACTGAGAGAAAAGTATTGTCCATACTGGATCGACGCATTCGCGCCCAGAACCGATGGCGCGATCTGCCCGTTGGAATTCACACTTCCTGAAAGCAGGTCCAGCGCCAGCGCACCAGCCTCCGGTGTTACCGTCACCGATGTCTTCCCGGAGGTGCTCGCGCCGTTCGTTCCATCGCCGCTATAGACGCCAAAGATGTTGTAAGTACCGCCTGGCAAGGTCGTGACGCTACCAGTGTAGTTGCCGGAGGCAAGGGTAAAGTCCGTCAGACCTTGCTGCGACGAGGTGCCGCTATCCGTCATCAGCGCAACTGTACCCGTCGGGGTTCCCTTCCCCGTCACACCGCCGGAGATGGTCACCGCCGTCCCGTGCGCGAAGGTGGTCGTGGAAGGTGTCAACGTCGTCGTCGAAGCCGCGAACGTCACCTTGTTCCAGTTAGCCAATAATACGTTCGTATCGATCGTACCCAGACCCGTCGCCGGGTCGTAGCCCGCCGTCGCGTTGTATTGTGCAGTCGTCCCTGTGCCGATCTGACCCTCCTGGGTCCCTCCCAACGTAATCGGATTGGTCACCGCAATGCAGTTCGTCGATCCTATTGCACACGGCACCGAGTTCGTCCCCACCGTTACGTCATGAAACGCCGCCGGAAACTGCGTCGCCAGCGGATACAGTGTGTAGTTTGCCTGCCCTTGGCGACCATAGAGCTGATTCACCAATGCCATGATGCCGCCAAACGCCGGCGTCGAAGCCGAGGTTCCGCCCACCCCATAGAACTGCACCGTCGAGCCTGCGGCCACAGGCTGGCAGTCGGCATCGGACGCGCAGATAGGGTAGTAGCTCAGATTGAGGCCGTTCGCTGCAAACAGAGAGACGTCTGGAAGATCGCGCGCGCCATCGGCCGGCACGCCCGCGCCCGTCTGCCAGCTCGGCTTCGGATATGGAGAGCAAGTCGTCCCAGTTGTCGAGTAAATCCCGCACGTACTTGGCCCGCCGCTTCCGCCCGCAATTGAGGTATCTTGGCCTCCGCTGTTCTGGTAAGCACTCTCGATATTCAATCCATACTGGCTGTCGTTCCAGGGCTGCTCTGGAATAACCTGCTTGATGGTGGTCGTCGGCGTGCTGTTGTTCGGGGTCAGGCTCCAATAGTTTCCAAGCTGCGTCGTCAGCACCGTGCTGCCGATTCCCTGCGCATAAGTGCTGTAATAAAAATCTGTTCCGCCTACGGAGACGTTGTACGGCGTGGACCCCAACCCGTTCACGGCGTGTCCGCTGACCGCATAGTCTTGCGTATTGTCGTTGTCGCAACCCGCGGAGCCGTTATCGCCGCTTGAAACCAGCACCGTGATGCCTTGCGCCGCCGCCTGCTGCCACAGGCTGTTGATGAACTGGTTCCCGGTTCCCTGGTTGATCTCGCATCCGCCAAAGCTCAAGCTGATGATTGGCGCAATATTGCTATAGACCGCGCGCTCCGCCGCCAGGAACAACCCGGTCTGCAACTCCGTATCCGCGCCAATCACCAGATCGATCGCCGCGTTCGGAGCAACCGAACCCGCAAGCTCCACGTCAAGGTACGCTTCTACCGAATCCCCGTTCGGCCCCGCTGGATTATTGATCCCATCTACTCCTGGGTCTTGCCCCTCCACAATCACCGTCGGAGCATTGACTGGCAAGCCAAACAGGCTGCGGTACTGGTTCACCAGGTAAACATTGATATTCGAGTCGTTGATGATCGCGATCGTCTGCCCTGCACCGGTGGTCCCCGTTGAAGTCGCCGGCAGATCGTACTGCACCGCAAAGTCCGCGGGCGACAGCGCGAAAGATACCCCGGAGCTATCCCCGGTCGTCCAGCTCGGCGTTACCTTCTTCGTCGCCGGCTCATACGAGGCCTCGCCCAGCGCCTTCGCATAGCTCCTCAGCCGGAAGTTGTTCAGTGAAGTAAATCCACCGAACACCGGAGCCAGCGCCGCCGGAATCTGCGGATCGGATGCATTCGCAAAGTGCGTCTGCCCATTCACCAGGTACTTGTGAATCTCCGCCCCGAATGCCTTCTTGAAAACTCCGGCATTTCCAGAGATCTCCAGCGTCTGGTGCCCGGCATTCAGCGTCCCCACCGCGAATCCCTGGCTCTGCAGCCACGTCTGCACCGCAGCGATATCCCCATCCGAAGGCCCAAACTGCTTGCCGAACTGATCCGGCGTCAGCCACTTGTGATAGCTCGCCGAGCTCGGATTATGCAGATCCCCAATCAGCCCCTTCAGCGACGCCTCCTGCGCGTCGCTCCGCTTCAGCACCACATGGATCCGGTTCAGCGGCGTCGCGTCAGCCAGCGCACCCCGGTCGTTCGCAGCATTCGCCAGCGGGTGCATCGTATGCCCCAGCGTCACCCGGCTCGCGTTATCCACCTTCGCCGTAATCCGCGAAGGCACCGCCACAGCCGAGCTCAAACTACCGGCGTCTGAAGCCTGCGCCTGCACAGCAGAGGAGCCGGAAAGAAGCAGAACCGCAACAGCGGCAAAGGAGAAAAGGGAGCGCAGCGACCGGATAACCATGGTGTCCTTCACAAGACCAGAAAGCGGGATGACGAGACAAACCCGAACACAGCGAAAACCACTCGCCTTCATTCAGAAAAATTTTGGACAGTTCTTAGCAATGGAAAAGTAACGTCATCAGATTGCCGTTCCCTCCACGCCATGTCAAGAGCTCAATGCAAATCGACCACCCGGCAAAAGATGACATGCACCTGAAATCGAACGTCGTACCCCTCACGGCCTTCATCATTTTCAGCTAAGTCCTTGCGAACGAAGGCCCTTCCGCCACTCCCCCCACACAGCCCCTTCTCTACCCCAAAACACTCGTAAAAGGTTCATTTTTCGGCCAATCGCGTTACCATGAAGCCAATGGTCATGCCGCTCCTCCCCCTGGCACTCCTTTTCGCGGCCCTCCCTCAGGTCCCCGCGGCGCAGCCGGCATCCGCTCCGGCGCAAAACGCAACCCAACCCACGGCCGCCCTCCCAGCCGCCCCGCCCCCCTCCACAACCCTCCAGCCCGCCGTCGAATCCCTCCGCGCCACTCTCATCCTCGTCCGCGTGGAAAAGTGGAAGGCCCCCGCACCCATCCGCGACGCAGCCGGCACCAACCTCGACTCCATCCAGCGCGACCTCGACTCCACACTCCCCCCGCTCGTCAAGGCAGCCGACGCCACCCCTAATTCCGTCACCGCCCTCCTCCCCGTCTTCCGCAACATCAACGCCCTTTATGACGTCCTCCTCCGCGTCTCCAACGCCGCCGAGCTCACCGCCCCACGCCCCCAGGCAGACGGACTCCAGAAGTCCCTCGCCGCCCTCGATCAGGCCCGCCGCACCCTCGGCGACTCCATCCAGACCGACGCCACCGCCCAGGACAAGCAGATCACCAGCCTCCGCGCCCAGCTCGCCACAGCCCTTGCCACCCCTGCCCCTGCCCCACCCCCGCCACCCCCGGCTCCCACCAAACCCAAGCCCAAAAAGAAGAAGCCCACCCCCAAACCCGCCGCAACCCCCACCACCTAGCCAAGAATCTGGGTGCCCCATGTCTCGACTCTGAGACATGGGTTTCCAAGCCACCACTCCAACACGCAACACCCCACTCAAAACAAAGACGGCGTCCGCATAAAGCGAACGCCGCCCGGTCAAAACGACCAGCCTGAAAGCCAAGCCCCTTAGAAGCTCAGCTTCCCACCAATCTGCAGAATACGAGCCTCACGCGCACTCGTAATCGTTCCAAACGTCGTAGCAGTCGTAGCAGTAACTGCAGGAGCGCCCAGATTCGTGTGATTCAGCACGTTGAACGCTTCACCGCGTAGCTGGAACTCCGACTCCCGGAAGATCCGAAAGTTCCGGAAGATGCCCAGATCCTCCCTGTTGAACCCCGGCCCGATGATCGTTCCGCGACGCGCATTGCCCGGCTGCCCGAGGGCTGCGCTCGGAGCCGCAAACGCAGCCGTGTTGAACCACTTCTGCCGAGTCTTCAGCCCAGTCCCGTTACGCGGATCGAACAACTGATCCGGCCGGAAACCCGCAGGGCTTGATCCGATGATGCCCAGCCCGCCCGCGTCCGTAAACGTCACGCCGTTGATCGGATTGCCCGCACTGGCGGCCACCGTGATCGGCAGGCCAGAGTCCAGCGCCACAATCCCGGAGACCTCCCAGCCGCCAACCACACGCCCTACCAATCCCTTTTGGTCCTTATAGAACGGCAGTTCATAGATGAAGTCGATCGACGCATAGTCCGTCCGGTCCAGGACGCTCCGCCCATACTCGTTCCGAATGTTGAACCGATCCTGCGGTGCGCCGCTCCGGTCCGCCGGGCTGTTCGTCAGCAGACGCTGCCACGTATACGCCCCATTGATCTGGCTCTTGCCCCGGAAGCGCTTCTTCACCGCAACCTGAAGCGAGTTGTAGTTGGACGTGAAGATCGTGTCGTCCCCATACATGCCGCCATAACCCTTGTACTGACGGATCTGGTTCAGCACCTTCGTCTGCGTCGAGTTGATGATCCCGCCCGTGGGAATCAGACCGGCAGCCTTCGCCGCGCCTACCGGCAACGAGTTGATATCGATATACCCGATCAAATGCGTGTCGTGGCTCCCCACATAACCCACATCCAGCATCAGGCTCGGTGTCATCTGCTGCTGTATATCCAGCGAGTACTGCTGCGAGTAAGGCGTGTGGTAGTGCTCGGACTCTGAATAGATCGTCGGCAGCGCAGTCACGGCAGCCGCCGTAGTCGCACCGGCACCTGCAGGATTGTCGAACGACGTGAACGTGTAGTTCGCCACCGCCGTCGCAGGAGGATTGTTGAAGGCATTGATCTCGTAGTCGCCAAACAGTGTCGCGTCGTACGCAAGTCCATATCCCATGCGGAATGACGTCTTCCCCGTCCCGAACACATCCCAAGCCAGACCTAGACGCGGCCCAAAGTTCTTCGTATCTGCCTGCCCAACCTTGTTCCCGTAGGGTGAAGCATGACCGATCGCCGGGTTCACGAACGCCAGTCCATTCAGAGGATCGTAGCTCGCATTGGGAACCGTACCGTTGATCCCGTACGCATTCGCGCAAGGTGCCACGGTGCAGATGCTTCCGGTCGAATCGATCGTCGGCGCATTCGCCGCAACATACGTCGAAGGCAGGAAGTTTGAAAGCAGTCCGCTCGAATCCGTCGGCTGGGAAAAGTACGAATACCTCACGCCCAGGTTCAGTGTCAGCCGAGGTGTCACCTTCCAGTTGTCCTGCACGTAACCCTCATACGTGTTCGCATGAAGGTTTGGCGTCCGCGCCAGCGCCGTCTGCGTAAACCCGCCCGTAGCCGTGCCGCTCAGGAAGTTCGCAAAGCTCTGGTAGTAAAGCTGATCCGCATTGTTCAGCGCCTTCGTCGCGGTAGGAAGTTGGGCGGTCGTCGCCGTAAACGAGAATGTGCCGTTATTGCCGCCCGTCGCATTCTCCGTCTTCTGATAACGATCGAACGTCCCACCCACAATAATCGTGTGGTTCCCGATCACCTTCGTCACGTTCGCGAAGATATTGTGGTTCCGGTTGTAGTCGTTATAATTGCCCGCGTCGTTGATGCCCGTCAGGCTGGTAAACGACAGGTTCGGCACCACGCCCAGCGTCACCGGGTAAGGCAGCGTCGCCTTGATGTCCGGAGAACCAGCCAGCGTGCCCGTTCCCACCGGACGGCTGATGATCGCGCCAAACGAGTACGCATACCCGCCATCCACCAGCAGTGTCGGGGTCGCCACATACGTCACATGGCCCAGGTGCTGCGTCGCCGGAGACGTCGTCTGCGAGTTCTGCACACCCGGAAATCCAACCGACCCGGAGCCATAGCCGAAAGGCTCCTGCGTCGGAATGCTGTCATGCAGGAAGCGATAGAACACATTGAACTTCTGCCCAAACGCCTGGTCGATCCGGAAGAACTCCTGCGTGTCGTTATAGACGTTGCGCCCGTTGTACGTGAACTGGTGCATGTCCTGCCCGGCAGCCGGATTCGGCAGCGGCAGCGTCGAGTAAATATCCTTCAAATAAGCCTGGGCCAGGGGAGAGATCGTCGTAAGCTGCGTCGTGCCCGCGTTATTACACGAACCGCTGGAGTTCACGTTCGCGCACACCGCAACCGGAAACAGACCCGTCCGCTCGTTTGCCGTCGGCAGATACATCGTCACCGGCGAGTATGTGATCACCCGCCGGAACTCCTGCGAGAAGAACACGAATGTCTTGTCATGTCCGTCGTAGATCTTCGGAATGAAGACCGGTCCACCGATCGTGTAACCAAAATCGTTGTACCGCAGCGGAGGACGCTTCAGTGCCGACAAGTTGCTGAAGTAGTTGTTCGCCTGCAAGACGTCGTTGCGGAAGAACTCATACGCGCTGCCATGGAACTGGTTCGTCCCGGACCGTGTCACCACGTTCACCTGCCCCGCGGCAGATCGTCCATACTGAGCCGAGTACACCCCGCGCAGCGTCTGGAACTCAGCAATCGCGTCCACACTCGGAAACGCCAGCAGCGTCAGGTTCGATCCACGGTCCACGTTATCCGCACCGTCGATCGTCCAGTTGTTCGCGCTCGTCCTCTGCCCGCCCACCGAGAACGCAACCGTATTCGCGCCGCCCAGCGGATTCGTCGGTCCCAGGTAGATCTGATCCGTCGCACCCGTATACGCCACACCCGGCTGAAGGCTCAGCAACTGTTCATAGTTCCTTGTGCTCAGCGTCAACTCCCGCACCTGCGTCCCATTGATCAACCCGGACACAGCCGAGTTCTCCAGATTCACAGCCAGCGCATCCGCCTGCACTGTCACGCTCTGATCCGTGCTGCCCACCTGCAACTGCCGATTCACCGTCAGGCTGTCATCCACATGTAGCACCAGCCCCGTCACCGACTCCGTCTTGAACCCGCCGTCCACCACCTTGACCGTATAGACGCCCAGCGGCAGCGACGTACCCGTATAGAACCCCGCCCCATTCGTCGTCAGCGTCCGAACATCCTGCCCGCGATCCGTATTCGTCAGCGTAACCGTCGCGCCCTTGATCGCCGCGCCGCTCGCATCGGTCACCGTTCCACTAATGGTTCCAGTAATATCCTGCGCCGCTGCACCCACAAAAGACCCAGCCAGCAAAACCAGATAAGCAGCAACAAAACGGGGACGAAACAGACCTTGGCAGAACTTCATCGGTACAGGCTCCTTGCAAAACACACATATCGCTCAAACGTTTGACCCGGCCATCCGGAAACACACTTCCGGCAGATACGAGCAAATGGGAGTTCCGGCCGCGAGCGCGCGTTACGGACTCATGAAACTAGGGATAACTCCAAGTAAATTACCAATCCCCCCGAAAGTCAATCCGCACCCCACCCCGAACCATAACCATCCATATCCATCTTTCCCTCCTATCCCTGGAAAGCCGCCACCCACAGCCACCCGTTAACCTTCCAGCTTCCCCACCCAACTCTCCACAGCCCCCAATGCTACGGTGAACCATCTCGCCCCCGGCAGGCCCCTCTTGAAACCCCAATCCAGACTCCCCGGCCTGGACACCTTGCGCTCCCTCGCCATCGTGTCCGTCGTCATCTTCCATCTCGCACCCTTCCTCCCGCCATCCCTCAGCGTCGTTCAGCGCTTCGGCTGGATCGGCGTCGATCTCTTCTTCGTCCTCAGCGGCTTCCTCATCGGCACCCAGCTCCTCAAACCCCACGCCCAGGGCCGGCCCCTGGGTCAATCGAGCATCCTCGACTTCTACCGCCGCCGCGCCTTCCGCATCCTCCCCGCCTACCTCACCGTCGTCGCCCTCTACCTCTTCGTCCCCCTCTGGCGCGAGCAGCCCCATCTCCCCGCCGCCTGGAAGCTCCTCACCTTCACCAGCAACCTCTTCATGCACTACCCCGCCGAGCTCGCCTTCTCGCACGCCTGGTCCCTCTGCATCGAGGAGCACTTCTACCTCATCCTCCCCCTCGCCGTCCTCGCCCTCACCCGCCGCCCATCCCTTCGCAAGACCCTCGCCGCCTTCACCGTCCTGCTCCTCGCCGGCATCTGCCTCCGCTGGTGGGAGCTCTCCCACATCGTCCGCGCCGCCTCAGACGACGACCTCTGGCCCGTCTTCATGAAGCGAATCTACTACCCCACCTACACCCGCCTCGACGGCCTCCTCAGCGGCGTCGCCCTCGCCACCCTGCGCCTCTTCCGCCCCCAATGGTGGTCCCGCCTCGAATCCCGCGGAACCGCCACCTTCCTCACCGGCACCCTCCTCGTCCTCGCCGCCATGGCCACCCTCGGCTTTGACTACCCCTCACCCGACCGCACCCTCGGCGTCCTCCTCGCCTTCCCGCTCCTCTCCCTCGGCTTCACCCTCTGGGTCGCCTCCGCCCTCGCCACCAACGGCCCCCTAAAGCTCCGCATCCCCGCCACCGAGCAACTCGCCACCCTCGCCTTCAGCCTCTACCTCACCCACAAAGCCGTCGCCCACGTAGCCCGCCAATCCATCCCCTGGCTCACCAACAACCGCACCTGGCCCGCCGCCGCACTCACAGCCATCCTCTGCCTCATAGCGGCCACCCTCCTCTACCGCATGGTCGAAGTCCCCTTCCTCCACCTCCGCGACAGAAACCAGGCCCTTACCACAAGCCCGGCAGCCGAACCCCAAACCGACCCAGCCATCTAGCCGCCCAACCCTCACAGCCGGACGAAAAAGGGGGAGCAGCCTGCCTCTTCGGCAGCTGCTCCCCCATAAGCCAATCTCCGTGGTTAGCTGGTCTGCGTCACCGCAAACACACCGTCGTAGTTCACCACTGCCCACGCAACGCCATTAGCCACATCGACACCGTACGTCCCAAGCGGATAGCTGGAGTTCCACGCACCCAGCACGAACACCGGAGTTCCGCCAAAGTTCGCACTCGCCGCGTTGACCCAGCCGCCGCCATCCCCAATCGCGCCGATGTAGACCTTGCCCGCATTCAACAACGCAGAGCTGACCCCGGCGTTGTAGCTCATCTGCAGCGCATACGTCTCACTCTGTGAGCTCACCAGCGTGGAGTGGAGTCCCCACAGGTAGAAGATATCGCTCACCTGGGCACCGGAGCCCGTCGCCCAGCCTGTGCTGACAGACCGCACAAACTGGTAGCCGCTGTAGTCGGTGTCCTGCACCACATTGGAGCCGCTCAGCAGCTTCGCCACCGTGCCGTTCGGAGACGTGTCGGAGACCACCGTGAACGCGCTTCCAAACGGGATCTGAAAGTCCTTGCCCACCAGGCTGTAACCAAACGTCTCGTGGAGTGAGAAGTTCAGCGGCGGAGTCGCAGGAACGGTCGTCACGCTCGCCAGATCCCACTGGTGCTGGCCAAGATCGAACGCCGCATACGAAGGCGACGAGTAGAACTCAAACGTCACATTCGGACCATCGACGGTCACGATGTAGTAGCCAAACGTGTTCAGCTCCTGTGCGACGATCTTGCGGCGGCGCACGCTCGTATAGGAATCGTTAAGCTTGTCCCCCGGAGACACAGTCGCATTGCGCGGGAAGTAGTTGTAGTTGCTGTTGGAAGACGACACAAGCTGCGTGACCGGGGAGCTCTTGCCGTCGTTCGCCGTCACAATGCTGCGGTCGTGCATATGGTCGTGTCCACAGATCAGGTACCGAACCCCGTTCTGTGACAGGCTCGCCATAAAGGCATCCGTCGCCGTAGCGTTCTGGCTCGGATCGTTCCCCAGCAAAACGTCCGTGTGATACGGCAGATTCAGTCCCTTATGCGTCAGCAAAAAGGCATGGCTGCCCGCCGTCCGGCCAGCAAGCTGCGCAGAAATCCAGGGCTGTTGGGCAGCCACGCTGGTGGTGATGCTGTACTGCTTATTGGTCGCGGCATCGGACGGAGTGAACTGGTCCAGCGTCACAAACCGCGCATTGTTGTAGTCGAACGAGTAGCTCAGTCCCTTCAGATCCCCCGTCCCCCATGGGTCAGGGCTGCTCAGGTTCGTCCCCAGCGTAAACGGCGCGCCGGTGTTCACGGGCGTCGGCAGCGTCTTCGTATCGGGATTGCTGTAGCCGGTCACCACCGCCGGCGCGCTATTGTGAACACCCGTCTGCGTCTGCGGAAACGCGATCGGCAGCGCCGTCGCGCAGTCCGAGCTGTCCTCATGGTTGCCGCGCATCGTAAAGTACCCGATCCCAGCGTTATACAGCGACTGGCAGAACAAGGCGTGCCCATAGATGTCCAACGACTGACCGCTGTTCGCCGCATTGCTCGTCAGATCGCCCACATGCGCCACGAACTTCACCTTGTTGTTGATCATCTGCTGCAGCACATGGTTGCGAATGTCCACCGCGACTGAAAATGGGTTGTAGCCATCATCCGTCTGGTACCACTGCGAATCGGCCATGATCCCAAACTTCCACGCCGCAGCCGACGGAACCTGCGTGTTCGCCGGTGCGCCCGCGGAGACCGTGAACGAAGCCTTCTGCGTGCCGGCCGCGTAGGGCGTCGCCGCTGCCTGCGAGGCCTGCAGCACCACCGTGCCGGCACCGGTCAGCGTCACCGTTGCGCCATTGATCGTCGCAGGGCCGGAGACCACGGAGTAGGTAAACGCACCCGTGGAGTTTGAGGTCGCGGCCACCGTAAACGGGGCATCCCCAAACGCAAGGCTCGGTACGGTAAAGGCAATCGCCGGCGTACCCGGTGCCACCGTAAAGCTCGCCTGCTGCATCGCAGCGGCATAACTACTGTCGGCAGCAGCCGAGGCTTGCAGCACCACCGTTCCCACGCCCGTCAACGTCACCGTCGAACCCGCAATCGTCGCAGGGCCGGAGACCACCGTATACGTGATCTGTCCAGAGGACATCGCCGTAGCGCTCACGCCGAAGGGCACATCCCCATACACATGGCTCGGCACCGTGAACGTGACCGTATCGGAGGTTGCGGCATGCGATCCATCCGCGCATCCGGCAAGCGACGCCGTGGCAACCACACCGCCCGCACCAAACATCGCGTTCTTCAGGAAGCGTCTACGTGGGTTGACGTTCGTGGCTTTCGCCTCATCGTTGCGGCGGTCGTTCTTCTCATCTTCGTACTGCGACATGCGATCGTTCTCCTTGGTCTCTCCGGCCTCCGGGCGTCCTCAGCGAAGCCTTTGCAGTAAGCTTTCGCAGACACTAAGCGGCGAGCCTTTCCTTAAGGAAGGGAGTTGCTTGAATCACGCCGATCGGGGGCCAATTGCCTGATTATGCATGGCTTAAAACGACGAAGGATTGACGCTGGATGAATATGGATGGTCTAACAGTGAACGTACCGTGAAAACCTCTCAGGAGAGCTCCACGGAGGTCCGAATCCCGCAGTCAGCCCGTTGCACCCGCGCCCACCGGACCTTATAGTCGAAAAGTCTTCCTGCGGGCGCCACCTCAGCCCTCCCCGAGGGGATATTGCGCGAACACGCACCTATCCGGTACCCTGTCCACACGCCTCACTTGCACTGAAAATAGTCCAAATATCGCGAAAAAGCAGGTTAACCATGCCCCGACCAATCTCTTGGCTCCCCCGTCTCCACCAGATCCGCAAGACCGTAGACTCCTCCGTCCGCTCCCACTACGAGCGCAAGGACATTGAAACCCTCTTCGAGCTCCAGCCCCGCGCCGCCCAACTCCTGCTCGAAATGCTCCCCACCACCCTCATCGGACGCTCCCGCCTCGTCGCCCGCGAGTCGCTCGCTGCCTTCCTCGAGCAGATGCGCGTCTCGGACGACCCCTCCGCCAAGCTTGAAGACATCCGCAAAGACCCGCCGCCACCCCCCCGCAGCCGTCTCCGCACCCTCATCCAGCGCGACCGCCACCCCATCTCCCTCGCCGAACTCCCCCCTGAGATCAACCTCACCACCGGCCGCCTCGAAATCCGCTTCACCACCATCGAACAGCTTGCCCGCCACCTCTACAGCCTCGCCCAGTCCATGGAGTCAGATGGCGACGAGATGGCCCGCCGCTTCGAAATCAAGCCCCTTACCCCACCCAACCTGGCCGACGATGACTCCCGAGCCCTCTTCCTCGAACTGGAAGCCATGGAAGCTACCCACCACTCCTCAAGGCGTCCAAATTAGTGAACTACAAACTACACAGCAGCTATCTATAAGCTATACAGCTGAAATGTAGCAACTACATAGCAATAAACACTCATCGATCTCACCTGTTATCTCGTTATGGTCATTTGTGGTGAGTGCATGGTGATTTGTGGTGCAGAAACACCACCATAAAACGCAATGTAGTTGCTATATAGCAGACAGCAGCAGTACAGTACTACCAGCTACCTAGCCGCTAGAAAGCCGGTATACAGCATGGTCATCGCAGTCTCAAACCCCAAGGGCGGGTCAGGGAAATCCACCTCAACCCTAATCCTTGCAACACATCTGGCCCACCTCGGAGCCAGCGTCTGCATCATCGATGCAGACCCCAACCGCCCCATTCAGGACTGGAAGATCAAGGGCAAATCCAACTCCACCCTCACCGTCATCGCAGACGTCAACGAATCCAACTTCTTCGACGTCCTGGACGCCCAGGTCCCCCACTTCCAGTTTGTTTTCATAGACTTAGAGGGGACTGCTAGCTTCCTCGTCTCCCGCGCCATCTCCGCCGCCGGCCTCGTCATCGTCCCCGTCCAGGCAAGCGCCATCGATGTCCGCCAGGCCAGCAAAGCCATCAAGATCGTCCAGGATGAAGAAAAAGCCGTTCGTCGCTTCGATTCCACCCGCTCTATCCTCTTTAGAATCCTCATGACCCGCACCCCCGCACCCGGAGCACCCGTCTCCGCTTCCCAAAAAGAACTCGAGCAAGACCTCCTCGCCGCCGGCATCCCCCGCTTCCAGACCACATTAGCCGAGCGTCAGGCCTTCAAAGCCATGTTCAACCTCCGCCTCACCCTCCAGGAGCTCGTAGGCGATAAGCGCGCCGGCAACCTCGCCGCCGCCTACGAAAACGCAGACCAGCTCGCCACCGAACTCGTCGCCCTCATCGCCCAGCAACCAGAAGCAGCAAAGGAGCCCGCCAAATGAGCAACTTCCTCGATCTCGAAGAAAACAAAGAAGAAGAACCCATCAAGCCCTCCGCCAACCTGCGCGAGCTCCTCGCCAGCGTCCCCAAATCCACTCCGCGCCCGCACCTCAATCCAGAAGTTTCGGACAAACTAGCCGCCCAGCACGGCTTCTCCAGCCGAGACCACTCCAGCCGCGATCTCACCCCAGCCCCCACTCCCGCACCCATCCCAGCCCCCATCCTTGGCCGCCGCACCCCCCGCGGAGCCCCCATCGAGGAGACCCGCCAACTCTCCATCCGTATGCCCATCTCCCTCTACGCCGACTTCCTCGCCTTCGCCGACGCCGCCCACCTCACCTACAGCGAAGCCATCCGCGAACTCCTCGACCGCCGCTAACCCACAGGAATCGCCCCAACCCAAACTCCCGAACCCCACTGGAAATTAAGTTCAAAGCCAACGCTCAGAAACCCTACTCAAAGAGGAATCCAGCCGGTTAACACCGAACCCGGCTGGAAACCAGACCTCCAACCCGCACCATACATGGTGCAACTTCCAACTCCCGCAACCCGAACCCAGCTGGAAAACAAGATCGTGATCAGCAGCAAAATCAGCGATATTTAAAACTCCATAAACATTGCAAGCAAGACACTTAGTTACCAGAACCTCCGCCAAGCCCCGAACTCGGCTGGAAACCAAACGTTCTCCGGAACCAGACACCCCGAACCCGGCTGGAAGAAGTTCCAGCCCAACTCAGGCTCTGAGCCCCATTTGCACCATTTGTTAAGCAACTGCAAGCCCTTAATCCCGAACCTGAGTGGAAAACCAGTCCCAAAATCCCCACCACACCCCTCCGCACCCAGCTGGAAATTCCCCGCACCCCGCTGGAATTCAACCCGAACCCGGTTGGCACACCCTCCGCACCCCGTTGGAACCCCGCTCCGCACCCAGCCGGAAGCCATTCCGAACCCGGCTGGAAATCATCCCGAACTCCGCTGGAAATATTTGCACCGTATCTGACGCAAACAAACCACTTCTCCACATCCAAAGTACTTACTTCTGCCTCATAGTCCTGCTGTTTGTAGCACAATTACAGGCAGTCACCCGGACGGACGACATTGGCCAAGAAAGCATCCTCACAAGCCGCAACCCAGACCGCGATTGCCGTGCCTGATGCCATTGATCTCATCCGGTTCGAGAAGAATCTCCTCCAGATAGGCTTCTTCAGCGCGCATGACCGCCGCTCTGCCGCCCCGGACCTCTCCCGCCGCATCGAGCAGTGGGTCAATCGCGACGGCAAGAAAATCCGCGCATCCGCCGAGTTCCGCTCCTCCCTCGGCCTCCCCAGCACCGCCGACCGCGACAAATACATGGCCTTCATGAAGATCGCCATGGAACGCAAGCTCCGTGAAGGCGAGATCACCAACCCCATCCGCTTCTCCGGCTACTCCATGCTCAAAGCCCTGGGCCTCTCAGACTCCGGCGCCAACTACGAAGACCTCAACCAATGGGGCATGCGCATGGCGGACACCACCATCACGTCGGAGCAGATCATCTACTCCTCCTCCCGCCGCCAGTTCATGAACAAAACGGTCCACGTCTTCCGCAGCTTCACGCGCGTAGGTGAAAGCGACCTCAACGGCTCCCACCAGACCGTCCAGTTCGCGGTCGAGCTCGAAGACTGGCTCCTTGAAAATCTCAATCAGTCCTACGTCGTCCCGGAGGACTTCACCCAGTACCGCAAGCTCGTCCGCCCCACCGCCAAGGGCATCTTCGTCTATCTTTACGTCTGGTTCTACGCCAGCCACGGCAAGGACGTGGAAAAGGACTACGCCGAGCTCTGCGCTCTCCTCAACGTCCGCGCCTACCAGCACGTCTCCAAGATCCGCGAGACCATGGGCCTCTCGCTTGACGACCTCGTTGGCATCGGCTACCTCCGCAAATGGGACATAGCCCCCATGTCGTCCAAAAAAGGCTTCAAGCTCATCCTCACCCCCGGCCGAGCCATTCTGGACGTGATCGCCAGCACCCAGCGCCGCCAGCTCACGCACCCCGCCAACGGCGCCGCCCCCATCCTCCAGCTCACCAACGAGCAGTCAGAGATCTCCGCCGCCCTCATCGCCCGCGGCATCAACCCGGAAAAGGCCCGTAGCCTCGCCCAGGGCAGGGAACTCGCCGCCGTGCAGGAGCAGCTTGAGTACCTCGACTCCGAAATCTCCCGCGACCTAAGCCGCAACGGTAGCAGACGCATCAAAAACCCCGCCGGCTTCATGATCGCCTTCCTGGAATCCGGCCAGCCCATCCCTACCACCTTCCCCTCCGCAATCAAGCGCAGCGAAGCCAAATCCCGCACCAACGGCACCGTCAAGCACCGGGAAGCTCAGGCCGCGGAGGACCTCGCGGAGATGCACCTGCGCGACCGCTACAAGTCCTGGTGCCTTGATCAAGCCACTGAAGCCATCGAGTCCCGTTTCACCCCGGACGAGCTCCAGGACCAGTTCAAAACCCTCCGCACCCGGCTGGCAAAAGACCCCCAGATCGCGGCCTCCTTGACCCGCATGACGCAAGACCAGCGCCGCCGCGAGCTCCTCAAAGCCCTGCAAAAAGAGGTCATCGCAGAACTAGACCTGGCATCCTACGAAGAATGGAGTCTCGCCAACGGCCAGGGCCTCCTCTTTTAGCCTCTCAACGCTCACGGCCTTAGCCTTTGTACTATCCCGCTCTGATCCGTCTTTCCCTTTGATCCGTCGTAAGCCTTCTCTTCAAAGCCCGCACTTCATTGGAAATCCTCACTTACCCACACTCACCTTGTACCCCGCAGCATCCATCCCCTCAGGCGACCACGCCTCAACGATCGCCTTACTCATCTTCGCAATCGTGACCTCGCCCTCATTATCCGCGGTCCATCGCCGGTCGGCATTCTCGTACGTAAACAGGCACATCACCACCGGCCCAGCCTTCGTACTCACGATCCCCGCATCCGCCCTCACCGCCTCCAGTGCCCCCGTCTTGTTCCCCACGGCCGAGTCGTTGTTCAGATACCGCGGCACACCATCGCGAGAGCCCTGCTTGTTCAGCATCCCCAGCATCTCCGTACATAAAGCCTCGTCACCAGGCTTGGGCGCAGTGATGAACTGGCACTTGTAGATCCGCTCCAGCACCTTAGCCATCTCGCGCCCGGTCGTCTTACCCAGCCCGTAGATCTTCTGATCCGCGGGCATGGGCTCAGTCGCAGGCGTAAACACCTTCTTATAAAGCCAAGTATTTTTGAGCCCCAATGCGCGAGTCTCGCCGTTGATATTCGCCAGTCCCAGCTTATCGATCGCAAGGTTCGTTCCCGTGTTGTCGCTCTGCGTGATCATCAGCATCAACACATCGCGCAGCGTCAACGTCAGCGGCGTATCGAACAACTGCAGAATCCCGCTGCCGCCCACCTGGCCGCTCTTCTTCAACACAATCGCATCATCCAGCTTCACCTTACCCGCCCGCACCTGCTCCATCGCATCGAACAGGATCGTCAGCTTGATCACGGACGCCGTCTGCACCACCTTGTCCGCGTCCAGGCCAACCGTCTCACCCGTCTTCAGGTTCTCCGCGAACACTGCCACCTTGCCATGATGCGCAGCGGCAATCTCCCGCAGCCTGCCTTCAAGAGGAGTGCTCTGCGCCACAGCACTCCCCAACATCAAAAACCACACAAAATACCAGCCAGGTCCGGGCATTTTGATTCCTCCGCTTACCTCACCACCAGTATGCGGGTCTCATACCCCTTCAGATCAAGCGGCACAGAAACTCCGCCGTCCATCTTCTTCGCCACAACCGCGCGGACCGTCCCAGTCTCAGCATCCCACGCCTCAATCTTCTTGCCCCCCGAGCCTTGCAGCATCACGGTATCGGTCTTCGCATCGGCCCCTTCATTGAAGAACAGATAGACCTCCGCATCCTTCAGCCTCCGGTGCGTATACCGTAGCGCACTGTCCTCGTGCGCCAGCTTCATCTCTTCAAAGCCCGTCACCGCAGACAACGCACGAACAATCGTAGGAGCCGCAAGCAGCTCTGTTGGCGCAACAGTAGGAGGATAGGCAGGAGGCGTCGGTGTCTCAGGCAGTTGAACATCTGTCACACTCTTCGCCCATGCAAACTCATCTGTCTTTGCCGCCCGCGCATCCAGCAAAGTCCTGCCAAACACCAGCCCTGGCGTCCGTCCCAGGAACAGCACGTGCCCACCCGCAGCGGCAAACTTCTTCAGCCGAGCCACAACCGCCTCGGACAACACACTCGCACCCGGCACAACCACCGTCCGCAGCCTGTTGCCACTCGCCGTCACAAACGCCGCCCCATCAACCTTCAACTCACCGCCCAGCGCATCCTCACTCACAATGTCGAAGTCGATCTGATGCTCTGAAAGCAGCCGCTCGGTCGAAACAAACATGGCATCGGACGAAGCATCGCCCATCCACATCGAACTCGATGGCAGATACAGCCCCACCGTCGCATCGGGCCTGCCCATCGACATCACATAGCTCATCCGACGCACATACTGCAGCAGCGCCGGATAAGCAGGGTCCTGCATATACTTCGCCGGGCCGCCCTTACCGCCGGTCGAGGCAGGGAAGTACATCGTCTCCACCAGGTTCACCCCGCGCACAAACTGCTCATTCAGGATGTACCGGGCCATCGTCACATCCGGCTCCGGCCGGTAAGCTGCAAAGCTCTCCGTAAACGCACGCGGATGCCCGTAAACATGCGAGGCCGAGGAAGCCAGGCGCGGAAAATCAGAAACAGTATCCGTCCAGATCTGGTGCCAGATCGAATCGATCCCTGGCACCTGCACGTACTTCATATCGCGGAAGAACTCACCCTCACTCTTCACCAGTTGCATCTCCATCTCTTCATGGTTCAGATGGACCTGGTACTCCAGGTGATTCGCCGCGCACCAGTCACCCTGCGGCTTGAAGAACCCATCCCGAAACATCTGCGAGATCACATCGTAATAATCCGCACGCGCCCGCTTCTGCACCTCGGTCAGCTTCGCATCCCGAGTCTCCTTCGCCATCGGAATCAGAAACGAAGCTACATACGGCCGAACGTCATAGCCCTTCACTGCCATGAAATGATCGAAGAACTTCGGCGTCCACGGAAGCCCGCCGATCGAGTAATCCGGCTCATCCCCTCGGAATCCCATCACCGTCTTGCCAAACTCATCCCCAATCGCCTTCTTGTAAGCCTCATGCGTAAACGCCAGGTACACCGCCGTAGCCGCCGGGTCCATATAGTCCTCCAGCGACTGCGACCCATCCTTCACCCGCTTCGGATTCGTGTCGGACCGCGTAGGCGAGGTCATAAACCTGTGCTCCACCACCATCACCGTCCAGCTCCCCGCCGGTGCCGTCCATGCAATCCCGGCATTTGTAACCGGAACAGGCACAGTCTTCCCATCTGTATCAATCGCCGTTACAGATACCGTCCCCGCCCCCACAGCCTGCTTGACGGTCTCACCACCCTGCGCCGGATACTTCGCCGCCACAGCCAACCCCTGCATCCTCAACTCCGGATGCAGCTCCGTAAACTTGCCCCCCGCAAACCCACTCGGATAACCGGCATCGTCCACGATCCAAACCCGCATATCCCGCTTCTTCGCCGCCAGCACAAACTCCCGGAAGAACCCCATATACTCCGGCGACAAATACGCCTGCGTCATCCCGTACCCCGCCTGCACGGTCACCGCCCCATACCCCAGCCGCTTCATCGTATCCAGATCCCGCTCGTACACGCTCGCGTCGACCGCCCCATTCAACCCGTAGTAAGGCTCCGGCCCATACTCCGCCGCAGGCGCTACCCACCCCTTCTTCACCTCATCCGCCGAAACCATCTGTATCTTCTGCCACGGCTGCTGCGCGCTCACACAGCAAGCCAAACTCATCATCATCCCCGCCAAAATTGTCTTCATCTCAGTAGCTCCCAATCTTCACTTTCAGCAGCGATCCCTTACCGCCAAAGTTCAATCCATAGTCCGTCTCATCGCCGTTCCAAAGCCGTCCCGGCACCCAAGTCTCCCCGTCATACCGCCCTTCTTCGACCGTCAGCATTTGCACCTGCGTCTTGCTATGCACCGGAGCCTCAAACATCACCCTGCAGTCGATCCCCGCCACCAGAAACTCCCCACCCCCCAGCTCCCCCACAACAACCCGCCCCTCATGCAACTGAGTCGTATCCGAGCTCACAGAGACCGGAGAAGCCGGAGGATCATAAGCCGGAGGAAAAGAAACCACCACCCTTACAGCAGATAAACCCGAGCCCAGCACAATCTCTTTCTGCGCGATCCCATTCTCCTCCACCGCCGTCCTCACCTTCCCCTCAAACGCCAGCTTCGCAAGCTCTCGGTCAAACCCCCCGAGCAGTCGAAACCCCTCAATCTGCGCTGAAGTCTCCGCATCCATCCCCTCCAGCCTCACCCGCTCCAGCCCAAAGTTAGCAAATCCGATCGCCCCCTCCCCCAGCGCGTAGTACAGATATCTCCCATACCCGCTGGCCCCCGGAAAAGGCTCAAACCCCAAACTCTCCGGAATAAACAGAGCATTCCCCCGAGTATGAAAAGCCTCCATCACCCCCCTGTACTGCTCGCTATTCGGCACATAAACATCCGGTGCCAGCAGCGCCAGCGACGGAGCCGCGATCTTCCAAACCCCATGCATATTCACCGTAGGGCCGCCGCTCGGATAGTCCTCCCCCGGCACCGTCTCAACCGGATACCCCCGCGGACTCTTCAGCCAGTTATTGACATACATCGGCAGCCCCAACTCCGCCTTCCCCGCCGCCGCCACCTGCTCGATATACCGCCCCACCGACCACGCAGCAAACGTCTCATCCGCATCCTCTCCAAAAACCTGCGCCCAAGTCCCAGGCCTCTTCCCCAACCCCCGAACCAACTCAGAAGGCACCGCCCCCGCAAACTCCCGCGCCCCATCAGCCCCAAAGTCCCTCACACTCCCCAGCGACCCCGACTCATTCTCCACCTGCATCATCACCACCGTATGCTGCTGGTCGGTCTCCTTCAGGTGCCGCATCAGCGCCGTGAAAGCCGCCTGATCCGCCGCCAGGTTCGCCGGAGCATTCGGACTCAGCACATCAATCGCTTTGCCCTCCCGAGTCTTCATCCGCGGATAAGCCACCGTATCCGCCTTCACCCATCCCGGCACATAGTGCGACCGCCCATTCTTCCACGTCCCAAACCAAAGCATCACCAACCGCACATGATGCGCCCTGGCCTGCGCCATCAAAGCATCCACCACCCCAAACTCAAACTTCCCCCGGGCAGGCTCCATCTGCTCCCAGTAAACCGGCACTTCGAGCGTATTCAGCCGCATCCTCTCCGTCGCCGGCCACAGCGCCTCCAGCCTCTCCGGCCAGCCGCTGCTGTTATCCACCTGCGCCCCCAGCACCCAGTACGGCCGTCCATCCACAAAAAGCGAAGCCCGCCCATCCCGCATCTCCACCCGCGGCAACTCCTGCCCGCCAGCCGTCGAACCGAAAATCAGCCCCATCCCCAAAGCCGCCGCAACCACCGTCTTCATCACGCGCACAGGTTTTTCCTCGCCAGAATCAAGGTGAACTATACCCTGCTCACCCCTCGTCTGGAAACGATTCCTCATTGAAAACTCCCGCCCATTCGCTCAAAACAAACCTTTGTCCCCCGCCCCCATCCCCAATATTGCCAGCCCGGTTCGGGAATCCACCTACACCCCCGTTGACCTCATCAACCCAAATTCCCTCCTTTTCGCATCGAATCGCTTGACACTCGTTATCCCGGAAGAGCATATTCACCAACGGCTCAATCGTTTGCCTAAAAGCCTTCCCCGGGATTCCTTTGTGAGAAGCGCATCCGACCCCAGCCCCGCAAGCACCACCCGAAAGTGAGCGCCCCGCCCGCCAAACCATCGGCAGACACCCATCAGCGGACGCCCTCACACCAAAATTCGCAACACCCAAGGCTTCACTGGAGGCAGTATGCAAGGAACCAAGACCCAACCCCGCAGTCAGTCCCGAACCAAACCATCAGCCCTACTCTCCCGGATGCTCCTCAGCACCGCCTTCACCACCGGCCTCGCCGCGTCCGCCCTCAGCCTCACCGTGCCCAGCGCCTACGCGCAGTTCCGCACCTCGGTCCAGGGCTCCGTCACGGACAACACCGGCGCAGCCGTCCCCAACGCCACCTTGACCCTGCAGAACCTGGCCACCAACGCCACCGTCACCCATACCAGTGATGCATCCGGCGTCTTCAACTTCAACGCCCTCCCGGCAGATCACTTCAAGCTCACCGTTACCGTCCCCGGCTTCAAGACCAAAGTTCTGTCTGACCTCCAGTTCATCCCGGAGCAGCCCAACAACCTCAACGTCCCCCTGGAACTCGGCGGCGTCTCTGAGACCGTCACGGTGGACGCGTCAGAAAACCCTATCCTGGACACCTCCACCGCCAATATCGGCGCAACCATCAGTGCGAACGACATCCAGCACCTCCCATCTTTCAACCGTGACGTCTTCACCCTCACCCAGCTGGCGCCTGGTGCGGTCAGCGATGGCTCCCAGTCAGCAGGAGGCGGTGTCAACTCCCTCCCCGGCAACCAGGGACCCGGCGGCTCCGGTTCGGGTGGCGCGGCTCCCACGGAAAACCGTCCTCAGGCCAACGCCAACGGCTCCCGTAATGACGCCAACGGTATCTCCATCGACGGCATCAGTACCGTCTCTGCAGTCTGGGGCGGCGCTTCCGTCATCACTCCCACGGAAGACTCCATCGATAACGTCCGCATCGTCACCAACGATTACGACGCAGAGAACTCCCGCTTCAGCGGCGCCCAGACCCTCGTTACCTCCAAGGCCGGCACCAACCACCTTCACGGCAGCGCCTTCATCGCCATCCATCGCCCCGGCCTCAACGCCTTCCAGCCTTCCACGGGCGTCGGTACCCCGCTGCGTGATACCGCTCGCTTCAACCAGTACGGCGGCTCCATCGGTGGCCCCATCTGGCGTGACAAGCTCTTCGCCTTCTTCGCCTACGAGTCCTCGCCCAACAACTCCACAGCCACCAGCACAGGTTGGTATGAGACCACGGCCTTCCGCGCCGCCGCACCATCCGGCAGCATCGCCTCCACCTTCCTCAACTTCCCCGGCAGCGCGGTAGCGGGGACCATTGTCACTACCGGCGAGACCTGCGCGCTCGTCGGCCGGGTCGAAGGCGTCAACTGCCGCACCATCGCCGGCCAGGGCCTGGACATCGGATCGCCGGTCAAGACCGGCCTCGGCAAGCAGGATCTCACCGCGGACGGAACCGCCAACAACCCAGGCGTTGGAGGCGGCCTCGATGGCGTTGCGGACGTAGCCTTCTACAGCACCGCCACCCCGTCCAGCTCATACTATCGCCAGTTCAACGGTCGCATGGACGGCAACGTCACCCAGAAGGATCACCTCTCCTTCACCATCTACTGGGTCCCCCAGGGCACCACAAACTACAACGGCGGAGCCCGCGCTTACAACCTTTTCAACCACGCTCAGGTTAATGATGCCTTCTCGGTCATCTACAACCACACCTTCTCGTCCAACCTGCTCAATGAGGTTCGTGCAAATGCCTCAGGCTGGCGCTGGAATGAGATCACATCAAACCCTCAGCAGCCAGTGGGTCTTCCGCAAGACAACATCACCTACTTCGGAACCTCCTCGGCCACGATCAACCAGTTCGGCTCTTCCCTCGGCAGCATCCTCAACCAGTGGACCTATGGCTACAAGGACATCCTGACCAAGGTAGCTGGTGCGCACACCATCAAGATGGGCGGCGATTACACCAACCTCCACTACCTCAACAACCCGATCGGCCGTCCAAGCTACAACTTCTACAACGTCTGGGACTTCCTCAATGACGCTCCCTACGCGGAGAGCGGCCAGTTCAACGCCGCAACCGGACTCCCCGGCTCCAGCCGTTCGGACGATCGGGAAAACCTCTTTGGCGGTTTCGTTCAGGATGATTGGAAGGCCCTGCCCAACCTCACCGTGCATGCCGGCATCCGTTACTCCTACTTTGGGCCGCTCTATGCCAAGCAGGGCAACCTCAACGGAGTCCAGCTCGGCGCAGGAACAGCTTCCTTCACCGGGCTCCGCGTTCGCAACTTTGACGGCCTCTGGACCCCGCAGAAGGGTAACTTCGGCCCGCAGCTCGGCTTCAACTACAGCCCGGACGCCTTCCACGGCAACCTCGTCGTCCGCGGCGGCTACGGTCTGAACTACAACCAGGAAGAGATCGCCATCACGGCAAACTCCGGCTTCAACCCCGGTTTGGCCAATCAGGCTAACTTCTCCTTTGCCAGCCCCTCCAATCCTGGAACGAACGGCGGAGACATCATCTATGGCATCTCCAGCAGCCCCACCTCCTTGAACGGATTTGCCGCAAACCCATTCACAAAAGCCGCGTATAACACCAACGGTCTGCCCGCCGCTGGCAATGCAAATATCATCATCATCGGGGACGGACACGGCAGCCTTCCCACAACCTATACCCAGCACTTCTCGCTGGATACGCAGTATCAATTGGGCAGGATCGCAGTCCTCTCTGCGGGCTACCAGGGCAGCGTAAGCCGCCACCTCATCAGCCACCAGACACCCAACTCCCTGGCCGTCGTCTCCGGGGCCGCGCTCAATCCCCTCGTTCCCAACGGCGGCGGAGACTTCTGGGATAACGAAGGCTCTGCCAACAACAACGCCCTGCTCCTGGAAGCCAAGCACAACTCCCGTCAGCTCTCGCTTGACGGGCAGTTCATGTGGTCCAAGAGCATGGACACCAACGGCTCCGGTCCGTACTATGAAGACCCCTACTACCCTGCCAACCCAGCCTTCTCCTACGGTCGGTCGGACTTCAACGTCGGTAAGTCCGTCAAGATCTTCGGCCTCTGGCAGCCCGTCTTCTTCAAGGGCCACAGCGCCTTGGAGAAGATCGGTGGCGGATGGTCGCTCAGCGGCATCTTCCAGTACCACACCGGCTTCCCCTTCTCGCCCTCGTACGGCATCGGTCAGTCGCTTTACTGCCAGCAGTGCGGCTATCAGAATGTCCGTCCGCAGTACCTTGGCGGAGCCGGAAACGATCACAGCAACCATGCCTTCATCAACGGCAGCAACTTCGCCAACCCCAACAACACGGCCATCCCCCTCACAGCCGTCGTCAACGGGCAAACGACGGTCGTTGCCTTCAACAACAAATACTTCAACGTTCCCAACTACGCCAACCTGATCCAGTCTTCCAATGGAGTCGAGTCAGCCAACCTTGCCCTTCCGGGGCAGCCGGGAACCGCTCGAAACTCCTTTGACGGCCCCAACTACCGCAACGTGGACGCCTCGCTTACCAAGTCTTTCGGCATCCCCAATACCCGTATCTTGGGTGAAGGCGCTCGCTTTGAGATCCGCGCGGACGTCTTCAATCTCTTCAACATCCTCAATCTGAACCCCGGCAGCGTAAACACCAACATCGCCGCCAACTTCGGACAGGACACCACAGCCCTCGGAGGCCGCACCATCTCCTTCCAGGGTCGCTTCAGCTTCTAACGAATCGCCTGTAACTCCAACAAAGCGAGGGTGCCCACAACGGGCACCCTCGCTTTTGGCCCAAAAATCGCGTGTCAAGCCCCTAAGCAAGCCAAAAATGATGTAAACGTCTCATTCCAAAAGAGATAAAACTTGAAAATAGTTGGGGTATTTACCCCGCCCAACTTGATAAAATAGAAGTATCCATTAAATCAGGACGAATCACCGTCGTGATCCTCTCTAAGTCCCATTCAAGCATTTCCATTGAGCCAGAACGATAAGCACATCAGAATGAAGACTTTGCAGCCGTGTCTCCAATAGAATCAAGACCTCGCGCAGCATGTCCAGACCTAACCGCAAAAGAATGAAGACTTTGCATCCTTTTACCGGGGGTGGGGGAGGGTGGACCGGCATCGAAGAGCTAAACTGTTAACAACGGTATGGCTTTAGACTCCACCACGATAGCGCCCCCCGCAACTCTAGATAAGCGAAAACTCCTCCTCCGCGACAGCATCACCTTCCTCACCCTCGCGCTCATCGCCCTCGTCCTCTACGGCGTGACCACCCTCCTCTTCCACTCCTTCGAGAGCCACCGCGAGGACTTGGGCAAGCGCTGGTCGCAGCGCGGAGAGCAGGCCATCCAGCAGGGAAGACCCGCCGAGGCCATCATCGACCTCCGCGCGGCCCTGACCTACGCACCCGACGACGAGCCCTACCAGCTCCTCCTGGCCCAGGCCCTCGCCAACGACGGTCGCACAGACGAGGCCACCGCCTACTACGAGGCCTTTCACGAAGCCCACCCCGGCGACGGCAACATCAACCTCCAGCTGGCCCGCCTCGCCCGCAAAAAGGGAACCGCGCATGAGGCCATCGACTTCTACCGAGCCTCCATCTTCGGAGCCTGGCAGGGAGATGCCATAACCCGCCGCCGCGAGGTCCGCCTCGAGCTCGCCGCCTACCTCATCGATCAGCACGAACTCCCCCTCGCCCGCGCCGAGCTCCTCATAGCCGCCGGAAACACCCCCGATACCGCCGCTTCAGACCTCACCCTCGCAGAGATGTTCGAGCAGTCCGGAGACCCCGACAACGCCTACACCTACTACCGGAAATACGGCGCCAGACCAGAACCGAGGCGCAGACACTGATGCCCACCATCTCCGAAGACCAACCCCTCCCGCAGCGCGAAGAACGCCTCTTCCTCCTCCTCTCCATCTTCATCGGCATCATCTCCGGCCTGCTCGTCGTCAGCTTCCGCATGGCCATCGAGTGGCTCAGCGTCCTGCTCCAGGGCTCCGCGCCCGCCCCGCACCAGACCCGCCTCCTCGTAGCGCCTTGCCTCGCAGGCATCGCCATCGCACTCCTCACCCGCTACGTCTTCCCCCAGGTCAAAGGCAGCGGAGTCAACCAGACCAAGGCCGCCCTCTACATCCACAACGGCTACATCTCCATCCGCACCATGATCGGCAAGTTCCTCCTGGCCGCCCTGGCCATCGGCAGCGGCCACTCCCTAGGCCCGGAGGACCCCTCCCTCCAGATCGGCGCAGGCGTCGCCTCCCTCATAAGCCGCCGCGTAGGCCTCTCCCGCGAGCGGCTCCGCCTCTTCGCCCCGGTGGGGGCCGCCGCCGGCCTCGCCGCCGCCTTCAACGCCCCCATCTCTGCCATCCTCTTCGTCATCGAGGAGGTCATCGGTCAGTGGACCTCCGCAGTCCTCGGCTCCATCGTCCTCTCCGCGGTCGCGGCCGTCGTGGTCGCCCGTTGGTTCTGGGGGGCGTCCCCCATGTTCCGCATCCCCGCCATCAGCCTCCGCGACCCACGCGAGCTCCTGGCCTACGCGGTCCTCGGCATCGTCGGAGGAGTAGCCTCCCTCGTCTTCGCCAAAGCTCTCGGCTGGCTTCGTCCAGCTCTTCGCAAGCAGCCGCAGTGGTTCCAGATGATGCAGCCTGCCCTGGCCGGCCTCCTCGTCGGCAGCATCGGTTACTTCGGTCTCCCGGAGGTCATGGGTGCCGGGTACGGCGCTATCGACCAGGCCATGCACGCCCAGTTCGCCTTCAAGATGCTGCTGCTGCTCGCGGCGTTCAAGATTATCGCCACCACCCTTTCCTTCTCGAGCGGAACCCCCGGCGGCATGTTCGCTCCGACCCTCTTCACCGGCGCGATGCTCGGCGCCGCAGTCGGCTCATTCGAGCATCATTTCTTCCCCAGCCTCACCGGCTCCATTGGCTCTTACGCGCTGGTTGGCATGGGCGTACTCTTTGCGGCATTTCTCCGGGTCCCCCTCACCTCCGTCTTCATGGTTCTGGAGGTCAGCGGCAACTACTCGATCATTCTTCCCGTCATCCTGGCCAACACGATCGCGTACCTTATCTCAAGAGCCCTACAGCCCGTCCCCATCTTCGAGCTCTTCACGCATCAGGACGGCCTCTACCTGCCCTCCATGGAAGAGCAACGCGAGGAGAGTGAGCTCCACTTTGAAGATGCGCTGCAGCCTGTATCTGTCCCCATCCTGCAAGGGGCGGACACGGTCGCAAACACTCGTATCGCACTGAACGGACGAACCACGAGCCCTGAAGCTACCATCTTCCTCATTCAATGCTCAGACGCTACCTGGTACGCGGCTTATAACGCCGAGCTCACTACGCTCTTCGCTCATTTGGATGCCGAAGAAGATTCCATTGACCCGAGCCTTCCTCTTCAGCAGGCTTTAGGCCCCGAGCGCACACCGCTCATCTTTCCGGATCAGCAACTCGCAAGCGCTCTCCCGCACTTCCGCCGTTGGCCGCTGCTTCCGGTCTCCAACCGAGCCATGCGCGGAGCTCTCGAAGGCGTCCTCACGCTGGACGATGTGCTCAAACGCTATCAGCGCCAGTAGTTACTGTCCCGGAATCTTGTTCGCATAAAGAGTCCAGTGCGCCAGGATCTCCCGCACCACCACGTCACCGACACGAAACGCATTCTCAACCGCGGGCCGCGTCCCAATATAAGGTGCTGTCACCGATTCGACGGCAGTGTGCCCCGGTCTAGGCATGGAGTAGTTGCTCCCCGTCCGCAGCAGCATCACACGCTGATAGTCCACGCGGTGCATCCGGTCGAGCCTCTGCAAAGCCTCCGCGTACCCGGAGTCTTCCATATCCGTCATCACAAACTGCCCATGCCCCTTGGTGAACAGCTTCACCCATTCATTGGCGTACTGAGTCATCTTTGCGCCATGCCAGTATGAGTCTGACGCATACGTATCACCCACGAGCACAAATGGCGGCCGCTGCGCATTTGGGTAGCCCTTATACTCACCACGGAACGTCTTCACCGCATCCACATCCAACAACTCGACGCCTTTAGTCTGCTCGTAGGCCCACTGCGTCAAGGCTCCATTCAACTCATAGACATTCTGTCGATCATGAATGATCCCATTCGCAGGCGGCAGTTCGTTAGGTTTTACAGCCCCGATGGTGAAGTATCCGTAAGGCCAGTCCGAAGGCATCTCCCGTGGATCGATGAACCGTGAGATATCGCTCACCGTGTAGTGAACCCAAGCCGCAGAGCCGATCGATGCATCCTCAGGATCGACACCCGCGATCCCGTTGATCAGCCAGTAAGCGTGCGTAAGGTCAAAGCGCGGATCGAGCCCCAAAGCCATCACAGAGGCGGTCGCATTCACCAGCGTCGTCCCGCTGACGATTCCGATTACCGAGTGATCCGCATTGGTCAGAATTGGATGCACGCCGCCTGCGAACTCCAGCGACTCAGTCAGATGCTCCCGCTCTACCCAAAGCTGAAACTCGCCCGGAATATCGCCGGTGTCTTTGCCGATCTCGAAGCTCGTCACGATCACAACTTTGATCGGCCACGGTTTCGTCTGAGCGTTGGCATACGCACACCAGCCCACCATCAAGAGAAAGGCGAAGACAGCGACACGTCGCAGCATAAGAGGCTCCTGAATGAAAGGCGGATGCGCAAGCATAGCATTTCGTCTTGCACGATCCTCAACTCAAGCTATCCTGAACCCACTCCTGCATCACCAAGGCGACGCTCATGCGCACCCGTCTCGAACAGTACTTCGGCTTCACCGCGCACAACACGACCTGGCGGACTGAGATTCTCGCCGGCCTCACGACCTTCATCACGATGGCCTACATCATCTTCGTGAACCCAGCCATTCTCAGTCAGACCGGAATGCCCATCGCCGCAGTTACCGCTGCAACCTGCCTGTGCGCCGCGTTTGGCAGCATCCTCATGGGAGCCATCGCCAACTACCCGCTCGCCCTCGCCCCCGGCATGGGCCTCAACGCATACTTCACCTACACCGTAGTCAAAGGCATGGGCGTACCGTGGCAGACAGCGCTCGGAGCGGTCTTCCTCTCCGGCATCATCTTCCTCCTGCTCACCTTCGGAGGCATACGTCAGCGTCTCGTCGCCGCGATTCCTCACCAACTCCACGCAGCCGTCGGCGGAGGAATCGGGCTATTCATCGCCTTCGTAGGCCTGACTAACTCCGGCCTCATCGTCACCAGTTCCGCCCACACGGTAGCCCTGGGCAACCTCCGCGCCCCCGCCACCTTGCTGGCGCTCTTCGGCCTTCTCCTCATTGCAGTGCTTCAAGTCCTGAGAGTCAAAGCCTTCATGCTTCTCGGTGTCTTCGGCACCATGCTCGCCGGACTCGCCTTCCATCAGCTTCACTGGCAGCCCACGCCCTTCGACCTCACCGCAATCAAGGCAACCGCTTTCCATCTCGATCTGCGAGGAGCCGCAAAGTTCGGAGTCTTCGAGATCGTCTTCGTCTTTCTCTTCGTCGATCTCTTCGATAACATCGGCACTCTCGTAGCCGTCACAGAACGCGCCGGTCTCATGGCGCCCGACCACTCCATCCCACGTCTGAGCCGCATCTTCCTCGCCGATGCCACAGCCACCGTAGTCGGCTCCTTAGCCGGCACCAGCACCGTCACCAGCTACATCGAATCCTCCGCGGGAGTAGAAGCCGGAGGCCGCACCGGCGTCACCGCCATCGTCACCGGGCTGCTCTTCCTCATCGCCTTGTTCATCGCCCCGTTAGCCGGAGCCATCCCCGTCTACGCCACATCCCCCGCGCTCATCCTGGTCGGAGCTCTCATGCTCACGGGCCTCGGCAAGATCGAATGGAGCGATCCCCAGATCGCCATCCCATCGTTTCTCACGCTGGTCATGATCCCGCTCACATGGTCCATCGCCGATGGCCTCAGCTTCGGTCTCACCAGCTACGCCCTCATCCAACTCCTCACCGGAAAAGCCCGTCGTCAGGACTGGATGCTCTATCTTCTCGCAGCGCTCTTCGTCTTTCGCTTCGCCTACCTTGCGAAAGGTTGATTAGGGCGTCTGGCTGACCTGCCGCACCGCTCCGTTTGTATTGACCTGGCTTGCTCCAGGCAGAAGGGCAGTATCCCATCCTCCACCCAGTGCCTGAATCAGTTGTACCGCTGCAGTCATCTCGCTGACCTTCAACGTCACCTGGGTCTGTTGATCGCTGAGCAAAGTAGTCTGCGCGCTGATCACATTCAGGTAAGGATCGAGCCCGGTTTGATAGCGAGCGGTCGCGATGTCGACATACCGCTGTGCCGCGTCGATCGCCTCCTGCTGCTTCGCAATCTGTTGTGACGTCACGCGCAGGGTAGCGATGTAATCCTCCACCTGCTGGAACGCAGTCAGCACAGTCTCCTTGTAGCTCGCAACGTCTGCGTTGAACTGCGCGGTGTACTGCGCAACGGTGGCCTTCCTCAGTCCCGCATCGAAGATCGTCTCTGAAGCGGAAGCCCCAAGCGTCCAGAAAAACGCCGGTACGGAGAACAGGGAGCTGATGTGCGAAGACTCCAGGCCACCAGTCCCGGTCAGGCTCAACGTCGGATAGTAAGCGGCCTTCTCTACGCCGATCAGCGCATTCGCCTCGGCCATCGTTCGCTCCGCGGCGGCAATATCCGGCCGACGCTGCAGCAACTGTGAAGGCACGCCAACCGGAATGGCCGGAGCCGCTGGTGTAGCCGCTCTCACCGGCAGGGAAAAGCTAGAAGCCGGCTTGCCAATCAGCGTCGCAATCGCATGCTCATAGATCGCGCGATTCTGCGCCACTCCCGCACCAGCCTCTTCGGCGTTCTTCAGCGTCACCTCAGCCTGCGCCACCGCCTCCGGGCTGTCGATCCCGGTCTCTACGAGTACCTTTGTCAGATCAAGCGACTTCCGATCTGCATCGATGGTGGCGTCATAAACCTGCTGCAACGCATCCTGTCCACGAAGCTCAAAGTAGTACTCCGCCAAGTCGGCCTGTTCGGTAAGCCGTTCGTTTTCGAGGTCGGCCGCACTGACTTGCGTGGCGTACTGATACTCGCGCACCGTGTTCCGAATCTTGCCCCAAAGATCAGGCTCCCACGATACGTCGAACGGCAGCGAAAGATCCGTATACGTGCCACCGGTTGAGGTCGTAGAGGTCCCGGTAGTTCCCGTTGTTCCAGTCGTGCCCGTCCCGGTGGTCGTGCCGCTTGAAACTCCGACACCCCGTAAAGTACTTGGGGACTTCTCCCTCGTATAAGCGGGAGCAACACCAACGGTCGGGTAGTAACTCGCCTTCGCCTGCTTAACCTGCGATCGAGCAGCCATGAAGTTCTGAAAATAAAGCGCAATATTCTGATTGTCGATGTTCAAGGTATCTTCCAGGCCATTCAACTCCGGCTCACGAAAGATCTCCCACCACTTACCTTTTAGCATCGCATCCTGCGGTTGAGCAGGCTGCCACACAGCATCGGTCGCGCCGCTGTAAGCCGTTGGCGCAGACTCCTTATAGGCCGGCGGAGCAGGGGGCGCGGGCGCCACATAACGCGGACCCACACGGCATCCGCTCAACACCATTACGCCCGCTGCCGCAAAACTCAGAACCAGCTTGTTTCCCATAACTAAACCTCTCATCGAGCCGCTACACTCGCCGTGAGCAACCGCGCGCTCTTATCGCCTGCAAGCTTCAGCCGCAGGTTGTCCATGAATAAATAGATAACTGGCGTCGTATAAAGCGTAAGCACCTGGCTCACAATCAACCCGCCGATGATTGAGATTCCCAAAGGCCGCCGCAGCTCTGACCCAATCCCGGTGCCCACCGCCAGCGGAACCGCGCCGAACAACGCCGCCATCGTCGTCATCAGGATCGGGCGGAATCTCAGAAGCGAGGCCTGAAAGATCGAATCCCGCGTATTCATACCTTCGTTGCGCTCAGCGTTCAACGCAAAGTCGATCATCATAATCGCATTCTTCTTCACGATGCCGATCAGCAGGATGATGCCAATAATCGACATCACATCCAGCTCCGTATTGGTCAGCACAAGCGCCAGCATAGCTCCCAGGCTAGCTGAAGGCAGCGTCGAAAGAATCGTTAACGGATGGATCAAGCTCTCATACAGAATGCCAAGTACGATGTAGACCGCAAGGATCGCCGTCAGTATGAGATACGGCTCGCTGCCCAGCGACTGTTGAAACGCCTCCAGCGTTCCTGAATATTGCCCATGCACAGACTGCGGGAACCCAAGCTGCTGCTGCAGTTCTGTAATCTTCTGCGTGGCCTCACCCAGCGAGACGTTGGGCGCAAGATTGAAGGAAACGGTAACAGAAGGAAACAGTCCCGTATGGTTTACAGCCAGCGGCGAGGTGGAAGGCGCATACTTCAGCACAGAATCCAGAGGCACCGCGTCTCCACCCGAGTTCGGTATAACGAACACATCCTTCAGACCCTGCGGTGAAGCCCAGTACTTCGGCGCGACCTCCATCACCACGTAGTACTGGTTCAACTCCGTATAGATCGTAGAGACCTCAGCCTGCCCAAACGCGTCGTACAACGTGTTATCCAAGAGCTGCGGCGTAACGCCAAGCCGGGCGGCTGTAGGGCGGTCATACGTTAGGAGTGCCTGCAGTCCTTTGTTCTGCTGATCCGTACTCACATCCGTAAAGCCCGGCGTGGCCTTCATCTTGGACAGCAGCGCCGGCCCATATTGCGTCAGCTCCGCTGTGGTCTCAGCCTCCAGCGTGTACTGATACTGTGCGTTCGCCTGCCGTCCGCCGATCCGAATATCCTGAACAGGCTGAAGGAAGGTAGCCGCTCCGGCAATCTTCGCAAGCTTCGGTCTTAGCCGATTGATGATGGTCGCCGCACTCGCCTTACGCTCATTCAGCGGCTTAAGTGCGATGAACGCGAACCCGCTGTTCGTCGCTCCCTGACCACCCGTAAAGCCCATCACATGCTGCACACCAGGATCGTTCTTGATGGTCATGACGGAGTGCTGCACCGCATCTCGCATCCCGTAGAAAGAAGTGTCCTGTGGCCCTTGCATCCCTCCCTGCACGGCACCGGTATCCTGCTGCGGAAAGAATCCTTTGGGAACCTTGATCACCAGGAACACATTCAAAGCAAGCGTCCCCAGAAAGATCAGCAGGATCAACGCAGGATGGTCCAGCGTCCAGTTCAACGTCCGTCTATAACCCGACAGAATCAAATCGAACCCCCGCTCGCTCCACTTGTACAACCGCCCATGTTCGATCTCGCTCTCCGGAATCAACACGCGCGAGCACATCATCGGAGTAGTCGTAAGGCTTACCACCATGGACACCAGAATCGCCGCGGAAAGAGTAATCGCGAACTCCCGGAACAGCCGGCCAATGATCCCACCCATCAGCAGCAGCGGAATGAATACTGCAATCAGGGACACGGAGATGGAGAACACAGTAAACCCAATCTCCGCCGCACCCTTCAACGCAGCCTGCACGGGCGTATAGCCTTCCTCCAAATGCCGCGAGATATTCTCCATTACGACGATGGCGTCATCCACCACAAATCCGCTCGCAATCGCCAGTGCCATAAGGGAGAGGTTATCCAGCGAGAACCCACACACATACATCACCGCGCATGTGCCGATCAGCGAAACAGGCACGGCCACCGCAGGAATCAGCGTAGCCCGCACATTCCGCAGAAAAACAAACACCACCAGGATGACGAGGATCACAGAGATGACCAACGTCAGCTCAATGTCGTTCACGGAAGAACGAATCGTCAGCGTCCGGTCCAGAATGGTGATCAGGTGCTCGCCCTTGGGGATGGAGGCCTGTAGCGAAGGCAGCGCAGCCTTCACCGCATCCACGGTCGTGATGATATTAGCGCCGGGTTGCCGGAAGATCAGCATATTCACAGACGGCTTGCCGTCCAGAAATCCAGCCTGCCGCACCGTCTGTTGCGAGTCCACCACATCCGCGACATCCTGCAACCGCACCGCGCCGCCATTGTGATAACCAACCACCAGCGGACGATAAGCCACAGCCTTCGAGATCTGATCGTTCGCCAGAATATCGGTGGTCGTACTTCCGTTCGAGATCTGACCCTTCGCCACATTTGAGTTCTGCCCCGCGATCACCTGCTGCACCGCCGGAAGGCTGATCCCATAGCTCGCAAGTTGCGTGGGGTTCAACTCCACCCGTACAGCCGGCAGGGATGCACCTACAACCGTCACCTGCCCAACACCCGTGATCTGCGAGATCCTCTGCTCAATCACGGTCGACGCCTCGTCATAGAGCGTTGGCACGTCATAATTATCCGATTGCAATCCCAGTACAAGGATCGGTGAGTCAGCCGGATTCACTTTCCGGTAAGTCGGATTCGCTGGCAGGTTAGCAGGCAGATACGTCCGCGCCGCATTGATCCCCGCCTCCACATCGCGCGCCGCCCCATCGATATTCCGGCTCAGATCGAACTGCAGCGTAACGCTCGTCGTCCCCAGCGTGCTGGAGGACGTCATCTCCGTCACACCTGCAATGTGCCCGAACTGGCGCTCCAGCGGAGTAGCCACGGAGGAAGCCATAATGTCCGGACTCGCACCAGGCAGTGAAGCTGCAACCGTAATGGTCGGAAAGTCCACCTGCGGCAGAGGAGCCACCGGCAATACGGCAAAGGCAATGAACCCTGCGATCGCAACGGCAATCGTTAGCAGAGTCGTAGCGATAGGCCGGTCGATAAAAAGCCGCGAAGGATTCATGCGTGCTCCGCCTGCGCTTCATGCACATTCTTACCCTGCGCTGCGGTCTTGTTGCTCGGACGCTTGGAGAACCGCGCACCAAGATTATCGAAGAAGATATAAATCACCGGCGTCGTGTATAGCGTCAGCACTTGGCTGAACAAAAGTCCGCCGACCATCGCAACACCCAGCGGCTTTCTCAACTCAGATCCAATGCCGGACCCAAACGCCAGCGGAAGGCCACTCAATAGCGCCGCCATCGTCGTCATCATGATCGGCCGGAAACGCAGCAGGGAAGCCTGATAGATGGCCTCGGTAGCGTTCTTGCCTTCATTGCGCTCTGCTTCCAGAGCAAAGTCCACCATCATGATGCCGTTCTTCTTCACAATGCCGATCAGCAGAATAATCCCGATGATCGCCACAATATCCAGATCGAGATGAAAGAACCGCAACGCCAGCAGAGCACCCACACCAGCCGAAGGCAGCGTGGAAAGAATCGTGATCGGATGTACAAAGCTCTCGTACAGCACACCCAGCACGATATAAACCGTCACCAGCGCAGCCAGGATCAGCAACCCTTCATTCGACAGCGAGCCCTCAAACGCCGAAGCCGTGCCTTGGTAGTCCTTCACCACGCTCGCCGGCAGATTCGCCTCTTTGATCGTTTTATTGATTGCATCCAGCGCCTGCCCCAGGGAGTAGCCCGCTGCCAGATTGAAGGAGATCGTCACAGCAGGGAACTGCCCTTGGTGATTGATGGAGAGCGCTTCACTGGAATTCGTGAAGTGTGTGAACGCACTCAGCGGCACTGGATTGGAAATCGTTCCACTCGAACTCGAAGACGATCCTCCGGAACTACCCGAAGCAGTCGACGTCCCTGAGCCTGACCGCGTCGTTCCGTTCGTCGCAGTATTGGTGCTGGACGATGTGTTTGCTGCAGAGCTGACACTCCCCAACGCTGTCGTGCTCGTCTGACTATTGGCAGCACTCGATAGTGCGGACGAGCCATTCACCGTCGTCAGCGAAGAGCTTCCGCTGCTTGAAGAACTTGAAGAGAGTGCCGAGCTTGAAGATGCGGAAGACCCCACTCCGGTCGTAGAAGAAGCCGTAAGCAGTGCGTTTCCGGTCTGTGCCGTAGCTCCCGCCCCTGCGCCAGAAGACGTTCCACCTGAACTCGAAGCTACCGCCGCGACCGTCCCGCTCGTCGAGCCCTGGATATAAATATCGTTCAGCTTGTTCGGGTTTTTCTGGAATTCAGGCGCTGTTTCCAGGATGACATGATACTGATTCAACTGCGTGTACATGGTGTTGATCTGCCGCTGCCCAAACGCGTCGTACAACGTGTTGTCGATCGTCGTCGGCGTAATCCCAAACCGTGAAGCTGTAGCCCGGTCGATCACTAGTGAAGCAGCAGCCCCGCCAAGCTGCTGGTCCGTAACAACGTCTGCAAGCTCTGGCAGCTTCTTCAGCCGAGCCACAAAGTCATGCGTTACAGTATTCAACTCAGCCTGGTTCGGATCCTCCAGCGTGTATTGATACTCCGTGCGGCTCACCCGGTCATCGACGGTAAGATCCTGCACGGGCTGCATATAAAGCTTGATACCTTCGACCTTTTCGAGCTTCGGCCCCAGCCGGTCGATCACGTCCGGCGCAGAGATCCCCCGATCCTCCAAAGGCTTGAGGTTGATCTGAATACGCCCACTATTCAGCGTCGTGTTCGTTCCATCCGCGCCGATGAATGAAGAGATACTCTCCACCGCAGGATCGGCCAGCAGCACCTTCGCCACATCCTCCTGCTTCTTGCTCATCTCCTCAAAGGAAATGGTCGGAGAGGCCTGCGTGATCCCCTGAATGATCCCTGTATCCTGCGTCGGGAAGAAGCCCTTCGGCACCGTCATGTACAGCACCACCGTCAGGATCAGCGTCGCCACAGCAACCAGCAGGGTGATCGTCTGAAACCGTAGAACGAACCGCAGAGTCCGCCCATAGAACCGGATGATGCTCTCGAACACCTCTTCGGACTTATCGTAGAACCAGCCCTGTTCCTCTGGCGGCGTGTACTTCAGCAGACGAGCCGACATCATCGGCGTCAGCGTCAGAGACACAAACGCCGAGATCACAATCGTCACCGCCAGCGTAACCGCAAACTGCCGGAACAGCCGTCCCGCGATATCACCCATGAACAACAGCGGAATCAACACAGCGATCAACGAAATCGTCAAAGAAAGAATCGTAAACCCAATCTGCTCCGCGCCCTTCAGCGCCGCCGCCATCGGCTCTTCACCCTCTTCGATATAGCGCGAGATGTTCTCGATCATGACGATCGCGTCATCTACCACAAAGCCCGTTGAGATGGTCAACGCCATCATCGTCAGGTTGTTGAGGCTATAGCCCGCCAGATACATCACTCCCAGCGTTCCAATCAGCGAGATCGGTACAGCCACACTAGGAATAATCGTCGCCGCCACATTCCGCAGGAAAAGGAAGATGACCATGACCACAAGCCCAATGGTCAGCATCAACTCGAACTCAACGTCCTTCACGGAAGCCCGGATCGCCGTCGTTCGGTCCGTCACGATCTGCACATGTACAGCCTTCGGCAGAGTCGTCTCCAACTGCGGCAGCAGCTTCGTGATGCTGTCCACCACTTGGATCGTATTCGCCCCGGGCTGCCGTTGAATATTCAGAATCACCGCGGGCGTCTGGTTCATCCAGGCTGCCAGCGTGGAGTTCTCAACGCCATCTACAACCTTAGCCACCTCGCCCAACATCACCGGAGCACCATTACGATAAGCCACGACAACGGACTTATAGTCGCCGCTTGAAAGCAACTGGTCGTTGGCATTGATCGTGTAGTCCTGCGTCGGCCCGTCGAAGTTACCCTTCGCCGAGTTTAAGCTGTTCCCGGTCAGGGAGTTTCTAAGATCCTCGAGATTCACGCCATAGGCCGCCAGCGCCGTAGGATTCGCCTGGATACGCACCGCAGGCTTCTGTCCGCCTGAAATACTTACCAAACCAACGCCGGAGATCTGTGAGATCTTCGGTGCCAGTCGCGTATCCGCCAAATCCTCCACCTGGCTCAAAGGCATCTCGTTAGAGGTCAGCGCAAGCGTCAGCACCGGAGCATCCGCCGGATTCGACTTGCTATAGATTGGTGGCGTAGGCAGGTTCGCCGGCAGATAGCTCTGCGCCGCATTGATGGCAGCCTGCACCTCCTGCTCGGCCACATCGATGTCCAGGCTCAGCTGAAACTGCATCACGATCACGGACACACCGCCCGCGCTCGTTGAGGTCATCTGGCTCAGCCCAGCCACCTCGCCGAACTGCCGTTCCAGCGGTGCCGTAACTCCGGACGCCACCACATCCGGACTGGCTCCCGGATAAAACGTCAGCACCTGGATCGTCGGATAATCGACCTCCGGCAGTGCAGACACCGGAAGCTGGAAGTAGCTCACCGCACCCGCAAGAAAGATGGCGACCATCAACAAAGCAGTCGCAACCGGGCGCAGAATAAATGGCCGTGAAGGACTCATGGCGTTGTGCTTCCGCCAGCCGAGCCATTGCTGCCGTGCCCCTGTGCCGCTGCCTGTCCTGGAGCCTTTTGGTTGATGAGGACCGGCACTCCATTCTCCAGCCGGTCGAACCCGCTCGTAGCCACATCCGTACCGGCCCCAAGCCCTTGCACAGCCGTATCTTTCTCATCGCTCGTCAACGCGGTGACGTTCTGCACGCCAACCGTCTTGTTGGGCTTCACCACATACACAAAGGCCTGTGTGCCGTTATGCTGCACCGCCGCTGAAGGCACCAGGACTGTCCCCTTCAACGTCTTCTCCAGCAGCCGCGCATTCACAAACTGATTCGGAAACAGCGTCAGTCCGGTGTTATTGAAGCCAGCCCTGAACTTTACCGTTCCAGTCGTCGTATCGATCTGGTTATCCAACGAGTTCAGCTTGCCCGCTTCTATCTGCTTATCATTTGCCCGATCGTATGCATCGACCTCAAGCGTCCGGCCACCCTTCAACTGCGCCTGAATCGCAGGAAGATCATCCTCGGACACATTGAACACAACCGTAATCGGCTGCAGTTGCGTCACCACAACCAGCGTCGATCCCGTACCGGAGAACACGGTATTACCCGGATCGACAAGCCGCAATCCCACCCGCCCATTGATCGGAGAAACGATATGGCAGTACGACAGTTGCACCTTGTCGTAAGCAACCGTGCCCTCATCCGTCTTGACGGTCCCTTCATCCTGCAGCACAACCTGCTGCTGATCCTCGAGCTGTTGCCGCGCAATCGCGTTCTTTGAAAAAGCAATCTGATACCGCTCCAGGTCGATCCGCGCCTCAGCCAGCACACCTTGATCGTGCTGAAGCGTTCCCTCGGCCTGTGTGAGTGTCGCTTCATAAGGCCGTGGATCGATATCGATCAACGGTTGACCCTTCCTCACAATCTGTCCTTCGCGGTAGTAAACCGCCATCACCTTCCCAGTGATCTGGCTGTAGATCGTGACGGTGTTGGTTGGCGTCACTGTTCCAAGAGCATCCACATAAACATTGATGTTGCCGGTCTTCGATTGCCCCACCGTAATAGCCGCCGGCCCCTGCTGTCCGCGCCCGCCACCGCTCTTGCCGGCCGCCGCGCCACCCGCCCCAGCTTTGGTCGAAGTCTTATCGCTCTTCCCACGTTCCACCAGCAGGATAGCCACCACAATCACAATGATCGCCGTGATCCAGATCCACGCATGGCTTTTGTGTTCGCGCTTGTGCCGTTCTTCTTCGCCGTTCTTCTCTGTGAAGCTTCGGCCGACATCGCCACCATAGGACTCTGAGTTATGCGCCTCAAACGACGCCCCCAACTCCGCTCCGCTGCTTCCTCTTTGCTGTTCTTCACTCATTGATCGGACGTCCTCCTCCAACCAGAGACACAAAGCCATCGACGCAATCGAACGGAGCCCAAAGTTGTTACCTCGGATAGATGGATGGTCAATCACCCGAAAAAGTTTCGTGGCACACACAAGAAACCCGGCCAGCGATTACGCTCTTGGCCGGGTAAAGTGCTACAAACGTTATTGTTCGTCTTAACTGACGCGTCTCTGTAAACTCTGCCCTTTTCGCCATCGTCTAAATAAAACTGGCGGCCGAGAGTGGCCGCCAGTAGAAGCATTGCAACAAGATCTACGAATCATTTTTCAGGACGCACATAGGGATGACCTGCTTGCAAAGGTTAGAAGGTCAGCTTCAAAGCAAACTGAATATTGAATGGCTCGCCAAAGCCGATACCCGGTGATGCAGCACCGTTACGGGTATTGCTGATGATTCCAAACGAGCTGCTTGTTGCAGTGACCGTGGGTGGGGCAAAGTTATTGAAGTTGAAGATGTTGAAGATCTCAACGCGGAACTCAGACATGACCTTCTCAGTGACAGGCGTGTGCTTGATCAACGAGAAATCGACAGTACGGAAGTTCGGACCAGTAAAGTTGTCCCGCTTTTCATTCCCGTAGACACCCGTAACGGTTGTGGGGCAGACGGCGGGGTTGGTAGTTGAGGTGGAGACCGCTCCAGGGCATGTGAACGACGGGTTTGAGACCAGGTTCTGCAGATAGCGGTAAGTGCGCTGTGAGCTTGTGCTCGTAGCGAGTTGCACGCCAGTGAAAGGGCTCACCCCTGTGTAGTTGGGCCGGTCCTTGAGTTCACCCGTTCCGTCGACGTTCGTGCTGTACTGCGGGCTGATTGGGTTTCCGCTGGAATAGGTATACAAGGCGTTGACCTGGTAACCCTTCGTCAGCTTCGGCATGAAGTGACCGAACTGAGGAATGCTGTAGATGACGAATCCGTTGACGACATTGCGATTGTCGAAGGTGCTCTGCCCGTAGTCCTGGTGCAGGTTGTAGCTGTTCATTGGGGTCGTGCTGCTGGACGCATCATCCATAGACTTTGACCAGGTGTAATTCAAGGTGGCGGTAATACCCTTCCACAAAGCCTGTTTCACAGTCGTCTGCAGAGAGTGGAAGTTGGAGGCAGCTTCAAAATTCAGCTGATTGATCGCCAGCAGCTTCTGTCCCTGAAAGGTGGGATTTTCATTGGGGTACACGGTCGTTGCATCATAAGGACGGTTCGTATTGGCGACCTTCGTTCCGTTCGCAACCGGCTGGTTGATGTTGTACAGATTCTCCAGGTGAGAGCCAAACGAACCGACATATCCAACCGAGAAGAGAGTTGACTTCGAGAGTTGTTGCTCCACATTGAAGCTGACAACCGTGGCTCGCGGCATCTTGAAGTTCTGATTCACTCCAAACGCACCCACCTGAGGAGCAGCCGCGCCCACAAAGGGATTTACGTTCTGCGCCCACTCGAAACCGCTTTGGTTGAAGATGACGGCGGCATCCGGGCCGGCAGGGTTGTTCTGTGCATAGGCTGCACCGCCGTTGGTTGTGGTACCCGTAATCCAGCTGCTCATCGCCGGGAAGTCATAGAAGATTCCATACGATCCGCGGATAACGGTCCGCTCATCCGCAAAGGGGGCATAGGAGAAGCCTATGCGAGGGGCGACGCCACTGTAGTACTCCGGGTAGTAGCCCTTCTGGAAACCAGGCGTCGTACCAGGGACGAACTGATAGATATCGTTCGCTGCCGCCTGGATCACACCCGGGACCGTGTAGCGGATACCGTAATTCAGGCTCAACTTCTTCGTCGCCTGGAAGTCATCCTGCACCCAGAAGTCCTCGGTGTTGTAGGTCCAGACACGTTGAGCGTTCCCCTGGAGCAGGCGGGCGCCTGAGGAGGCGGTCGGAGCGCCGATCAGGAAGTCGGAAAGATCCGCAAGCTGTGTACCGGCTGAGCTTGACCAGGGACCACGCGAGCCGTCGAACGTAAACGTTCCACGCGCGCTTGAGAAGTAAAGCTGGTTCACGTTGGAGTGACGATACTCGCCGCCGAACTTGAGCTCATGCTTGCCCAGCGTCCAGTGAAAGTTATCGGTAACGTGTCCAGTCACATCGGTACGCCCGGAGGGCTGGGTAGCACCGGTCTGATCGAAGCCCGTGATCAGAATGCTCGGTGCACCTGCTGCGATGATGGCATTGGTGATCCCAAGATTCAGCCCTGCGTTCGCCTGAGGATGAAAGTTTTGATCGGCGTCATTGAACGTCTGCAGGAAGTAGTTGGTCGCAAAGGTTACCGTGTTCAGCAACCGGGGACTAAAGATGTAGCTATGGATGATGCCGAAGTTGTGAATGTGCATCGGCGCAGTTTGGAAGTATTGTGCGTAGTCAGACGCAGTCGGCGCAGTTTGCGTTCCGGTCGTCCCTAAGTAACGGAGCGAAAGGCTTTGCTTATCGCTGAAGTGATGGTCCAGCTTGACGATCCCGTTATAGCTGTTGTAATTCGAGGTGCCGCTCGCAAAATAATTGTTCGTCGTCGCCGCCGATCCCTTTGAATTTGCGGGGTACAGCAGATTGTAGAGGTTCGTGCTGAGGGCGCTCACTGCATAGGGCTGTTTCGTGATTGGATCGATGGCGCCCGCCTTGTTGAACGCTGCAATATTGGCCGTGGCAGCCGTGATCCATGCATCTGACACAACCGTGTCGGAAAGCGCAACGTTCGCCTTCGCAATCTGAATCTCGCCCGCCGTAAACAGGAACGTGTGATCCTTCCAGATCGGTCCGCCCAGTGTGAAGCCGCCTTGGTGATTACGGATAAGTGTCTTACGCGTCCCGGCTCCTGCCACCGGCGAAAGCGCCGCAAAGAACTCATTGCGGTCGAAATAGAACACGTCGCCATGGATGTGATTCGTGCCTGACTTGATCACCATGTTCGAGTTCGCGCCCGCGTTGCGCCCCTGGTCCGCCTCACCGCCCGACTGCATCGAGAACTGATCGATCGCCTCAATCGGAATCAATCCACCCGGAACTGAAGCGATACCGCCCTGATTGGAAGCCACAATCCCAAGCCACGGATCGACGTTATCCGCGCCGTCCAACTGGAAGTTGATGCTCGCTGTGCGAGATCCATTTACGGAGTTCGAGATCGCCGCAACACCCGGCGCAAAGTGCGTCAGACGGGTAAAGTCACGTCCGTTCAACGGCATATCTTCCACCGCCTTTGAATCGATAACCGCAACCAGCGCACTGGATTGTGTATCCACCTGCACGCCGCTCGCAGTCACCTCAATCTCGGTCGAGGCAGAACCAGGCGAGAGTACAACCGGAAAGTTCTCGATCTTCGTCACAGCCACGTCGATCGCTTCGATCTTCCGGCTTTGAAATCCGCTCATGGAGATGCTGAGGGTATAGGTGCCAACCGGCAGCTCCTGGAAGTTGAACTCGCCCGCTTTGCTCGACGTAGCGTTCAAAATGACCCCGGTTGCAGGGTTAACCAGTTGTACGTTCGCCCCGGTGATGACGGCGCCGCTGGAGTCGCTCACCGTACCAGAAACGGTGCCGTGGAACGTCTGCGCCAGCATAGGCGCGCCCGCGGAAAAGACTGCAATGGATGCCACGATGGCATTGCGCTTGAAGTGCGAAAGCATAAAGACTCCTAAGGGTTCACAGGCGTTTGGAACGCGATAGAGAAGTGAAGCTTGCGCGGAGAGGCCCTCTCCGCGTAGACGCGCAGGGATTCAGCGGACCCTTGCGGTTCCGTGAAAACTGATTTTTCGTTATAGACCCAGTTATAGGCAGTGACGCTTCCGAACGCAAGAACTTTCTCAACTCTTTTCACGAAGCTCTGATCGCCCGTTCACACAAGCTCATCGCGTCATGCATCAACGCAAGGGCATACCTATGACAGAATCAAGGAACTTCGCGCAGACCTCAGGAGCCTTCATGATCCGCCTCACTTCCATCCGTTCCCTCAGCGCCGCTGCGCTCTTCCTCTGCACCACGCCTCTGCTCCTCGCAACGCCTCCAGCCACCAAGGCCCAGTTGGACCGCGATCTTCTCGAAGCCACCATCCCCTCGCTCCAATCCCTCTATGCCACTCACCGCTACACCGTCGTCCAGGTCACCCAGTGGTATCTCGATCGCATCACCCAATACGACACCCGCTACAAAGCCCTCATCCACGTAGACACCGCCGCCGCCCTAGCCACGGCGGCCTCGGAAGATAAGGCGGCAGCACAGGCAGGCAAGAGCTTCCACCCCGGCCCTCTCTGGGGCATCCCCATGGTCATCAAGTCCAACACCAGCATCAAGGGCCTCATCACCTACGACGGCTGGAAGGACTTCCAGATCCCCGGCAAGGAACTCGTCGCACCCAAGGATGCCACCGTCGTCACCAGACTCCGCGCGGCCGGAGCCATCCTCCTCGCTCAAACCAACATGCCGGACTTCGCCGCGTCTGACACCAACAAGAGTTCCGCCTTCGGCCGCACCGGCAACGCCTACGACGCACGCTTCTCCCCTGGCGGTTCATCCGGCGGCACGGTCACCGCAGTCACAGCAAACTTCGCGCTCCTCGGCACCGGCACGGACACCGCCAACTCCATCCGCATGCCCTCCGGCACCAGCGCAGTGGTCGGCATCCTACCCACGCGAGGCCTCGTCAGCATCGCCGGCATCGCGCCTTTGGACTGGCTCCGAGACAACACCGGTCCCATCGCACGCGACGTCACCGACGCAGCCATAGCTCTCGGCGTCATGGCCGGAGAAGACCCACAAGACTTCCGCACCAAAGCCTCGGGCACCAAAGCCCAACCCGCCCCCTACACGGCCTACCTCAAGCCCGACGCCCTCAAAGGCAAGCGCCTCGGTGTCCCCGCCTTCATCGTTGCGCAGAGTTCTACACCAACCACCTCCACCATGGGCCAGTCGCGTGACAGCACCCTCCGCCCCGAGACCCGCGCCCTCTTCCTCAAGGCCCTAGACGAGCTCCGCGCAGCCGGTGCCACCATCGTCATCGCGGATGACCTCCTGCCCGAGTCCTTCGCCAGGATGCCCGTCACCACCCGCCCCTATCTCCGCGAGGGCATGGACCACTTCCTCCGCGACTACGGCCCCACCCAATACCACTCCATAGCCGACTTCGAAAAAACCACCGGCTCCTCCATCCCCGGCAACATCATCGGCTCCAACTCACCTCGACAGCCCGCCGTCACCCAGCGCGATCTCGAGTCCGACCCCGAAGCCAACGCCACCTTCTTCGCCCCGCAGCAAGCCATGCTGGCCGCCTACAACGAAGGCCTTGACCGCTATCACCTCGACGGCTACGTCTACCCAGCCCTGCAGATGCCACCCAACGACGAGACCATCCCCCAGCCCGACGGCCGCCCCTCCAGCGGCCCCCACAGCAACACCGGCTGGGTCAACAAGATCGGCGTCCCAGCAATAGTCGTCCCTTCAGGCTTCTACGCCAGCGGCCTCCCCACCGGCATTGAGTTCTCAACCCGCCCCTGGCACGACGGCGACCTCCTCGGTTACGCCTTCGCCTACGAGCAGTTCACCCACCACCGCGAACCGCCAGTCCTCGTCACCCAACCCCGCCCTGCAGAAGACCAGTAACCCGGGTGCCCCATCCTCGGCGCGGCTTCATCGCGACAGGGTGGGGTATCGTTTGCGGAAGCAAACGACCGCCTCCACTTGAATCACCCAAAATGCAAAATCGGCGCGAGAGTGATCTCCGCGCCGCCTTCACATCACTCCAGCTTTACTTAGCAGCAGTCACCGGAGCAGCCAGAGGCTTGGCAATATCCCCAAGGAAATCCGGCGTCCCATCCACTCGTTCGAGCGATGGATACCGTTCCCCATCGTGGTAGCTCAGGTCCACGGTCTTCACCGCCCCTTCATGCTCCACCAGGAAATGAATCGGCTCAGACGTCCCCTTGGCCCCCTTCACCGCGGCAATCAAAGCCTCCGCACTGAAGGCCGTCCCGTTCACTGCGACGATCTTCTGCCCCGGATAAAGCCCGGCATCATCCCCCGGCCCACCCCATCTCACATCGCTGATCGTCCCTTCACCGCCGCCGCCCCGTCCCGCGGGGCCACCACCGCCGATCCGGATCCCCAGCGAGTACCAGACATCCGGCCCGCCGCCCCCACGCTGAGGCCCCTCACCCGCCTCACGCTTCGGAGGATGATCCAGATACACCAGCTTGTATCCACCCTGCTCGATCCCCGCCACATCCGCACGAGGCGTAATCGCATCCACCCGATCCCGCAGGAACGTAGCCCAGTCATACGGCGCAATCGTATTCAGATCCGCAATCAACTCCGGCCGTTCATACGGCGCAATCATCGGACCCGTGCTCCCGCCCTTGGCCAGAAAGATCTGCTGAAAGTCAGTGAGCGACTTCTTTCCCTGCGTCAACTGCCGGATCTTCGTATCCGCATCCAGCCAGAGCAGAGCACCCTCCTGGTAGTAGTCCTGCCCACGCTTCCAGTTGGACCACGCCGGGCTGCCGCCACGCAGAATACTCGCCGCAATCGCCGTGTCCTCGGTCGAGCGCCACTGCCGCCCAGCCTTCGTATCCAGCCCTGCCGCAGTCGTCGCAATCGTATCCAGATACTGCTGCTTCGTCTTCAATCCAGACCGCACCGCCAGCACATTCCCCATGTACTGCGTCATGCCTTCATAGACCCAAAGCAGGTCACCCTGCTCGGCCGTAGAAAACTTCTCCTGGTACAAACGAGCTGGCCGCCGATACTTCCCGTTCCAGCTATGCGTGTACTCATGCGCCAGCAGATCACTTCCCGGATGCGCCGTGGAGAAGGCCTTCTCGCCCACACCGTTGTCGCTGGACTGCCCATGCTCCAAACCCTCTCCGCCCGCAACATCGGACAGCGTCAGGAGGAAGTGATACGTGTTGTAGTGGTGCGACCCATACGCCGCATTCGCCTCACGCACCAGGTTGGCCGTCTCCGCCAGCAGATCAGGCCGCAGGTTCGAGTCCTCCGGCAGATCGCTCACCACGTCGATATAGTGCTTCACACCCATCTCCGGAGCCAGCGGAAACTCATGAAAGTACTGCCCCGCAATCGCCGGTGAATCCTCCAACTGTTCCACCGTCGTAGCCGCATAGTTGGTCGTCGTCGCACCCGCCGTAGGCCCATGATCCTTCGCGCCGATCCCCGTATTCACAGCATTCGTCCCCGCCCCAGTAGGCTGCAGCGCCGTCCCGATCCCCCAACCCGCAGGCACCGTAATGCTCGGCTGAATTGCAATCTCACGCCCCGGCTTGTCCGCCGGATACAGCAGCAGTTTCTCCCACTCCAGCACCGCCATGTGATCCGTCACCCGCCCCTCAACGATGAAGTCCAGATGCGCATGAACGTTCGTCACGCCCTTCGGTACCGTCAGGTGGAACTCGTACAGATCCACATCGTCACGCCGCCACTTCAGTGTCTCGCCATTCGCCGTAAACACCACACCCGTAATGTCGTCCACCGGCCCCGTCGGTCTGTGGTTCCCCGGAATCCACTTCGGAGTCGTCAGCGTCAGCGGCCCGCTCTTCACCGGAATGTCGATCTCAGCGTGATACAACCGTCGCGGGGCCTCGGACAGGTCGGCCACAATCTTGATAGGCGCACTCTGCGCAAACGCGGCCGCACTGCAAAGCACGGCACTCAGAAACAGGCTGGGGCGAATCGGCATTAAACAAATCCTCGAATCAATCGGAATGAAACATCTCGCACCTGGCCTCGACAACACAAGGCCCGGCAGCGCAAAGGGAATGGCTTAGATTCTCATAGGACGACACCCCATCCCAAATTGTTTCGCAACCTCCGTCACCCCTACGCACGAAAGCCCCTCACGCATGCCCGGCGGGAGGAGCTTCTATTCTGATCGAATCTTCAAAGATGGCCCTGGTACAAAGACGCCCTGAAACGGTTAGCTATAGAAAACCTGGACCTGCGCACCGTTCCGCATAAAGCTGATCTCGTTAATGGTCAGTGCGCCGTTATCCTTCTGCTTCACGTAGAGGTGATAGGCCCTGCCGCGCGAGTTGCGCATCGTGAAGTGAAGAATGAAGCCGTCTTCACCCGCGTAGCTCTCAGGCTGATGCACGCCCTGCTCGATCGTCACGTCATAGCTATGCTGCGACGTGCTCGCCGCATCCTGCAGGATCTCGGTGACCCACGGTTGGCCCCGGAAGTGACCATTCGCAGCCCATAGGGCCGCCATGATCTGTTGTTGATTCACTGAATCGAGAAAGACCTGATACGAGCCGTACCGTTGTGTATACCAAGGATCGGCAATCTTCCACTGAGGATGAAATTTAATAGCCACGCACAAACTCCTTTCAACTCGCGGCAATCCTAACATCGCCCCAGTCAACAAACCATCGAAAAGAATTCCACTCCGCTTCAATCCCGCTCCAACGCTCCTGCATAGAGTCCCCGCAGCCAAACCGCGCGTCCAATCTCGTAATGCGTCTCTCTCGTCTCCTGCTTTCGCTCGTCGCAATCATCCTCACTCCCGTACTACCGCTCCACGCCCAGACCCCGCTCCTCACCGGTTACTTCCCCCAATGGGGCCTCTACGATCAGCCCCAGTACACCGTCAAGAACCTAGTCACCTCCCACGCCGCGGAAAAGCTTGACCAACTCATCTACGCCCAGGCCTTCGTCACCAACGGCCGCTGCTCCATCGCCGATCCCAACGCCGACACTACCCGCATCGTCCCTGCGGACCAAAGCCTCGACGGCATAGCCGATACCCCCACCCAGTCCCTCCGAGGCAACTTCAACCAACTCCTCAAGCTCAAGCGCCTCTACCCCAACCTCAAGATCCTCATCTCGCTGGAAGGCCAGGCCCGAGACTTCGCCGCTGACGCCCAAGCCGCCCAGCGCCAGGCCTTCGTCGCCTCCTGCGTCGATCTCTTCCTGCGCGGCGACCTTGCCCCTGGCGTCCATGCCCCCGGCCTCTTTGACGGCATAGATGTTGACTGGGAGTTCCCCCACCCGGAGGACTCCGCCAACTTCCTCGCCCTCCTGACCGAGCTCCGCCGCCAGTCCGAAGCCGTCCACCCCGGCGCGCTCCTCTCCATCGCCGTAGGCCCCAGCCCGCGCATGACCGGCGACCCCGCCAACCTCCCCGCCATCGCCCGCCTCGTAGATCACATCGGCATCATGTCGTACGACTACACCGGCCCCTGGGCCCGCTCCACCGGCTTCATCGCCCCGTTCTCAAACGCCCGCCCCGGTGGCTTCGGAGGCTCGGTGCAGGGAAGCGTTCAAGCCTGGATCGCTGCCGGCGTCCCTGCCTCCAAGCTCTTCATGGGCCTGCCTTTCTACGGCTACGGCTGGCACGTCGTCTCCAGGGAAAACAACGGCCTCTTCCAGCAGGGCGAACCCATCCGAGGCGACCGCCCCTATCCCTACATCGAAGCCCTCATCGCCAAATCCACCGTCTACCGCGAGGAGTCCTCCCAATCCCCCTGGCTCTACGACGGCGACGCCTTCTGGACCTACGACGACCCCACCAGCATCCGCCACAAAACCGCCTTCGCCGTAGAGCAGCAGCTAGGCGGCCTCATGATCTGGCACCTCGGAGAAGACACCCCCACCGCCACCCTTCTCAACGCCGCCCACGAAGCCCTCCACGTCCCCTGGCTCACCACCTACACCCCACCAACCGAACCCTTCACTACTCTCGCCCCACCACAACCGCCATTCACCCCAATAAATCCGTCATTCTGAGCGAAGCTCAGAACCTCCGTATTTGTCTTTGCACTTGCTGTTGCTTTTGCTATTGCTTTTGCATCTGCTTTTGCCGTTGCACTCACACTCCCACCACCCACCCCATCGGCTATCCTCATCCCAACCCCATGAGGAGCCCTATGGTGCCGAGCCCCACCCCCAACCCGCTCTCCCGCCTCCTCATCTTCCCCGCCGTCCTCATCGCGGCCCTCATGGCCGTAGTCTTCGTCCTCGCCGCCTTCAACACCGACCCACCCATCACCGACCCGGACGTCTACTGGCACCTCACCAACGCCCGCCACCTCGTCACCACCCACCACTTCATCCGCGCCGACACTGACACCTTCACCGTCAACGGCCACCCCTGGATCAACTTCGAGTGGCTCTCCGAACTCCCCTACTACTACGCTTTCCTCCACTTCGGTGAACGAGGTCTCTTCGCCGTCATGATGCTCCTCGCGGAAGCCATTATCCTCGGCATCTTCCTCCTCGCCTGGCTCCGCTCGCACGAAATCCGCGCAGCGCTCCTCACCACCTGGATCGCAGCCCTACTAGCCACCGTCTCCCTCGCCCCGCGCACGTTACTCTTCGGCTGGCTCTGCCTCATCGCCGAGCTCCTCATCCTCTGGACCTACAAGGAAAACAAAAACTACACCTGGGCCCTCCCACCACTCTTCTTCCTCTGGATCAACCTGCACGGCTCCTGGCTCATCGGCTTCGTCTTCCTCCTCGTCTTCATAGCCGCCAACTCCATCACCGTCACCTGGGGCTCGATCGCCACCACCGCATGGCCCCGGCCCGAGCGCAACAAGTGGCTCCTCATCACCGCCCTCACCTTCGCCGCCCTCTTCCTCAATCCCTACGGTTGGCGTCTCGTAGCCTACCCGCTAGACGTAGCCTTCCAGCAAAAACTCACCCTCCTCTACGTCGAAGAGTGGGCCAGCCTCGACTTCCATCTCTTCCGCGGCAAGCTTATGCTCGCCGTCCTCCTCGGAATGGCCGCCCTCAACCTCATCCGCCGCCGCACCTGGCTCCTCGCAGATTTGCTGCTAGCCTCCATCACCATCTACGCCGCCCTCACCTACTCCCGCTTCCTCTTCCTCGCCGCAATAGTCCTCTCCCCGTTGCTCGCCCTGGACCTCAAAGATCTCTTAGGCCATCAAGCCGCCAAACCAAACAAACCCCTCATCAACGCCGCAGCCATAGCCATCCTGATTTTCGGAGTAGCCCACCTCTACCCCACCCAAACCCGACTCCACGCCCAGGTAGCCGCGGTCTTCCCGGAAGCCGCCCTCCCCGCCATCCGAGCCCTCCCCCCTAACGCCCGCATCCTCAACTTCTACGACTGGGGCGGCTACCTCACCTGGAACATCCCCACCCGCCCCGTCTTCCTCGACGGCCGCACCGACATCTTCGTCCACGAAGGCATCATGAAGGACTACGCCAGTGTCCTCAACGCCAACCAGGTCTTTGAGATCCTAGACCGCTACCGCATCACCCACGTCCTCTTCCCCCGCGGCGGTCCCTTCCCCTATCTCCTCCTCCACAGCCCCCAGTGGCACCTCATCTACGAAGACCCCCAAACCCAACTCTTCGCCCGCCAACCACTCCCGTAACCCTCCACCTCCAGTCCGCATCTCACTCTCCGACTGGAGCCACCCACCATGGAGCGCAGAGACTTCCTCAAATCCGCCACCGCCGCAACAGCAGCCATAGCCACAAAAGCTTCCGCCGCCGCAGCGACCCCAGCCCCAACCACCCGCCCCCAGTCCCCGGACATGATCTACCGCCAGCTTGGCACCACCGGCGAGACAGTCTCCGCCATCGGCATGGGCGGCTTCCACCTCGGCAAACAAAAAGACCCCGCCGAAAGCATCAAGCTCATCCACGCCGGTGTAGACAAAGGCATCACCTTCCTCGACAACTGCTGGGACTACAACGACGGCATCTCCGAGGTCCGCATGGGCCAGGCCCTCAAGTCCTCCGGCTACCGCCAGAAGGTCTTCCTCATGTCAAAGATGGACGGCCGCACCGCGGACGCCTACAACAAGCAACTAGAAGAATCCCTCGGCCGCCTCCAGACAGACGTCATCGACCTCGTCCAGTTCCACGAGATCATCCGCATGGAAGACCCGGACCGCATCTTCGCCGCAGGCGGAGCCATTGAAGCCGCCGTAGCTGCCCGCCAGGCCGGCAAGATCCGCTACATAGGCTTTACCGGCCACAAAGACCCCGCCGTCCACCTCCGCATGCTTGAAACCGCGCAGCGTCACAACTTCCACTTCGACACCGTCCAGATGCCCATCAACGTCATGGACGCGCACTTCCGCTCCTTCACCCACGAGGTCATGCCCGTCGCCATCAAGCAGGGAATCGGCGTCCTCGCCATGAAGACCTTCGGCGATCACTTCATCCTCGACAGCAAAACCGTCCAGCCCATGGAAGCCCTCCACTACGGCTTCACCCAACCCGTCTCCGTCCTCATCACCGGCATCGATAACCAGCAGGTCCTGGACCAGGCCCTTGAAGCCGCCCGCACCTTCAAGCCCATGTCGCAGGCTGAGGTCCAATCCCTCCTCGCCCGAACCAAAGAAGCCGCATCCCAGGGCAAGTACGAGCTCTTCAAGACCTCCGCCCACTTCGACGGCACAGCCCAGAACCCAAAGTGGCTAGGCGAAACCACCACAGCCTGAACCACCCCGCCTACTCCTTAGCCGCAGGCTTCCACTCCACTCCATCCCCACTCACCCACACGCTCCCGTCCACCACCCTCAACCGAAACGCAGTCCCTCCCGCATCAACGCCCACGGCCTTACCAGTCCAGACCGGTCGTACGCTAGTCCAACCCGCATTACCGTCGACCCTCAAGAACACACCACCCGCTGTATCGACAGCCACGACTCGCCCGCCCCACTCAGCAGAGCCCGCCACCGCCAGCCGGTTCGGCAGAACGATCGGAGCAGCCGCCGTCTTCATAGCTCGCATGGCAAGCCCTCCCGCGACAGGCGCCGGCTGCGTCACCACGATCTGCGCCATAGAATTCGCCTCTACAGTCACTGTCTGAGGCATCGCGGAAGCCTTGCCCACCACCCGGGAGTACATCGGAAGGGCCTTCGGCGCAGCGGTAGTCGCGACAGGAGCCGGAGCCGTAGCCAGCCTTGAAACCTGCGCTTGCATAGCCACATCCGCAACAGCCGATCCTGCCAGAACCCCGCCCGCAGTTGCCGATCCATGCATCGTCACGACTTTATCCCTGCCCAGCAACGGTGCCTGCAAAGCACCATTCGCAACGGCCTCCTCGGGTTCTTCAAACACAGCCTTAGGCGGAGTTGGCTTTGCATACCGGAGCGCTTTCGCTAGGTTTGGCGCGGCTGCCTTGGCCTTGGCATCCGAGGCGGCAGGTGGTGCTGCAGCACGAGCCTTCAACCCCAACGCCTCCGCCACCGGAGCCTCAACCTGAGCCACACGATCCACCCCCGCGTGCCGCCCATGCAGCATCGTCACCGCCACCAGCACACCAGCAATCCCCGCCGCCGCCCCACTCCAAGCCACCGAACCCCACTGCCACCAGGCCCGCTCCGGCGCCACCACCGTCACAACCTCAACCTCATCGGCTCCCCCAGCCACAAACACAATCTCCCTGCACCGAGCACACTCCCCCAGATGCGCCAGGCAAGCGATACGTTCATGCTCAGGCAGCTCCTGCTCCACAAACGCATTCAGCGTGTCCGCATCCAGATGCTGCCCGGCCTGTATCAACTCACTCATCGCAAACCCGTCTTCTCAGAGAACGTTCCACTCCCTGAACTTTGCAGCACATTCCTCAAATTCACTGAAATATCCCTGGGGTCCGTCCCCAAAGCCTCTTCCGCAGCCCGCTTGCTCAACCCTCTCGCCTGCAGCTCCTTCAGCAATCGCTTCGTCACATCCCCCGTCAACCGCTTCACCCGGCGGCTGATCGTAGCCTCATGCACCCGCAGCAACCCACCAATCTCCAGCAGTGTCCGCCCATCCAGAAAGTAAGCCGAAAGCAGAAACCGCTCTTCCGCCCCCAATCCACCCAGCACCAACTTGACCGCCATTTCCAGAGCAGCCTCGTAAACGGGGTGCCCCACGTCCGGACTTTCGGACGTGGGTTCATGATCCTCCAGCGGCTCCTCCCGCCCCGTCTTCCTGTGCCGGTCCACATGCCTCTGCGCCAGCGTCGTCCTCAGCCATCCCATCAAAGATCCACGCCCGGAGTAAGAAGCCAGCGGACTAGCCCTCACCCCATCCCGTTCCTTCAATCCATACAGCTCGGAGTAAAGCGAGTCCGCCAGATCCTCCCCCAATCCAGACGACCGAGTCATCGCCACCGCAGCCCGCCTGAGCGGCCCCTTGAACCGCGCCACAAATCTCTCCCAGGCCACCTCCCGCCCCAGCGCACAAGCCTGCGCCAACGCCAGGTCCGCCCCCTGCAACCCCCGCCAGAACCGCTCTTTCTCGGCGGTCCCAGCCACAACCCCAGCCCCCAATCCATACCCGCACTTCTCACCAACCCGCACCAAAGCCCCCACAAACTCCGCCCGGCTCAACCCCACGCTCTCCGCCTCAGCCCCCCGCCAAAGCTCATCGAGCACCGCCTCGGAAGCCACCCCCATCACCCCCCGAGATTCCTCCGGTTCCAGCACCACCGCGTCTTGGAGCGACACAGAATCCACGCCTTCAAGATACGCCAATAAAGCCCGACCTCCCCATAAAGCCCGTCATTCTGAGCGAAGCTCAGAACCTCCGTATTGGCAGTTGCAGTTGTTCTTGTTCTTGCATTTTGCACTTGCCCTTACAATCTCCCAAAAAATAATCTGCAAGCTCCCCCCAAACCCACGTTCCTCAATCAAGCGGCACACAAGGCCAAAAAGGAGCTGAACCCATCATGACGAACCCGCGTGCTGTCAGTCTGTTATCCATCCCTCTCGCCTTGATCCTGGCCACCGGCCTCCTCTCCCCGGTCCACGCCGGCCCCATCTCATCCGAGTTCACCTACAAGATCCTCAAGCCAATCGAATCCGGCGATCTCACCCTCTTTCCCGTAGTCCTCACCAACGCCAAAGCCTCTCCTGACGATCCCTTCCTCACCCTCGACGAAGGTCTCCGCAGCGGCGAGGTAGAAGTCACAGAAGCCGGTCGAGTCCACGGCCTCGTCCGCTCCCGCTCCGGGGCGCACCCCGCCATCGCCCAGCCCGAATACCGCGGCGACCAGGTCAACACCCTCGTCCTCGTCAATCACTCCCAGCGCCCTTTGCTTCTCCTCGCCGGAGAGATCGTCACCGGCGGCAAGCAGGACCGCATCATCGCCAAAGACCGCATCGTCCCCATCGGCGCAGACCCCATTGACCTCTCCGTCTTCTGCATCGAGCACGGCCGCTGGACAGAATCCTCAGACAAGTTCGGCACCACCGCCAACAGCCCCGCCCAATCCTTCATGGTCCAGCCCGCCGTCCGCCAGCAGGCCATGGTCGCACGCGATCAGCAACAGGTCTGGAACTCCGTCAGCAACTCCATCACCGCCATGGCCGCCGCACCGCCTGCTCCATCCGCTGGCGCCATCCACGGACAGGTAACCATCCTCCGCCCTGACGTCAACGTTCAACCCCTCGCCACCACCAGTTATGCCAAGGCCCTCCAGTCCGTAGCCGTCAGCGCAAAGGTAGACGAAGCCTCGTCCAACCTCGCCCACTCCCGCGAGCAGATCCTCGCCACCCTCCGCCAGCAGCATGCCATCGGTGTCGTCGTAGCCGTCCACGGAGACATCATCTGGGCAGACCTCTTCTCCAACACAGACCTCCTCACCCGTTACTGGACCAAGCTCATCCGCTCCTACGCCGCCGAAGGCCTCACCACGTCCGCCTCCGACCACCAAACCGCAGCCACCCTCGAAGACGCCCAGCACTTCCTCAGCCGCCCCATGCATGGAGCAGAGAACTCCGAAGGCGAAGCCGGTGTCTACCGCTACAGCGAGATCCGCACCGGCCCCACAGACCAGTTCGACCTCGAATCCCTCCTCCCCAACACCCCGCAGGAAGTCCACATCAGCCGCCTCAAACTCAAAAACTCCACAGACCACCGCCCCGCCCTCATGTACTAACGAACTATTAACCGACCTCAACTGCACGCCCTGCTTCAATACACCTCGACTGCACGTCATCTTGAGCGATCTCCTTCAACACGGCCCTAGATGCACGTCATCCTGAGCGTAGCGAAGGACCCCCGTATTTTCTTTTGCTGTTGCTGTTGCTGTTTCCCAATTCAGAACAACAAAAACGAAGGAAAGAAAAAAAATGCTCTCAAACACCCTCAAAAACACCAGCAAATTCGCTTGTCAAGCCCCAAAACCACCTAAGTCTCACATTCCAAAGGAAATAAAGATGTCATGTTCCCTGGCGCAAAAGACTATAATTAAATCAGTAGGAAAAGCTCGGGTGGAGCTTCCTCGCCAACCAATAACTCATCTGGAATGAAGACTTTGCGGCTCACAAAGCGTCAAACAAAGACTTTCGCTCGGATGTCCGGACCTAAGTCCAATTGGATGGAATACTTTACATACTTTTGACGGGGGTGGGGGAGTACCCGCCCGGAAAGAAAAACTCATGAAACACACTCCGATCCTCGCCGCCTTCCTCATCGCCTCGCCTGCTCTCGCCCAACAATCCGCCCAGACCTCCCTCACCATCTACAACCAGGACTTCGCCGTAGTCCGCTCCCACGTCCCGCTCGACCTCAAAGAAGGCCCCACGGAGGTCACCACCACCAACGTCACCCGCTCCCTCGAGCCAGACTCCGTAGTCCTCCGCGACCCCGCCTCAAAACTCTCCTTCACCATCGCAGAACAGAACTACGACGCCGGCGTCATCAACCAGGACTCCCTCCTCGAGAAGTTCGAAGGCAAGACCATCGACTTCCAGCCAGGTCCGGGACCCAACGGAGCCCCACTCCCCACTGTTCAGGGCACCATCATCCGCGCCGGCCGCAATGGAGAGCAGCCCCTCATCAACTCCGGCGGCCACCTCCAGTTCCTGCTCCCCGGCACCCCCCTCTTTCCCGCCTCAACAGACGGCCTCCTCCTCAAACCCACCCTCCGTTGGCAAATCTACTCCCCCCACGCCGCCCGCCTCGACGCAGAACTCGCCTACATCACCCACGGCATGAGCTGGCAGAGCACCTACAACGTCATCGCCCCTGAAACCAGGGACGTAGGCCCCACGGAGCGCGGCGAGGTCGTCGGAGCCGTCACCATCCACAACAACACCGGCACAGAGTTCGCAGACGCCCACATCAAGCTCATGGCCGGAGACGTCGCCAAGCTCCAGCAACTACCGGTCAACGGCCGCGCCATGTACGAGATGCGCGCGATGGCCGGCTCCGCGCCGGCTCCCCAGGTCACCCAGCAAGCCTTTGATGACTTCCACCTCTACGATCTCAACCGCTCCGTCACCCTCCGCGACGGAGAGACCAAGCAGGTCGAGTTCCTCAACGCCACGGACGTCACCATGTCCCGCGTCTACGAGTACGACGGCGCAGGCTTCTCCCCGTTCTATCCCGGCAACCCCAACTACCAGCGCACCTTCAACACCGGCAGCAACACCAAGGTCTCCGTCCGCGAGGAGTTCAAGAACTCAACCGCTAACCACCTCGGCATCCCCATGCCTGCAGGCCGTATCCGCCTCTATCGCCGCAGCGCCGGCGGCCAGCTTGAGTTCGTCGGAGAAACCCAGATCGGCCACACCCCCACGGAAGAGACCATCAAGCTCGCCGTAGGCAACGCCTTCGACATCACCGGAGAGCGCCACCAGACCGACTTCCACTCCGACACCCGCGCCCACACCCTCGACGAAACCTACTCCATCACCCTCAAAAACCAAAAGCCCTCCACCGCCTCAGTCACGGTCATCGAGCACCTCAACCGCGGCGAAAACTGGAAGATCGCCGAACAATCCACCGACTCCAAAAAGCGCGACAGCAACACCATCGAGATCCCCCTCCAGGTTCCCGCAAAGGGACAAACCACCTACACCTACACCGTCCACTACACCTGGTAACCCTCGCGCTCTGCTACCATCGCGGCAGTGGAGGGGACTATCGTAACGAACATCCAACTGCTGCTTTCCATCGGCATCCCTAGTGCTCTCATCGTGTTGTCCATGATCGTCGGCAGCAGGCGTGATGTAGTCCTCAACCAGCGCGCAAAGACTGTAGACGAACATACTGACGTCATGCCTGAGAGTATTGAGGCGCGTTTTGATTCTGTCGACCGCCGTTTTGACGAAGTCTTTGAAGCCTTGCACAACCGTAAGTTGGCGATCCTCCGCAACATGACCGATCTCCACGAGCGCGTTGCCATCGTCGAGTCTAAGCAGAGAACGTAGCTCCACCAATCGCAGTAACCCCGCTGCCACTCAGCGGTAACCTTACCCTCCGAACCTCAAAACGTTCTTCCCATGCCTCCTGTCCAGAGATATCCTCCACAAGAGACACAAGAGGAGCCTCGCACGCCCATGCTCAACCTGGAATTCGCCACCAACCCTGATCCCCGCTGCGCCTGCATCTTCCTCCTCGATACCTCCGGCTCCATGAAGGGCGCGCCCATCGACGCCCTCAACGAAGGCCTCCGCTCCTTCGAGCACGACATCCAGGATGACGCCCTCGCCCGCCGCCGCGTAGAGATCGCCATCATCACCTTTGGCGGCATCACCCGCCAGATCCAGCCCTGGGTCTCCGCCGGCGCCTTCCAGGCCCCCGTCCTCACCACCGGCGGTGGCACCCCCATGGGCGAAGCCATGTACGAAGGTGTCCGCATGATCAACATCCGCAAAGCCGAGTACAAGGCAGCCGGCCTCTCCTACTACCAGCCCTGGGTCTTCCTCATCACAGACGGCACCCCCACGGACGAGTGGCTGCAAGCCGCCGCCGTAGTCCGCCGCGAGACCGCCGCACGCGGCCTCACCTTCTTCGCCGTAGGCGTAGGCGACGCAGACATGGACACCCTCAAAGCCATCACGGATCGCGTCCTCAAGCTCGACGGGCTCTCCTTCCGCGAGCTCTTCCTCTGGGTCTCCGCCAGCCAGAAAGGCATCTCCCGCAGCAAGGCCGACGAGCAGACCGCGCTCCCCGCCGTCACCTTCGGCTCACCCGCCTAGCCCTCCATGCAGACCTGGCGCGTCCTCGCCGCATCCATCACCGGCTCCAGCCACCAGCAGTCGGGCCTCCTCTGCCAGGACGCCCAGGCAGAGGCGACCCTCCCCAACGCCATCACCCTCCTCGCCGTAGCCGATGGTGCCGGCTCCGCCCTCCGCGCCCGTGAAGGCTCCACCACCGCCGTCCGAGCCGCCATCCACCACCTCACCACGCAACTCACCACAATCCCTCAAACTGAGGCCGCCTGGCGAACCCTCCTCACCCAGACCCTCACCCACGCCCGCAAGTCCCTCCAAACCCTGGCCAAAACCAAGCCCCTCCGCGATCTCGCCACCACCCTCCTCGTCGCGATCCTCACCCCGGACCACATCGCCCTCATCCAGCTTGGCGATGGCGCCATCGTCTCCCGCAGCCCCACCGGCGACCTCCACGTCCTCTCCCACCCCAGGCTCTCCGAGTACATCAACGAGACCGACTTTCTCACCGGCGACAACTACCTCCAGGCCGCCGTCCTCACCATCCTCCCCGCCTCAGGCATCGCCGCCCTCGCCCTCTTCACAGACGGAGTCGAGGTCCTCGCCCTCCATCACGCCACCAACACCGCCCACCCCGCCTTCTTCCACCCCCTCTTCGACTACGTCGCCGCCCCCGAAGCCACCCACAATCAAGCCGTCCAGGAACTCGAGGCCATCCTCACCTCCGCCCGCGTCAATGCCCTCACAGACGATGACAAGACCCTCATCCTCGCCGTCCGCGAACCAGCAGCAAGTGAGCCAGCCACCCCAGAACCGCCCGCATCCGAACCAGCCACTCCCATAGCAGCACCACAAAAGCCCACTCCCCAACCTGCTCCCACCGCCACCCCAACACCCGCCCCAGAACCACTCTCCAGCTCCTGGAACAAGCCCTCGCCCGCCGCGCAGCAGTTCACAAAGAAAAAGTCTAAGCAATCCACCAAATCCCGAAAGCGTCGTCCATGATCCTCCGCACCCAGGCCGGAGATCTTATCACCCTCGCCGAGCCCATCGGCAAAGGCGGCGAAGCCACCATCCACGCCCTCAAAGGCCACCCCCGCACCGCCGCCAAAATCTACTCCCATCCCACGCCCGAGCGGCTCGAAAAGCTCCGCGCCATGCTCGCCCATCCTCCGCACGATCCCATGCGATCCGCCGGCCACGTCTCCATCTGCTGGCCCCAGGATGTCCTCTTCAACGCAGCAGGGCAGGGCATCGGCTTCACCATGCCGCGCCTCGATCTCTCCCGCAACCGCGAGCTCTTCAAGCTCTACAACCCCGCCAGCCGAACCCTCGAAGCCCCCAACTTCACCTGGTCCTATCTCCTCCGCACCGCTGAAAACATAGCCTCCGTCGTAGACTCCCTCCACGCCGCCCATTACGTCATCGGCGACATCAACGAAAGCAACTTCTTCGTCTCCGATCAAGCTCTCGTCACCCTAGTCGACTGTGACTCCATGCAAGCCGGCCCCTTCCGCTGCACCGTCGCCAAACCCGAGTACCTCGCCCCCGAACTCCACGGCCTCGACCTCACCCGCGTCGACCGCGCCCCCGCGCACGACGACTTCGCCCTCGCCGTCCTCATCTTCCTCCTCGTCATGGAAGGCGTCCACCCATACTCCGGCATCTGGCAGGCCCGCGGCGAGGCTCCATCCCTCCACCTCCGCATCGCCAACAACGACTATCCCTACGCCCCCACCATCGACCAACGCATCCTCCCCATGCCCTCCGCGCCGCCCTTTGACATGCTCCCGCCCACCCTTCAGGGCCTCTTCTTCCGAGCCTTCATCCAGGGCCACACCCACCCAGCCTCCCGCCCAGCGCCCAAAGAATGGCAGCAGGCCCTCCGCGACCTCGGCCAATCCCTAAGCACCTGCACCGTCAACCCGCGCCATGAGTTCTCCCCTCACCTCAAAGCCTGCCCCTGGTGCGCTCGCACCATCCTCCTCAGAGGCCTGGACCCTTATCCCACTCTCAAGCCAGTCTCAAAGAGCCCCACCCAAACCCCCCTCCGCCCCAACACCTTCACCCCCACCGTTCCCAAAAGAACCCGTCCCCCAATCCCCATCACCAGGCCAACGCTACCCCCGCCCCAACCCCGCTCTACCCGGCGCATCGGTTTGTCTATTGTCTTCGCCTCCATCGTCTCGGCCGCAGTCACCCTATGGCTCGCCTTCAACCTCCTCGCAAACCTGCTCCTGGACTTCGCCGCCGCCGCGTGCCTTCTTGCAGCCCTCTTCGGCCTGCTCCTCAACCTCCGCCGCTTCCGTCTCATCAGGGCCTTCATCGATCTCTGCCTGGCCCTCTACACCCTCGCCGCAATCATCCGCCCTCCGGCCATCCCCGCCTTCATCCTCATCCCCCTCAGCGCGCTCGCCACCTACTTCGCCGCCCGCTCCCTCTTACTCCAACTCCGCCCGCGCATGGAGCTCCAGACACAGAAAAGCCGCGTCCTCGCTGCGGAATCCCTCCTGATCGTCGCCCTTGTCATCCCACCCACCGCTACCCTGGCCCTGGCCCAGCTCACCGCCACCCACGCCCAATTCCTCAAAGCTCAATCCAAAGCAGCCCACACCTGGCTGACCCAAAGCTTGGAAGTCTTCTAACGCCTGACTCGTAACTCGAAACTCACGACTCGAAACTGTTCAATGCCAAGCCGTTGTCGTTGTCTCTGTACTTCCAACAACCGACCTACTCCTCGCCCCGCCCCATATTCTTCCCCAGCCGAAACGTCCTACCCAGTCCCGCAATCCGTTTCCGCCAGCTCTCCCGCTCGTTCGGTTCGCCACCGTTTGCATCCTTCCGCACAAACGTATCCAGCCCAAGCTCATCGCCATGCGGAGCCTCGTCACTCACCCTGACACTCTGCCGCGTAGCCAGCATAGCCGGTGCCTCAGGAGTCTCCTCAATAGGAGGCTCCTCAAAGAAAGCAGCCTTCGCCCGCTCCCGGACAGAGTCCGTGGGCATCGCATGCCGCAGCGCAGCCGCCTGGCTGATCGGCGTACGGGTCTGGTCGTAAAACAGCCCGCTCGCCCCATCGATATGCATGTACCGTCCCGTCGCCCGGTGCTCGTACGTCTGGATCGTCCCCGTCTCCGCAATCCACCCAAACATCACCACCACATCCGGCTCAAACGCTTCCACCAACGGACGGTAGTACCTCATCCGAGCCGCATCAGCCTCGTCCTCCGCATGAACCTCGGGAGCCGCAGCCACTGACTCGTCTTCCAACTCAGCCTCGGCTACCGCCAGCGCCTCCGTCTCGACGTTCGGCAGATCTTCAGCCTCCGTCACGACAACAGGAACACTCTCAACCTCTGCTTCGACCTGCGAAACACGCCCAGCCTCAACGTCCGGCACAACCTCGAAGACGGGCTCGATCCATACAGCCTTCGCCTCATCTACAGGCTCGAAAGGCCTGACAGGCTCAGCCCAATCCCAATCCTCAATCCTGGCCTCTTCCACCTCAGCCAACGGCTCCACCTCTGCCTCAGCCGCTTCAGCCACGATAGCGTCAGCCTTGTCGTCCCCTGAAGCTTCAATCTCGTCTGAAGCCGTAACCTGAGTCTCCACGGGCCTCTTCACCTCATGAATCCTGGTCGTCTCGTCGTCCACAACCTCATCCGAGGGAGCATCCACCATCTCATCCTCGGAGACGTGAGAGACGGGCTCGTCGTGCGCGGTCTCCGGATACACAACCTGATGCTTCAGCAAATCCGTAACTCCAAAATTCCGGTCGATCTGTATGAACCCGCGATCCTCCGCAAGTCCGCCCGCACGCACCAGCACCGCGTACCGGTTTTCAATCCGCGCATGGGTCGCACGCACGAGTTCTATCACGCGCCCGTCGTCCATCGCCAGCGACAAACGGCCACTCTCAGCATCAAAAGTTCGGACCCCAAGCCCTTCGGCCTGTCCCTCTTCCAGCAGTCCAAGCTGAGTCAGCACCACCGCCGCGCCCCCCGGGAAAGGCTCGTAGAGCATCGCCCGGAGCAGCGCGTCGTGATCCAGAATCTCCTGCTCGTGATCCTTAGCTGCGTTCCGCCGGGAGCGGCTTTTCGACCGGGAGCGCCCTTTCGCCCGGGAACGAGACGCCTTCGCGAAACGAGGCCGCCGCAGGCTTCTCCCCACCGTTGCCCTCAATCTCACGTGCGCTCTCAGACGCAATCCCATGACGATTCCACTGCGGCAGCGCCGGAACCCCGCCCGTCAGGTCGGAGAACACGCTCGCCAGCTCGGCAGCTTGGGCAATCTTCGCCTGCAGCTTCTTGGTCGTCTCTTCCGTCTGCGCCAGCAGCTTTTCGAGCAAGTCGGGAATCTTCCCAACCGCATCCACGCGCAGCGCACGCGGCGCATCGTTGAAGCCCCAGATCTCTTCCGCGTCGTCGTCCGTATCCAGGTGGTTGCCGGTCACCTCGCGCAGTGCGAGACCCCACTTCCCATCCACCTTCGCATAGCCAAGATCGTGGCTCAGGTACTGAACCTCGTCGGCCTCACCGCTCACCTGCACCCATGCCGGAAAGCCCAGACCCAGCTTCTTCAGGCTCACGTCCAGTTGACGGATCACCTTGCTCAAATCGTCTGTGGCGCTGTGCAGTGTCTGCGCAGCAGAAGAGAGCTGCTTGAAGGATCCTTCAACCCGCGCCGTCATGGAGTTCGTGCTCTTCAATGCCATAAGTTATACCTGTCGATCAACGAGATCTCGCCTTGCAGCGGAATGAGCCGCACCCCGCAGGGTCCGCGATTCGCTCCCAGTATAGCTCGAATCCCATTGATCCTTGATCGCTCCTCAAAGTGAAAAGAAAGGCCCAATTACATCTTCATCCCGCCCCTACAAGACCACTTCGGGACCAAGAACACACTTTGATCCAAGACTATTCTTGACTTTTTCCACGCCCAGGAATCTCATCAGTCATAGCTCTTGTAGTCCTCCCAAACGGTTCCAGCCGTTTGGAAGGAGTGAGTGAACTACCTGAGCAGCAGTAGAGCAGCTGCGGCAAGTACAGCGAGAAAACCAGCAAGTGCCAGGATTAGGAGTCCTGGTACCTCCAGTTGACCCGAGGCCTCAACGCGAAACAGGTTTCGCATAAGTCTCCTTCAGTGGATGGAGCGGTCCAGCAGAGATGCTGGGCCGTTCTGCTTTATCAGGGCAGAAATGATCGTTTGTCCTAAACCCTGAACTCCCAAAGCATTGGAACGATCCATGAAAGCCGCCCCGATTCTCTCATCGGGCAGTGCCTCACTCCCCTTGCATCCCGCTCATTGCCCCAAAGAACTCTCAGCCATTTCCCATTTCGGTCCGACGAAAGCACCCCGTCGCATGATCGTTTACCATCCCCACCGCCTGCATCCACGCATACACAATCACCGGCCCCACAAACTTGAAGCCCTTCTCCTTCAGCTCCTTGGACATCCGCTCCGACAGCTCCGTCTTCGCCATCACCACGCCCGTCCCCTCAATCGGCGTCCCACCCACAATCCCCCACACAAACTCCGAGAAATCCTCCCCGCTCTTCTCCATCTCCAAAAAGATCTTCGCCCCACCGATCGTCGCCAGAATCTTCGCCCGAGCCCGCACGATCCCCTCATCCCCCATCAAGCGCTCCACATCCGCCTCGCCAAACTTCGCCACCTTCTTCGGATCGAACTTCTTGAACGCCTTCCGGAACCCCTCCCGCTTCTTCAGAATGATCGCCCATGAAAGCCCCGCCTGAAACCCTTCGAGCATCAGCATCTCCCAAAGCGCCCGGCTGTCATACTGAGGCACCCCCCACTCCTCATCGTGATACCCCCGCATCAGCTCATCGCTCTCAGCCCACCCACACCGCTTCATCACATTGCTCATCGCACAATCTCCAAAACCAAATGTAGCTGCTATACAGCAATCCAACTCAACAAAAGAGCGGACCCAAAGCCAAGCCCAAGCCTCGCCTCAAATCCGCTCTGATCCGTACTTCAATCCGTCTCGTCCGCGTTACGCCTTCGTCTCTAAGCCGAAACCTTCTCCGTAGAAGTCATCAGATTCCGCGCTGAAAACCCAAAGAATGCAATAAACACATAGCAGAGCACCGGCACGATAAACGCATGCTGCACGCCCACCCGGTCCGCCAGAAAGCCTTCGAACAGCGGCAGCAGCGCCCCGCCCACAATCGCACAAACCATCAGGCTCGACCCCTTACTCGTGAGCGCCCCCAGGTTAGCCAGCCCCAGCGTAAAGATGCTCGGGAACATGACGGAGTTGAACAGTCCCACAGAAATAATCGCCCACATCGCCGTCGGCCCATGCGTCGCCATCGAGACCAGCACCAACAAACAAGCCATCATCGCCGCCGACCCCAGCACCATCCCGGTCCGCAGCTTCTGCAGCAGCGCAGACCCGATGAACCGCCCGATCATAGCCCCCAGCCAGTACAAGCTGACATACTTGGCCGCGGTCTGCTCGCTCATGCTCATAATCTGCGGCAGCCCAAAGTAGTTCACCAGGAAGCTCCCAATCGAAACCTCCGCCCCCACATAAACAAAGATCCCCATCGCCCCCAGCAGCAGCCACTTATGCCCCCAGATGCTCCCCTTGTCCTCGTTCAGCTCCCCGGGCCGGAAGTCCTGCGTGTACTCATTCGTCGAAGCCGAGGGCAGCTTCAGCAGCCCCAGCGCCGCTGCCAACGCCAGCAGCGCCAACGCAATCCCCAAGTAAGGCAGCCGAACCGACGAAGCCTGCTCCGCCCGGTAAGCCTGCCGCGCCGCCGCAGCCAGCGAGTGAAGCTTATCCGGAGCCATCTGCGTCCCACCCAGAATCAACGCGCCCCCGGCCAGCGGAGCCAGAAACGTCCCCAGCGAGTTGAACGCCTGCGAGAAATTCAACCGGCTCGCCGCCGTATTCTCCGGTCCCAGGCTCGTCACGTAAGGATTCGCCGAAACCTGCAGACAAGTAATCCCCGCCGCCAGCACCACCAGCGCCGTCAGAAAGAGCGCAAAGCTCGCTGCGGTCGAAGCCGGTAAAAACAGCAGCGCTCCGCACGCCATCACCACCAGCCCGATCACCATCGTCTGCTTATACCCGCGCCAGTCCACCAGCTTGCCGGACGGCAGCGCAAACACAAAATAAGCGGAGAAGAACGCGAACTGCACCAGTAGCGCCTGCGCGTAGCTCAGCTCGAAGATCCCCTTCAGGTGCGGAATCAGGATGTCGTTCAAACTCGTAAGAAATCCCCAAAGAAAAAACAGTGCCGTGGCAATCGACATCGCCCGCAAATCGGTCTTCGTTCTCTCGCTGCCGATCCCCGGTGCGCTCACATTCGTCGTCATTGCCATCGTCCAGATCCTCTTCTCAATCAATCTCTTAACAGCACAGTCCGCCGTGCCGCATACTACACAATCCACGATTCATTAGGGAAATGTAGCCGCTTCCTTAACTTTACATCGCTTACTCTTTGGATGCCCCATCCCGAGCACACGGTCAAGGCTGCCACCCCGCCACCTGAACCATCAGTCCACTCCCGTCGCACGAAATCCGCCCGCATACAAACTGCTGAAGGCGCGGCATAGACATAGAGGCATAGACACAGATCAGTCAAGGGCGAAGCCTTGGTTCCCAGCTCACGATCCACGAGCGACATCCAAAGTCCAATCTTGCCGGACTCTGACCTGTCGCTCGCGAACGCCCATACTCCGATCGCTCTACTGAGCTGCCGCAAGCACAGCCGGTCGAAACTGGCCCGCAAGCTCCTCCATGGTCGTCGCTCCAAAGGCTGCCGCGGCCGTTCCACCCGCCATCACAACCTCAACCTCCGTGATCCCAATGAACCCGAGAATGCGCTTGAGATAGCCGGACTCGTAGTCGGAAGCCGCCGCCGGAAGGCCTTCATCGTAGACGCCGCCCGAGGCGATGATGATCGTGCAGCGCTTCCCCGTGACAAGCCCTCTCCGCTCCGGCGGTCCCGAGTGCGTGACCTTCGGACGCACGACCATGTCAATCCACGCCTTCAGATTCGCAGGAACGGTGAAGTTATACATCGGCGTCCCGATCAGGATGTGATCCGCCGCAAACAACTCCGCAATCAACTCGTCCGAGACCTTGATCGCATCCTGCTGCGCCGTCGATCGCTGTTCTGCCGGAAGAAAAATACCGCCAATCCAAGGCGCACTGATAAAGGGAAGCTGGGTCTCCGCAAGATCACGCAGAACGACCGTCCCATCGCCGTGGTTTTGCTTCCACTCAGACACAAACTCTTGGCTGAGGATGCGAGACAGCGAATCCGCTCCGCGCGGGCTCGATTGGATATTGAGAAGGATTGCCATATGATTCCTTTCAGGCCACCTAAAGTGGCTCTGCGAAATTAGTCAACTAAATTGACCATTACCCACAAGCTTCCCATACGGTTTGTGGATAGTCAACCAAATTTACCAAATTACCATGAACAAACTTTTGCCCAATGTCGCCAGAGGCCTCCTGACAGCCGCGCGTGCCCACACCACAGCCGTCGTGGCCAGGCTTGCCCAGCGTGGATACGTCGACTTCCCGTTTGCCTCCGCCAATGTTCTGTGGCTGCTTGACGAAGGCGGCACGCGCTCAACCACGCTCGCCCAGCGTGCGGGCGTGACCAAGCAGGCCATGAGCCAGCAATTGAAGCAGATGGAGCGTGAGGGGTATCTGGAGCAGGTGCCGGATCTCACCGACACTCGCGCTAAGGTCGTCAGAATGACGCCACGCGGTGAGTCGGTGAAGGCCGCCTGCGCAGAGGTGAGAGATGAACTCAATCAGACCGTTGCAAAGCTCGTAGGCAAGAGCAAAGCCCGCGAAATGGAGGCCCACCTCGACGCGGCCACCCAGGCCTTCGCCGATATCGCCGCCGAGTCGTTATGATAGTCAGCCGGCTCACCCCTTACCTCAACCCATAAACCCCAGCAGCCGTCCCCCGAAGCACTTCAGTAGCAATTCCCTCCGCCCGCTCCCGCGTCACCTCTCCATCCCGCAGCATCCCCGTCAGTGCCAGTCCCAGCGCCAGCCTCACATTCCGATCCGCAATCCACGTAGCCTCCTCCCACCCCATCGCGTCCGAAAGCGGATACCCATCCGTCCCATACATGACTTTCTCGGGATAGGTCTCCAGCCATTCCCTAAGCCACCCAGACAAAGTCCGTGGAGAAAAGGTTAGCGCCTCCTGAGATAAGTCGAGGTAAACATTCGGCTTCTGCAGTAGAGCCCCGGCCTCCCGCACAAACGGCCAACCCCCATGCAGCATCACAAACTTCGTTTTCCTCAGCGCAGAATCATTGAACAAGGGCTCCAGCAGCAGCGGATCGGCCCCCGCCACCCCAAAGTACCCGCCACCCCCCGCCATCACATGGAGATGCACCGCCATCCCCAACCGCCCACACTCCAGCGCAATGTACCGGAACAGAAAATCCTGCAACTCCTTATACTCACCCGCGCTCAGCGCTCCCTTCGCGTAAAGAGCAGCCGCCCGTTCCCGCGTCACCACCGTAAAGTCGAACCCCCGCAGATAAGCCACCTCAAACTTCTCCGCCACCGCCCCGCCGGCCCTCTGCCGCTCCAGCGTAGGCGTCACCACCTTCGCCAGATACTCACTCAGCGTCCCCGGAACTGCCCCCATCCCCAGCGCCTTCAGGTACTTACCCCGCAGCGTATCCTCCATCGGATAAAACAGAGCCTTATCCGGCGACCCCTTCGCCAACCTGCTCGTATCCAGCGGCAGCAGCAGCGCGTCCGCATAAGGCACCCACTCAAACCTCGGCCGCATCACCCCTGGCCCCATCGCAACCCGATTCCCCAGCATCGTCCCAACCCCCGCCTCATCGAGCACCCAGGCCGCATATCCCGTCCCCTTAGCCGCCTTCACCCTCTCCCGGGCGGCGTTCAAGCCCTTCATCCCCGCCTCATCCAGCGGCACCTTCCCGTCGAACCCCCAAAGCGCCTTCCAAGCCTCCGGAAGCTGCGGATTATCCGTCCGCCAAGCCACCGTATCGGTCTCCGCCTCCATATTGTCCACCGGTAGCGCATCGAACTCACGGTCGGTCTTATCGTTCGGCGGCGGCAAAACCGGATGCGCATGGTTATCGACAGCCCTCGCCCCGTCAATCACCTTCATCAGCCCCGGATCGAGATCCCGTGTAACCGCCGCCGGCACCGGAGCAGTCACACGTTGCCCCGCAGCCACTCCTCCGACACCCGCCAGAACCGCCACCACCCAAACCAAACCACGCCGAGAGCAAGCCAAAGAACAAAGAGAGGTTTTCACACCTCAAAACTTAGCACGCCCCCACCCACCAAAAATCTCACCCTCACCACAACTGGGTGCCCCATGTCCGGATTCTCGGACATGGGTTGGAGCAGCACAACTCCCTGAAGGAAGTAGGCCAACTCCAACCGCTACCCTCCCGGCCAGCCGCCAGCCGCCAGCCGCCAGCCGCCAGCCGCCAGCCGCCAGCCGCCAGCCGCCAGCCGCCAGCCGTCAGCCGTCAGCCGTCAGCCGTCATTCTGCGCGGAGCGCAGAACCTCCGTAGTTGTCGTTCTAGCGGAACAACCCTCACCCGGCCTGACGTTCGCCAGCAACCACAACTCATTCCCCATCAATCACTTACAACTATTTTCCAGGAAAACAACCCAAAACTCCGTTGTCAAGCCCCCGGAAGCCCAAAAATCCCCACAACTATAACAATCAAAACCACTTATACCAATAAAATAGTTGGGGTATTTGCCCCCCCGCACCTTGATAAAATAGAAGTACAGAGAAAATCCCAGAGGTCCAGGACGAACCACCGTCGTGAACCTCATCCACATCCACAACAAAAAACGCACCTCTGCCTTAATCAGTCTTGATCGCTTTTATCAATCTTGATCAACTCAGGCTTTTCGCCAGGGAGCTGATATAAGCCACAGCTAACCTATAACCCGTTCAAAATGAATACTTTACCAATAAATCATTTAGAATGAATACTTTGCACTCATACTTCACCATAAAGTATCTGGAATGAATACTTTGGATAAAAACAGGGGGAGAGGGAGTACCGTTCGCTAACACACAAACTCACCCTCATCCGCCTTCTCGGCTACATCCTTTGTGGAGGGCATCCGCTATGAAATCGTCCTGAACTTCGGTCGATAGAGGGTTCGCTGCCGGAAGTGTACGCAGGCAGGAGACCCCGGGAGAGGGTGCCCATGATTTCTATTATCGGAATAATTGTTGTCTTCGGCGCTGTGATCGGCGGATTCATGATGGAAAAAGGACAGCTCGCTGTCCTCGTCCAGCCCGCCGAACTCGTCACCATTGGGGGTGCCGCACTCGGCACCCTCCTCGTTGCCAACCCAATGCACATCTTGAAGGGAATCGCCTCCGGCCTCATGGGTGTGATCGGTGGCTCTCCCTTCACAAAGCAGCGCTACCTCGACACCCTGAAGATGATGTTCGATCTCTTCAGCAAGGCCCGCAAAGACGGCATGGTTGCCATCGAAGCCGACGTTGAAGGTGCCGACAAGAGCCCCATCTTCACCGCATACCCCAAATTCATGAAGGACCACCACGCCGTGGACTTCGTCTGCGACACCATGCGCATGGCCATCACCGGCGGCGTCCTGCCCTTCGACGTGGACCAGATGATGGAACTCGACATGGACACGCACCACCACTCCTCGTCGCTCCCCACCACCGCCCTCAACACCGTAGCCGACGCACTCCCCGGCCTCGGCATCGTAGCCGCCGTCCTCGGCATCGTCATCACCATGGGAGCCTTGGGTGGCCCCCCGGAAGAGATCGGCCACAAAGTAGCCGCCGCCCTCGTCGGAACCTTTCTCGGAATTCTCCTCTGCTACGGAGTCCTCGGACCGCTCGCCTCTTTCATGGGCAAGATGAACGAAGAGGAGCATGCCTACTACCACATCCTCCGCGTCGTCATGCTCGCCTTCATCAAGGGCACCAGCCCCATTCTGGCAGTCGAGCTCGCCCGCCGCGCCATCCCCGCCCACCTCCGCCCCAGCTTCTCGGAGGTCGAAAAGGCCTGCCGCAACAAGTCCGCCGCACCCGCCGCCGCTTAGCCCCCCGGAGACCCCATGGCAGACGAACTCCAACCAATCATCGTCATCAAGAAGAAAGGTGCCCACGGCGGCCACCACGGCGGAGCCTGGAAGGTCGCCTACGCAGACTTCGTCACCGCCATGATGTCGCTCTTCATCGTTCTCTGGCTCATGAGCTCCACCTCCAAGCAGACCCAGGAGGAGATCGCCGGCTACTTCAACGACCCCAAGGGCACCTCCACCAAGCACGGCACCGAAGGCAAGGAATCGAAGAAGGAAGAAAAAGAGAGCAAGAAGGACGATCTGGCCGCCCTGAAGAAGGACCTGATGCGCGCGATCGAGAAGATCGACAGCCTCAACCGCCTCAAGAAGCAGATCGAGATGACCGTCACCGAGGAGGGTCTCCGCATCGAACTCGTCGAAGACGCCAAGGGCACCTTCTTCGAGACCGGCAGCTCAAAGCCCACTCCCGCTCTCGAAGAGATCCTGAAGGTTCTCTCCGAACAGCTTAAGAGCCTACCCAACAGCATCTCGATTGAAGGCCACACCGACGCCCAGCCCTACGCCACCGCAACCGTCTACGGAAACTGGGAGCTCTCGACCGACCGTGCCAACGTAGCCCGGCGTGAGATGCAGGAGAACGGCATCCGGACCGACCAGGTCTCCCAGGTCCGCGGCTTTGCCGACCAACGCCTCCACGTACCGGAAAAGCCCCTGGATGCCTCGAACCGCAGGATCTCGCTTGTAGTCCAGAACTTCGCGCTCAGGAAGCCTGACTCGAAGGGCCTGACTAAGACAGATCTGACCAAGACAAACGTCGCAGAAGCCAAGCCCGAGGCAGCTCCGGAGGCCAAACCGGACCAGCCAAAGGCTGAGGAGGCCAAGCCCACTGCCATGGCGTTACCGCCGGTAGCCGCCAAGTCCCCGGTAGGCCTACTCGGCCGTATGAAAGGAATCTTTAAGTAACGAAAGTGTTATGCCTCAGCGCCACCACGACTTTGGCGAGGAAGGCGTAACCAGCTTCAGGAACTCGCGGATGTTTTGCTGCTCCTGCTCGGAGTCGAAGCGAAACCGAATCCTCGCCTCGTCGCCTTTCAGGGAATACACCCGCGCATGAATCTGGACGTTCTGTTCGCCCTGATAGATCGTCAGAAGCCCTTCGGCCCCCGCCAATACAGGGTGTGAGAAGGTTCCGCGCAAGCCGGACTCGCTGAGGTTCAGGCATACGCCCAGGATGACGGCATCGCCCAGGATGAGGTCCATGGGCAGCTCCGTTTTGAAACGGGGAAGTCTGTAGAGAAACCGGCGCATAGGGTGTCTGTGAGCCGGGGGAAAAGGGTGCATCTGGAGTCCCGCGCGGCTGCCAGATGATAGCAGACCCGCCGAATTGCCGTCACAAATCCATGGTACTTAAGTACTACGACTAACACTTTCAATGCCGATTTCAGACTGCTATAAGGTAACCAACGCACCAAGGAGATACCCGATGCAGGCAGCGATGGTTGAGCATTCCGGATTGTTGGCACAGTTCCTTCCCATGATGAACCAGGACTTCAACTTCGCCCCCCGTGCGACTGAAGAGACCGCCTCAGCGGCCTACCGTGTCCTGATCATGGAGAGCAGTGCCTCGCTGGCCAAGCTCCTTGCAACCGGTCTCACCGCCGAGTCCCTCGCGGTAGACGTCACCCACGACGTCGCCTCTGCAGCCCGCCTCCTCGAGTCGCGCGCCTATAACCTCATGATCATGGATATGGATCCGCCGGATGCAGACGGCGTCAACCTCCTCCAGACCATCCGCACCACCCGCCCTGACCTCCGCGTCCTGGTCCTCAGCGGCCGCTCGGGTGTAGAAGGCCTTGTCGCCGCCCTGGATCACGGAGCGGATGACTACCTTATGAAGCCCTTCTCGCTGATCGAGCTGATGGCGCGTATCCGGGCTCTTCGTCGCCGGTCCGATGCTCCGGCCCAGCAGGCCGCCGCTCCCAAGTCCAGCAAGATCGTGCTCAACCATGACCAGTGCCGGGTACAGCGCGACGGAAAGAACATTGACCTCACGCCCCGCGAGTTCGCCCTGCTGCAGTACATGATGGACAACGCCGGCAAGACCCTCTCCCGCGCCATGTTGACGCAGGAGGTCTGGAACATGCCCGCGGAAGCCAACACGAACATCGTTGATGTCTACGTCAAGTACCTTCGGGACAAGCTCGATGGCGACCACGATGAGAAGCTGATCCGTACCGTCCGCGGCATGGGATACCTCTTCCAGACTCAATAAGTGTACTTGCGAATTTCGAAAAGGATGGTTACCTTTGGGGGAGGTTTCTCCGGTGAGACGTCTTCACTGCATCTAGTTCCGCAGAGCCTATCTTAGGTGATCTAAGAGAAAGGATTTGCCGAATTACATTCCCAGGTAATATGCACACACGCAGAGAAGATAGTAGTGCAGTTCATATCCTACTTGTAAGTGGGAATGCCGGCTTTCGCGAGCAGTTACACGAACGACTTACTTCGATGCGCTGGGAAGTTATCGAAGCGCAAAGTGGTTCTGAAGCCCTGGAGTTACTGCACGCGGAGAAGGGGACAGATGTTCTGCTCCTTGATCCTCTCTTGCCGGACCTTCTGCCCGCTGAGTTTTGCGGCATGGTTCGCCAGCGTTATCCCGGAATAGAAATACTTACAATGAACGCGAACACGGGCCATGTCCTGGTTGGCAGTTCATCCCCCACCCCATTTGCGTCGCAGTTAGCGGAGTTACTCTATCAGGGGACAGCAGCAGTCTCTGTGAAGCCTGCCGTCACGCCGACCGAATACTTGCGAAGGTCCAAAGCAGGTCCAGGCCTGCGCGGCATGATCGGCGATTCACCCGTCATGCAGAACGCATACGCGCTCGTTCACATGGTTGCTCCCCGTGACACCACCGTCCTGATCACCGGGGAAAGCGGCACTGGCAAAGATCTGATCGCACAGGCGATTCATATGATCAGCCCACGTCAGAAGTCGCCGTTCATCGTGGTGAATTGCGCCGCAATTCCTGAAGCGCTGCTTGAGGCGGAGCTCTTCGGTTATGCCAAAGGAGCCTTTACCGGAGCAATGCAATCCCGCATCGGCCGCATCCACGCCGCACACGGTGGAACCTTGTTCCTTGACGAGATCGGCGACATGCCTTTATCGCTGCAAAGCAAGATCCTCCGCTTCGTCGAGCAGGGTGAAGTACAAAGACTCGGCAGCAACGATAACCTCAGGGTAGACGTCCGCGTTGTCGCGGCGACCAATGCGGCTTTGCCTACCATGGTCAAAGATAAGTTATTTCGGGAAGACCTCTACTATCGTCTGGCCGTCTTTCCCATCAAACTCGCGCCGCTCCGTGATCGGCAGCAGGATGTCACAAGCCTCGCGCATTTCTTCGCTACTAAGTTCTGTCCCGGAGTCACAGTAACTGCGCGGGCGATTGAAGCGCTCTATAAACATGACTGGCCCGGTAACGTCCGTGAGCTTAGAAATGTAATTGAGCGCGCCAGCATCCTTGCAGGGACCGAACGCGAGATAACTGCAAAGGAAATCCTCCTCTAGTTCAGATTGGCCCTTGGCTTGCATCTGGAACTGGTAGATGGAATACCTCTCTCATCATGAGCCAATAAATGTTCCCGGACTGATCGCCCCCCCGGACGTCTTCGTCCTCGCGGATGCTTTCTCCGAGTTCATCTCCGCTTCGTCTCGGCTTGAGGCGTCCTACGGAAAGCTCCAGCTTGAAGTCACACATCTCAGCCACGAACTGGCAGATCGCAACTTCGCCCTGAAGGCCAGTCTCGCTGAGAACGAACGCGTCCACCGAGCCCTGCAACAGATCGTCGATTCCATGCCGTGCGGCGTTCTCGTCGTCGATGGGGATGGCGATATCTCGATGATCAATCCCGAGTGCCGCCGCCTCCTTGATCTGGACGAAGCTCCGGCCCAGTGCCTGGAGACTATTTCCGCGCAGACCGGCATAGATCTCGCCGGATTTCTCCATCGCCACACCAGCTCAGAAGAAGAGCAGGAGTTCTGCAGGAACTCGACCAGTGGCAAGCGCTGGCTCTCTGTCCATGACCGCTGCCTCTTCCGCGGTGACGAAACCGACCCCTATGGCCGTGGCGTAAGACAGACCATCCTGATTCTTCGTGATGTTACGGTCCACAAGCAGGCCGAACAGGAGCGCGAGCGCGCACGCAAAGCAACAGCGCTCTCTGAAGTCGCCACCACGCTCGCTCATGAAATTAGAAACCCCCTCACTAGCCTCGAGCTCTTCGCCGGCCTCATCGCCGCTGGTGGAGAGGGAACTGACGAGTGGATATCGCATCTTCGCGCCGGAATTCGCTCTTTAGCGGGAACGGTCAACAACGTGCTTAGCTTCCATGGTGTGGGCTTCCCTTCGCTGACCGCTATCGATCTCGTCACCTCAATCCGTAGCAGCGTAGAGTTCGTTCGTCCCATCGCAGACGAAGCAGGGGTATCCCTCCTCTTCGCTTCGGCGGGATCGAAGCTCATGGTCAGAGGGAACAGCAGCGCCCTGCAGCAGGTTGTACTCAACATCATCTGCAACGCGATTCGGCACACGGAAAAGGGCGGCACGATTCAGGTGTCGGTTCTTGTGGCTGAGAGGCAGGACAGCACGTTCGCCGTCATCGAGTTTGCGGACACAGGCAGCGGCATCACCCAGGAGCATCTGGAGGAGATCTTTCGCCCCGGCTTTAGCGGCAGCGGTAACAGTTCAGGACTCGGTCTCGCAGTATGCAGCCAGATCGTCAAGCAGCATGAAGGCAACATTCGCGTCACCAGCACCGTTGGAACCGGAACAACTTTCTTTGTGGAGATTCCCACCCTATGAACTTCGCGCAACCATCATCGGTGCTCATCGTAGACGACGAGGCCGGCATTCGCACCGCGTTGCGGGTGAACTTCGCACGCAACGGTTGGACCGTCGAAACGGCCAGCGGCGTGACTGAAGCCGCACGACTCCTAGAGAGCAAGGAGTTTCACCTCGTTGTCAGTGACATGCGTATGCCGGATGGCAATGGCCTTGAAGTCATGCGCTCCGCGCGCAAAGTCTCCCCCAGCACAGCCGTGATTCTTCTTACCGCCTTCGGCAGTGTTCCTGATGCAGTTCAGGCCATGCGTGGCGGGGCCTTCGACTACCTCACCAAGCCGGTCTCGTTTGAGCAGTTGGAAGAAGCTGCCGCCCGCGTCATGCAGCCGGTCAAGGACGCCATTCGTCCCGACACCTCAGACACTGGCAGCATCGTCGGACGCGCCCCCCAGCTTTTACGCGCCATCAGCCGAGCCCGCGCCGCCTCCAGCACGGACGCTGATGTCTTGGTTGAAGCGGAAAGCGGCACCGGCAAGGAACTGCTCGCACGCTTCATTCATGAAGCCAGCAATCGCGCGCGCAAGCCGTTCATCGCAGTCAACTGCGCTGCCGTCCCGGAGCATCTTCTGGAGAGCGAGCTCTTCGGGCACGCACGCGGTGCCTTCACCGGCGCCACCACAGCAAAGCCCGGCAAATTTGAGCTGGCCAACGGCGGCACGCTTCTTCTGGACGAGATCGGTGAGATGCCGCTGAATCTGCAGCCCAAGCTTCTGCGTGCCCTCCAGGAGCGTGAGTTTGAGCGGCTTGGCGAGACACGGTCCATCAAGGTTGATATCCGGGTGATCGCGACGACGAATGTGAATTTAGCTTCCATGGTCGATGAGGGTAAGTTCCGCAGCGATCTCTACTATCGGCTTAATGTCATTCCTCTTTCAATCCCTGCGCTAAAAGATCGTGCAGGTGATATCGAACTTCTCGCGAACTACTTTGTGGAGAAGTTCGCAGCAAAGCTCGGAGGCCCGGCTCCCAGGCTGAGTGCAGAGTTTGTAGATCGCCTCAACGCACATAACTGGCCCGGCAATGTTCGTGAGCTCGGTAACTTCATGCGTCGGGTCTGCTCTCTTCACCCTAGCGTCCTGCTGGATGCTGATTGCTTCGACCAGGAGTTTCAGACGCGCACCAAGGCGATCCCAGCGGCTGCTTCCGCTCCTCTGGTCATCGCCGGCGCACCCATTCGCCAGCTTGAGCGAGTTCATCTTGAGAACACATTGGCCATGACACAGGGCAACCGCACCCAGGCCGCCGAGATGCTCGGCATCAGCATCCGCACCATGCGCAACAGAATTCGTGAATACGGGCTCCCGCCCCGGAGGTATGCATAATGGCCACAACATCTCTTCTTCCCCCCTCTTTGGAGCGGTTTTTGGAACTCACCACTGACCGGGAACAAACCATCGCTTCCAACATGGCCAACGTGGATACCCCGGGGTATCGCACCAAGGACGTCAACTTCAAGCAGGCGATGATGACTGCGAGCTCAGGCGCGGATGGCTCTGAATTCACGCCGGTCGTCAACAAAGTCAATGGTCTCCTCGAGCGCCCTGACGGAAACAACGTCAACCTTGATCGAGAGAGCTTGCTGCTCGCTCAGTCCCAGCTTCAATACTCACTTGGCACCCAGTTAGTTAAGGGTCAATTTCACCAGTTACTCAGCGCAATCAATGGAGGTAGCTAGTCATGGGTCCCTTTGACATGCTTCAAATCAGTGGTTCTGCTCTTTCCGCAGAACGACAGCGCTCAGAAGTCATCGCAGCAAACATGGCCAACGCTGAAACGACTCACACCGATACGGGTGGTCCCTTCAAGCGTAAAGAGGTGGTCTTCTCCTCGGCCAGCGACTCTTCCTTTCACCTCACCTTCGCCAAGACGGGCGGCTTGTCCGGAAAAACACCAGGAACGGTGCGCATTTCGCAGATTGTCGATGATACCGCCGCACCTGTAATGCGGTACGAGCCCGGCCACCCGGACGCGGATAAGGATGGCTTCGTCGCTTACCCGGCCATCAATCCTGTGCAGGAGATGGTGGACCTTATGGGATCTACCCGTGCCTATCAACTGAATGCCTCCGCTGTCTCAGCGGCCAAGCAGATGATTCAGCAGTCCATCGACATTCTCAAGAGCTAGATAAAAGTAACTAAGGAGTTAGAAATATGAATATTCCAATTGGCGGTATGTCGATCCCGATCCCCACCGGAATGACTACTCCATCCTTCGGCGGCATGACTGATCCCAGTCAGAGCGGCGGCTTCAGTGATGTCCTGAAAGGGGCAATCAGCCAGGTCAGCAACCTTGAAGGTAGTGCAAATCAGCAAGTCAACAGGCTTATCCAGGGCGGCAATGCTGATATGAGCAAGGTCATGATCTCGGTTGAAAAAGCCGATGTTGCCTTCCAACTCATGATGCAGGTACGCAACAAGATTGTAAGTGCCTACCAGGATATCGAGAAGATGCAGTTCTGAAGTTATTTGGATGAGTTGAGACCCTTATGGCCGGATTCGATCAAATATTTGTACAAGCGAAGCAGTTCTGGGCTACCCGGACGCAGAGCCAACGCCTCTTCCTTGGCGTAGGTGCGGCGGCAACCGTCGGTCTCCTCGCGCTGTTCGCCAACCTTATGGTGACGCCAGACTATAAGCCTCTCATCAGCGGCTTGGAGTCTGCAGATGCTCAGGCTATCTCGGCCGATCTCACTGCAAAGAAGATCCCCTTCCAGCTAAGTCCGGACGGCAAGAGCATCAGTGTTCCGGCGGACCAGGTAGATGCTGCCAGGCTGGATGTCGCATCCAATCAGTCCACGCACAGCGGTCGCCTTGGGTTTGAGATCTTCGATAAGGTCTCCTGGGGACAGACGGAGTTTGACGAAAAAGTCAACTACCAGCGTGCCCTTGAAGGCGAACTTGAGCGCACCATCGTAACGCTCGGCGGTGTCAAGAGCGCCCGCGTCCACCTAGTGATGGCAACCGATTCCGTGTTTCTCGATCGTGAGAAGAGCGCCAAAGCCTCCGTTACATTGAAGTTGAATCGCGGCGGACTCTCTCACGATGAAACTGCGTCCATTCAGCGTCTCGTCTCGGGTGCGGTAGAAGGACTCAAGCCGACCGATGTTTCCATCATCGATGCAGATTCCAACCAGTCCATGGGCGCTGCAGGCGATGGTGCCATGGGAGAAGAAGGCGCGGAGCGTCAACTCACGCAGCGGCTCATGGCAACCTTGACTCCGGTCGTAGGTGGCGATCATCTGCGAGCCAGCGTCAACGTCGAGTATGACCCCGGAACCACGGAAGAGAACCAGGAAAAATACGATCCTGCCGTGAGTGTTCCTCTCACCATTCAGCGTTCCGACGAGTCGACCGGCGCAGGTGCGGGCGTCGGGGGAGTCCCAGGAACTACAAGCAATGTACCGCAGAATAAGGCAAACGTTCCGCCACCCGTGGGAGAGGATTCAGCGCAGGTCTCAAAGACTGAGAACGCAACGTATGGAGTCAACAAGATCACGCGTCATTCTCTTGAGCCGGCAGGTCGAATCAAGCGCATCACAGCCGCGCTGGTTGTGGATGATTCCGTGAAGCGCAAACTAGGCGCGAACGGAAAGTGGACGGAGATTCGTACGAAACGTTCCCCACAGGAGTTGAAGCAGATTGAAACGCTTGCGCAGAATGCCATCGGTCTGGATACAACCCGAGGCGATGTCATCAGTGTTGAAAACCTTGCCTTCGATAGACCAGACGAACCAGATGTCGCACCGGTCACAGCTCTCGACCGTGCGCGTAAGGGAGTCTCGGATTTCTCTTCAGTCGTTCGTTATGCAATGCTGCTGATCCTTTTCGTTCTCGCCTATGTCCTCATGATCAGGCCCGTTCAGAAGAAGGTGCTTGCGGTCTCCGTACAACTCCCGCAACAGCCTTTGTTGCCTGAGATGGCCGCCGCCCTTCCGCTGCTTGCACCATCCACAAGCATGGCCCGGGCGCTCGCGCTGAAAGAACAGGTCGTTCAACAAGTGAAGTCTGAGCCAGAAGGAAGCGCACGTGTTGTGCAGGCCTGGTTACGTGGAGAAGCAGAATGAACCCGGAGACAGATTTCAACCAGATGACCGGAACGCGCAAGGCCGCAATCCTCATCGCTCTCCTCGGAGAGGAGACAGCTGCCAGCATCTTCCCACATCTTTCTGAAGAAGACTTGCAAGGCCTGACGCATGAGATCTCTCGCCTTGGAAGTGTGTCTAAAGACATCTCCTTACAGGTGCTGGAAGAGTATCAGCAGATGACGGTTGCGCAGGATCACATCGCTCAGGGTGGGCATGACATGGCGACTCGCCTTTTGAATCGGGCCTTTGGAGAGAACGGCGCTCGCGACATGGTCCAGCGGCTCATCCGTTCGCAGGAGGTCAACTCCTCCAAGGTAGAGTCCCTGCAGCGAATCGATCCGAAGCAACTGGCTCGTTTCCTCGAAGGCGAACACCCTCAGACGATCGCCTTGATCCTCGGCCACCTTGAAACCAAGCAGGCCTCCGCGTTGCTGATGTGCTTGCCTCATCCTGTACGTGCCGAGTCGGTCAGAAGGCTCGCGAATCTTCGCCAGTTCTCGCCCGCCATGGCTGAAAAAGTAGCCATCGTCCTCAACAAGCGCCTACGTTCCGTTGGAGAGCAGAAGAAGAAAACCTACTCCGGCTTCCAGAGTGTCGCTGACCTGATGAACAACATCGACGCAACAACATCGGGCGAGATCCTCGAGACCATCGAGAAGGAAGAGTCCACTCTCGCCGTCAGCATCCGCGATCTCATGTTCACCTTCGACGACTTCCTCGGGGTCTCTGAGGTTCAGCTCCGCACCGTCACCAGCACGGTCGACAAGAAGGTCCTGACGCTTGCTCTCAAGGGTGCCAACGAAAGACTGCGTGGCCACTTCTATTCCACCATGTCCTCTCGTGCCATTGAGATGATGAAGGAAGAAGCCGACCTCCTCGGTCCCGTCCGTAGCAAGGATGTCGCCAAGGCACAGTTGGATATAGTAGCCGTCGCCCGCAAGCTGGAGATGGAAGGCAAGATCATCCTCAAGAGCGAAGGAGCCGATGAATATGTCGTCTAGCAAATCACCCTCAAAGAATCTGTTCCAATTTCCTGTAGCAGAGTTCAAGTATCGCCAAATGCAGCCGCAGATAGTCACTGCGCCCGCCATGGCCGCCCATGCCGCACTTGCAATCGCAGAGGACCACAGCGAAGAAGACCTCACCCGCCGTCTCGCCGCGGAGCATGCCCGCGGAGCAGCAGAGACAGAATCTTGTCTTCGCGGTGAGTACGAAGGCAGGTCCCAGCATGAGACAGCCCGGATCTCAAAAACCATCGCCGAATTTGAGAAGACACGCAAAGACTACTTCGCCAAGGTCGAATCAGAGGTTGTTCACCTCGCGCTCGCCATCGCGGCAAAGATCCTTCATCGTGAGTCGCAGGTCGATCCCATGCTGGTCGCCGCCCTCGTTCAGATCGCGCTGGGTCAACTGAAAGAAGGTTCAGCGGCGACGATCCGTGTCCGTCCCGACAATGCCCAGCGCTGGCACCAACACTTCGCCTCGCTCTCCATGAAGCTCTCCATCGAGATCGTTGAAGACACCGAGCTTCAGCCCGGCGATTGCATCCTGGAAACCGAGCTCGGCTCCGTCAACTTTAGCCTCGACGTGCAACTGAAGGAGGTCCAGCAGGGCTTCTTCGACGTCCTCTCACACAAGCCCGTCCTCTGATGCCGACCCCTCTCGCACCCTACTTCAGCCAGCTTGAGCGCAGCAGCAGCCTGCGTTGGAGCGGTCGCGTCCTCCAGGTCATCGGCAACCTCGTCGAGTCCGAAGGACCCTCCTGCTCCGTCGGCGACGAGTGCGAAATCATCACTCGCGAAGGCCGCTCTTTCTCTGGCGAAGTCGTCGGTTTTCGCGGTTCCACCATGCTCACCATGACCCTGCAACTCCCCCAGGGTATTCGCTACGGTGATCGCATCATTGCAACTGGAAGCCGTCCCTCCATTCGCGTTGGACCTGAGCTGCTCGGCCGTGTCATCGACGGTACGGGTGAGCCTCTTGACTCCCTCGGCCCATACGGCTCGCGTCGTTCCATGCCTGTCGATGCAGCAGCGCCCCTCCCACTGGATCGTCTTCCCATTCGTAATACGCTTGGCTGCGGCGTACGTGCCATCGACGCCTTCATCACCTGCGGCCGTGGTCAGCGTCTCGGAATCTTTGGCGGCAGTGGCGTTGGAAAAAGTACATTGCTTGGCATGATGGCCCGCGGTACGGAAGCGGATCTAACCGTCATGGCTCTCATCGGAGAACGCGGCCGCGAGGTGCAGGAGTTCCTTGAAGTCATCGGCGAAGAAGGTCGAAAAAAATCGATCCTCGTCGTCTCAACCTCTGACCAGTCGCCCCTTCTCAAGATGCGTGCGGCACTCGCTGCCACGGCCATCGCGGAGTACTTCGCCGCCGAAGGCAAGAACGTTCTGCTCGTCGTCGATTCGCTCACTCGCTTTGCCATGGCGCAACGTGAGATTGGTCTCGCAGCCGGGGAGCCCCCCACAAGCAAGGGTTACACGCCTTCCGTGATCAATACCCTGGCCCGTCTCGTAGAGCGCGCGGGGAACTTCAACAAGGGAAGCATCACAGCCTTTTATACCGTCCTGATGGAAGGGGATGATCAGCAGGATCCCGTCGTAGACACGGTTCGATCCCTGCTGGATGGCCACGTCATCCTGGATCGCAATCTTGCGCTGCAGAATCATTATCCGCCCATCTCGGTGCTCGATAGTCTCAGTCGGCTCATGTCTTCCATCGCCGCTCCGGAGCATCTAGGTAAGGCTCGCGCGCTCCGAATCCTGCTTGCTTCTTATAAGCGGTCGGAGGATCTCATCCGCATCGGCGCTTACCAGAAGGGCTTTGACACCGTGCTTGACCGAGCCGTGGAAGTGCTTCCTGAGCTCAATCGATTTCTGCAGCAGACATCAGAGGAAACGCCGCGATTCGCCGCTGTCGCCAAGCGTTTGAACGAGATGGCAAGCTGATATGGCCTATCGCTTTTCACTCGCCACCTTGCTGCGCTTGAGAGAGATAGCGGAAGAGCGTGAAGAACGCGCTCTGGGACAGATCCTTCAACAGATCGTGCAGGCGAAGCAGAGAATTGAGACTCTGCGAAGACATCGCATTCACTTGCTGGCATTGCGTGAAGCCGATCTTCAAAGACAGATGGCCGCTGCGGAACTTCACGTTTCCTATGGGCAGATTCACTCCTTGGAGCGCATGCAGCAGCAGGCCAGGGAGCAGCTCATCAAGCTGGAAGATCTCCGCCTCAAGCAGATGAAAGTGTATGAAGAGGCCCATCGGAACAAGGAACTCCTCGCAGGTATGCGTGAAGATCACCTTGACCTCTATCGCCGGGAGCAGACACGGCAGGAGCAGAACATCATGGATGACAACTTTGCCTCCCGAAGAGCCATGCGCTAGGCATCGTTTGCCGGGTAAAGGCGGCAAGCATTACCGCAATGCCCAGTAACAAACTAAGTCGAAAATGCTACAGCCCGAATAAATAGAAATAACACCAGTAAATCGTAAGTAAGTCGAAAAATCCAGTTTGGCCCCTGACCTGCTTTTACTTATATCGTGCATATCTCTTCACAGATCGCAAGCAGCATCTCGACCGGCAACTTGAAGTCGAATCCTCCCGCCGCATTGGATTCCATCTTCAAGCATGCTCTGGTTGCTGCCTCCCAGACAGCCATGCCTGCGCCCACATCCCCGGTTGAGAAGAAGAGCGATCATCCCAAAAATTCCACGGATCAGGCAGCTGTCCCCGCACACCAGTTCGGTACGCTCCCCGTGCCGGTCCCCGTAGCGCTCTCACAGCCCGGCATATCGCTGCCCGACAACGGAAGCAGCTCCGAAGACCAGTCAGCCCAGTCAAGCGGTCCGGGATCCTCTAGCAGCCCCTCCCTACAGACCACCGCACCGTTCTCAGCAACCGTTCATCCCCTTCAGGCTGGCGTGGAAGATGGGGTCGGCCAGTTTTCAGACACCCCTGTAACCGGCAAGCCCGCACAGACTCCTGATTCATCTTCAGCAACAGCCCAGCCAACCCAGCCCGTGAAGTCAGCTTCGGAAGCCTCTGCGAAAGAGGATGCAGCAGCCCCAAACCGGCTGCCCATCGCGCTCCCCATCCCACAGGCACCCGGCGCGGATCTTTCAGGTCTCCTCGATCCTGCCTCGCCGGACAGCAGCCAGGCACCCGCAACGGACGGCACGGCAAATCAGCCCACGCAGCCGCCCGCCCCAAGTGATCCTGCGGCCCTCTTGGCCTCTGTAGCGCAAACCACATTCGTTGTCCCAGCGGTCGTCCCAACGCTACCCGCCTTGAGCGCGGGCCAGAGTACTTCGAACGCAGTCGCCGCCCTCGGCAGCGCAAAGCCCGCTGGTGTAGCCGGCAAAACTCACGCACCATCCTCAGACATAGCCGCCAGACGCAAGGTCGACGAGTCCGATACGGACGCCTCTGAAACAGAGTCCGCCGCGTCGAACTCTGCAACCCTGATCCAGGCCGAGCCCCAGGTGAATCACTCAGCGCCGGATCATCAGTCCGCCGCCAATGACCCCGCTGCGCAGCAGGCGTTGCAGGCTGCTCTGTCAAGCTCAGTTCCCGCACACGCCTCGATTCAAGCAGTAACTCCCACCATAACTTCTGGTGCGGACGCGGCGGCAACCCAGACGCCGGTTACCGTGAAGCCGGAGGCTGTATCAACGCCCGCCCTCAGCAGCGCCCAGCTGATCCAGTCCATGCATGGGTCGGAGATGCGTCTCGGCATGCACTCCACAGAGTTTGGTTCCATCTCCATCAACACCTCGTTGAGCCGCCAGGTTCTTTCGGCTCAGATTTCCACAGACCACTCGGAACTCAGCCGTGCTCTCGCCGTCCACATGCCGGCCATCCAGGAGAAGTTGGGCAACGCCTACGGGATTCAGGCAAAGGTGGAGGTTCACAACAGTAGCTCGGCATCCTCCGGCGAATCCGCCCGGGAGTCGAACTCGCAGCACAACGATAGCCGCCGTCAAGGCCGCACCGGTTCCCTGACAGGCTCCCCAATTTCATTGCTCGCTTCATCCACGGCAAACTCAAGTTCATCTGCCTCGGTCGCCTCCAGCGATGCCCGGCTCGACATTCGTATCTAACACTTTTCCATTCAGGAGGAATCAATGTCTTCTTCATTCATGGCAGCTTCACCCCTTTCACCAGCAAATCTGCTGGGTCAGAGCGCCGCAGCCGCACAGGCTAAAGCAAAGGCAAAGGCAAACGCCGCCACCACCTCAAGCACAACAAGTGACGGGCTCACCGGCTCAACCGCTGGAACGACCTTTCTCAACCTGCTCGTCAAAGAGCTGCAGAATCAGGACCCCACCGCACCCATGGACTCCACCGCCATGGTCGGCCAGATGATCTCGCTCAACCAGCTCGATCAGCTCATCAGCATCAACCAGACTCTCGGTGGCTCATCCAGCACTGCGACCGCAAGCGTCGCATCCGCCGGACAGAGCTCAACCAGTTCGGCCGCTGTCATGGCCGCGCGCGCCTCACTTCTCAACAGCTCCGCACCCAGTGCGTCGGATGCTGCCACCTCGGCCGCGAGCGATCCCGGCTCCACCCTTGACTTTTCGAAACTCAACATCCCCAACGGAGGCAAATAATGTCATTCTTCGGTGTTCCCCTTTCCGGTCTTATCGCCAGCCAGTCGCAGCTTCAGGCGGTCTCCAACAACCTCGCCAACCTTGATACCGTCGGCTTCAAAGACCAGAACGTCAACTTCAGTGACGTCTTCGCTCAGAGCAGCCTGAACAACGGCAGCAATGATCCCGTCCAGACCGGCCTCGGCGTCAACGCCTCACAGACCACCTCGGACTTCACAGATGGCGCGGTCAGTGCCACCGGAATCGCGTCCAACATGGCGCTCACCGGCAACGGCTTCTTCGTCACCAAGACGGCAACTGGCGCAACCGCATATACCCGTGCCGGAGACTTCACCAAGAACTCCAGCGGTCAGCTCGTCACCCCGTCCGGAGATCTCGTCATGGGATACCCTGCGGCAAACGGTGTCGTCAACACCTCGGGTGAACTCCAGCCCATCCAGATCGGCACAGGCACCGTCATTCCCGCCAGCGCCACCACCAAGTTCACCATCTCCGCAAACCTGAACTCTAGCGCCGCCGTTGGGTCAACCTTCGCCAGCCCCACGCCAGTCTATGACTCGCTCGGAGATGCGCACACCCTCACCGTCAACTACACCAAGACGGGTACCAACACCTGGAGCTATTCGGTGGATCTGCCCACCGCGGACACCGGCGCGGCCACTACGACCGTCGCCAGCGGCACCTTGAACTTCGATACCTCCGGCAATCTCACCTCGCCTACCGGTTCCGTCGCCATCAATGTTCCCACCTTGACTGACGGGGCAGCATCCATGAACTTCGCATGGAATCTGACTGACTCCTCCGGCAATCCCACTCTCACCCAGACCAGCCTCGTCAGCGCCAACAGCACCTCCACCCAGAATGGAAACGCCAGCGGCACCCTGACCGGCTACTCCATAGCAGCCGACGGAACCGTTGAAGGCACCTTCTCGAACATCTCAAACCCCGTAGCCCTCGGCCAGGTCGCCGTAGCCAGCTTCGCCAACACCCAGGGCCTGCTTCGCACCGGCAACAACGACTATCAGGCAACTGTGGGTTCAGGCGCGGCCAGCGTCGGGACCGCTGAAACCGGAGGCCGTGGCGTCATCACCGGCGGATCGGTGGAGTCGTCCAACGTCGATGTCGCGGCGGAATTCGCCAAGATGATCGTCGCCCAGCAGGCCTACCAGGCCAACGCAAAGACCGTCACCACCTTCGACCAGATCTCGCAGGCCACCCTGCAGATGATCACCGGGTAGCGCTAAGATAGGCTCCCGCATTATGAGGACCGGATGAGAGCCTGCAGTTCCCCCGCAAAAAGGGGAACCGCAGGCGCTTCCGGGGTACGGTTTCGAGCCGTTTCGGAACAGCCCAGCACCTCCCGTTTCGCCGGGGGTGCATGATCGGTCTGGAGCCGGAAGTCCAGACCTAAATCATTTGCTTTGAAGACTTTGGGACCTCTTACCCGGGTGGGGGTGAAGCCCTCGTTTTTCCCAGCCGACAACTCTCGCCTCATCCTCTCTGCCTCGGCTCAGGCCTGCCAGCCCGTTTGGCACCCCACTTGCATTACTCCTGGTATCTCACGCCATCCGCGGATGCGACGAGAGAAATCGCCGAACTTGGCGCAAGGGGTTTCGATGGGAACTGCATCACCGGTCTCGACAACACAACAGGCGGCTCCTCAGGCCACGATCGCTGTCTTCAAGGATCCGGATCCAGGAAAGCTCGTCCCCTGGCTCCCCTGCACCCTCGCCCTGGAGGTCTCAGTCGTCGGCTTCACGGTCGGATCGCTCCTCAAACTGACCAAGGGTTCCCTGGTTCAGACCTCCTGCCACCAGAGCACGGATATCCCCCTCCACGTCAACGGGATCCTCATGGCCTGGACTGAATTTGAAGTCGTCGGTGAGCGTCTTGCCGCACGCATCACGGATCTCGTATGAGCGCCTGGCAAGCCGTTGCGAGAACGGAAGACAACACCTCACTCTTGGACAGCGTTGACGGAACATCGGCGCTTCACGGCGTCAGAAGCCCACTGGGCCAGCCCATCACCGCCCTGCGCCCCCTCATCGCGCAACTGACCTCCGCCTGGAAGTGGCTGGAGCAGAAGCGCACTCAGCAAATCGCGACTCGGCGTCTCAAAGTCGCGGAGACGGTCTCTCTCGGTGAAAAACGCTTCGTCTCCATCCTTCAGGTTGATGGTGCTCAGTTCCTCATTGGAGGCGCCGCCGGCAACGTCACCCTGCTCGCGATCCTCGACAAGCAGCAAGACGCCGTCTCAATGGAGCAGCCTTCATGATCGCTGCCCTCGGCTCCGTCTTCCTCCACGCACCCGGTGCAACCGCCAATGCCAACGGTCTCCAGATCACCGGCCTCGGGGGGGCGTCCGCCCCCTGGACTATCGTCGTCCTCCTAACATTTCTATCGCTCATCCCCTCACTGCTTCTTTGCATCACGCCGTTCGCAAGACTACTGATCGTCTTTCACTTCTTGCGGCAGGCGCTGGGCTTACAGACTACGCCGTCCAATCAGACCTTGATCGGACTGTCGATGATCATGACCTTCTTCCTCATGCAGCCTGTTGGCGCAGTGATCTATGACACCGCAGTAACCCCGCTGCAAGCAGGAACGATCACTCCCCTTCAAGCATTGGAGCGCGCCGGAACGCCGATGCGTCAGTTCATGGCCCACTATGTCCGGGACAAAGATGTAGCACTCTTTCTCGAACTGGCAAAGGAGCCCCGCCCTCACAATGTGCAGGACCTTTCCTTCCGCGTCATGCTTCCGGCTTACATCCTCTCGGAGCTGAAGGCCGGCTTCCAGATCGGCACGGTCCTCTTTCTGCCATTCCTTGTTGTTGACATGGTGGTGGCGTCCATCACGACCTCGGTCGGCATGATGCAGCTTCCGCCCGTCGTTATCTCGACTCCGCTCAAGCTGCTGCTCTTCCTGATGGTAGACGGATGGCACCTGCTGATCAGTTCACTCATGAGGAGCTTCAACTGATGGGAGCCGACGCAGTAGTAGCCATGGGAAGAATGATGTTGGAAGAGGTAATTATCCTCACCGCGCCCATTTTGCTGGTCGCCATCGCGGTCAGCCTCGTGGTCAACATCATTCAGGTTCTGACATCCCTGCAGGATCAGACTTTATCCACGGTCCCGCGTCTTCTGGCGACGGGAGCCACGCTCTTCATTCTGATGCCTTGGATGTGGCGCCACATCAGCACCTATACACTGCTGCTTTTCTCCGACTTTCACAAGGTTCTCGAGTAATGCAGATCCCCTTCGCAGACATCATTCAAGCCTTTCTCGCCATCGGAGTTCGACTCTCGGGGCTGATGCTGTTTGCGCCATTCCTCGGCAGTGCTGTCATCCCCGCTCGAATCAAAGCAGTCCTCGTCGTGGCACTTACTTTCGTGATCTATCCCCTGGTCTCACGTTCCCTCACGCCCCAGCCTCTGAATGACTGGCCCTTACTAGTCTTTCGGGAACTGCTGGTCGGCGTGTCAATAGGGATCGCGACGTCAGTTGTATTTGAGGCGGTTCAAATGGCTGGCCAGATCCTGAGCATCCAAATGGGCTACTCACTGATCAACATCCTTGATCCCAATACGCAGGTGGACACCACCGTGATCGCGATGTTCCACCAGTCGATTGCGATGCTCATCTTTCTACGCCTGGACGTTCACCTCTGGTTGATTCGCGCTATTGGCAATAGCTTTACCTACTTGCCTCCCGGCGGAGCACAGCTTTCGCGCCCCTTCATGTTCACCTTGATCGGTGCTGGTTCAGCGATCCTGTCTATCGGAGTCCAGATCGCCGCGCCTGTACTCTCAGCCACTCTTCTCACAGATATCGTTCTCGGGTTACTCGGCAAGGCGTCTCCTCAGCTTCCTCTCATGCTTCTTGGCCCCGCGGTTAAGAGCCTCCTTGGTCTTGCAATTCTCTTCACCTCGCTCAAGTACTGGCCGGATATGTTCCGCGTTCTCTTTATCGATTCGATGGGCTTCGCCGATCGTCTCCTTCACCTGGCAGCTGTGGCTCGGTAGGCGACAATGGCAGATTCGAATAAAACAGAAGAAGCGACACCCAAACGACGGCAAAAGGCCCGTGAGCAGGGTCAGGTCGCACGGTCTAAAGAACTTCCGAGTGTTCTCGCCATAGCAGGGGCAATCGGCGCGCTTTGCATGATGTCGCAAAGCGCGGTGACGCATTGGACTACATTCTACCGCTCCATGCTGGACACGGCTTCGACGAGCGATCTCGAAAGCAACGGTCCCATCTTGTTCTGGGGTTCGGTTGAAGTCTTCCGCTGGATCATCCCGGTGCTGATGTCGGCCACGGTGCTCTCAGTGGCCGCGGGTCTGGCCCAGGGCGGACTCAGCATCGCACCTGAGGCGATGCAGCTCAAATTTGAGCGCTTCAATCCTGCAAGCAAGGTCGGACAGATATTCTCGCTTGCCGGCGTAAGCAACATGCTCAAGTCGCTGTTGCCGTTCGGAGCGATCGCCTGGATTGGGGAAGCCTGTATCCGTTCGAACTGGGGTATGCTGATCCGCGCGTCATCCTTCGGCTTGCGCCAGTTGGTGACAACCCTTGGAGGCATGATCTTTGAAGTCGCTTGGAAGTCGGCCTTGGTCCTCGTGGCGTGGGCTGGCGTCGACTATCTCCTCACCTGGAAAAAGATGGAAGGTGATCTCAAGATGTCGAAGGAAGAGATCAAGGAAGAGTACAAGCAGAACGATGGAAATCCATTGATCAAGAGCCGCATCCGCAGACTGCAGAGAAGAATGCGGAAGAAGCAGGCCCTTGCGGCGGCCGCGACCGCGACAGTCATTGTCACTAATCCTACACACTACGCCGTTGCCCTGCGATACACCCCGGAGATGGCAGCTCCGGAGGTTGTTTCAAAGGGTATGAACCTACTCGCGCAGCAAATCAAAGCGCTTGGCGCTGAGAACGGGATCATGATTTTGGAAAACAAGCCTCTGGCGCAGGCACTTTATAAAACGGTGGAGGTGGGTGAGGTCATACCCTCAACCCTCTACCAGGCAGTCGCTGACATTCTCGTCATCGTCTTCCGCGCGCAGGCTGAAGTCCGTCAACAAGAGGCCATGCGCCGCAACCGCAATGCATCAGGAGAGTTGGTCAGACGATGAGCCAGGCAATGAGTCCCGCAATCAACGTATCTACGATACCTTCAGGAAAACAGAGCAATGGCCTGCTCAAGATGCTCAGTTCATCCGGCGAGTGGGTCGTGCCAATCGCAGCCGTGGCGATGGTCTTCGTCATGCTCGTGCCGCTGCCCAGCTTCCTGCTGGATCTGATGTTGACCGTCAGCATTACAGCTTCTGTTCTGGTACTCCTCACCGCCGTCCAGATTCTCAAGCCGGTTGAGTTCTCCGTATTCCCAAGTCTTTTGCTTCTTTTGACCTTGCTTCGTCTCTCCCTTGACCTTGCGAGCACCCGCCGGATCCTCTTGCACGGGAATGAAGGCGCTTCGGCTGCCGGTAAGGTCATTGAAGCCTTCGGCCAGTTTGTAGTCGGCGGAAACTACATCGTCGGGTTCGTCCTCTTCCTTGCACTCATTGCGATTCAATACCTTGTGGTGAGTCACGGAGCTGTCAGAACCGCTGAGGTCACTGCCCGGTTCACGCTGGATGCGATGCCCGGTAAACAGATGGCGATTGACGCCGACCTCAACGCCGGCCTTATCACTGAGCAGCAAGCACGTAAGCGACGCGAAGGCGTCTCGCGCGAAGCAGAATTCTGCGGTGCAATGGATGGTGCGGCGCGCTTCTCCCAGCGTGACTCGCTGGCCACGATCCTGATCATGGCGATCAATATCATTGCCGGGTTCCTCATCGGCGTCTTCCAGCAGGGGATTCCGTTCCAGGAGGCTTTGAAGACCTACACCATCCTCACCGTAGGAGATGGCCTGGTCTCCATTTTGCCTTCGTTGCTCGTCTCCGTTGCGGGCGGTATTGTGGTGACCCGGGCAGCTTCCAAGGAGTCACTCGGCGTCAACGTCCGGAAGCAGATCCTCAATAGCCCCCGCCTGCTTTGGATTGGTGGCGGTGTACTAGGTGCTCTGGGACTCATCCCCGGCCTACCCAAGCTGGCCTTCTTTCCCGTAGCCGGCGCCATGATGTTCGCTGCGTACAAGATGAAGGTCGAGAAGCCATTCGAAGAGCTCGAATCGGTTGAGGTATCCTCGCCTACCGCAGCTAAGGTCGGAACGGCCGCTTCGGCGGCTGAAGCCATGGACTCCGTCCTGAAGCTTGACGAACTCATGCTGGAGGTGGGCGTCGGCTTGGTTCCTCTTGTAGATGCTAAACAGGGCGGCCAGCTGCTCTCCAGAGTCAAGGCATTGCGCAAGAGTCTTGCCCAGCAGTTGGGATTTCTTGTCCCTTCAATCCACATCACCGATAACCTTTCCCTGCGCGAAGGGGAGTACGTCGTTCATCTTCGTGGTGTTGAGATTGCTCGGTGGGAGTTGCGTCGAGGTTTTCTTCTCGCAATCAGCTCAGATACTGGGGTTCCAAATCTGCCTGGTGAAGAGACCCGGGAGCCTGCGTTTGATGTGCCTGCCAAATGGATCAGCCGGGAGTTGCAGGCCCAGGCCATTGCGGCGGGGTATGCAGTGGTGGACTCAACGTCTGTCCTGGCAGCTCATCTTGCTGAACTCATCAAGCGCAACGCCTATGAGCTTCTCACGCGTTCTGAGACGAAACGTCTCATAGATCGGCTCAACGACTCTCATCCAAAACTCATTGAAGAGCTCGTCCCCAAGCTTATGAGCCTCGGGGAGGTGCAAAAGGTTTTGCAGCAGCTCCTCCGTGAACAGGTCTCGATCCGGGATCTCGGCACCATTCTGGAGTCAATGGTCGATACGGCTACGACGAACAAGAATCAGGTTGCACTTGTGGAAGCAGCGCGCCAGGCAATGGGAAGAGCGCTAATCCGCCCACTTCTAGATCCGCGAGGGGAGCTCAGAGTAGTCACGCTGGACAGCTCGATCGAGGAAGAGTGTGCCCGAGCAGCGAATATGCAGGCCGGTCAGCTTTCCTCAAGCGCTCTCCAGATCAATGTGGCACGCCGCGTGCTAGATAGTTTGCGAGCGACTTTTGGAGATTCAATCGGCGACGCACCGCCTGTCTTGCTCTGCTCTTCACCCGGCCGTTTTTACCTTCGCCGGCTGCTTGAGCCGTTCATTCCGAAGGTGGTTGTGATCTCCCCCAGTGAGATACCGCCAATGACTTTGGTGCAATCGTTGGGAGTCGTTCGATAGATCGAAAGCAGTCAGGCTAAGTAGTAAATGTAGGAGAGCGAATGGCATCAGCGCACACGATTTACAAGATGATCGCCGAAGAAGAAGGCGGATTCGAAGAACGCAATGAACTCATTCTGCAGGAGCTTCCCCAGGTGCATTACATCGCATCACGCATGATGGAGCGCCTTCCGCAGCATGTGGAACTGGGCGACCTCGTCCATGCGGGAGTCATCGGTCTTCTCGAGGCTTATCGCACATTCGATAACACGAAGAACGCGCAATTCAAGACCTTTGCAAAGTTTCGGATCAAGGGTGCCATCCTCGATAGCTTGCGTGCCCTCGACTGGGGTTCACGTGGAATCCGTCGTAAAGCCCGTGAGATAGCCGAAGCAACTCTGAAGCTTGAAGGCGCCCTCGGGAGGTCGCCCAGCAAGGAAGAGATCAGCGCTGAACTTGGTCTCACCATCGCCGACCTCAATGAGATTCAGACGCAACTCAATGGTCTACACCTGGTGGGACAAGAGGTAACGTCTTCCTTTGAAGGTGAGACGGCGCACGACCTGATCGAGTCGGCGCCGAGCAGCTGGGATAACCCGTTCGAGATGTATGCCAAGGCGGAGTCAAAGGCTCATCTCATTCGTGCCATCTCAGAACTCTCTGAGCGCGAGCAACTGATTCTTTCGCTTTACTACCGTGAAGAGTTGACGATGAAAGAAGTTGCCGAGGTTGTCGGCCTGGCAGTCTCACGTGTCTCGCAGATCCACTCTGCGGTTCTGGCCAAGCTGAAGGCTGCCCTGGGACATCTTGCACCGGAAGACGTGTCGAAGCCCAAGGGGGTAGGCCCTCGAGCCGTGCTCAAGTCTGCCGAAACCGTACAGCTTCAGAGGGCAAGATGAAAACAATTCAAGGCAAATCTTCTCCGCACGCAATGAGCGCAAATTCAACCGTTCTTCCATGTAACTTCCGTTCAGCCGGCCGCCTCTCCAACGAGAGCGCTCGAACATTGACAACGGTGCATGAAACTCTGGCCCGCAATCTCACCAATTCCTTGGATGTGTACCTCGGAACAGGCCTTGAAGTTCGACTCATTCATTTAGAGCAATTCTCGATGGAGGATTTCAAGGCTACCTGCATGTCTGCAGCGTACATGCTGCCCTGCTCCGCGAAGCCCTCTTCAAACACTCTCTTGCTGGAAATGGATAGCTCGTTGATGTTTACGGTCATCGATCTTCTTCTTGGTGGCTCGGGCAAGAACCCGGAGTCCGCACGAGAATTGACTGAGATTGATGAGGAGATCATGGAAGGCGTGGGTTCTCTGATCGCTCAACAGATTGAACGAGCCTGGCAGCCAGTGGGTTTTGTTCTGACACCAGGAAAATGCGTCAAGCCAAATCTCGCTCACCGTGTCTTCCCGCCCACTGAAAAGGTCTTGCGGATTCACTTCGAGGTGAGCGTCGCAGGAGTGACAGGCGCACTTTACATTGCGTTCCAGGCCTCGATGGCAAGCCATCTGGTGCGCAATATCAGGGCTGACTCGACCGGTAAGACCGGCGGGGTGGTTTACATGCCGCTGCCCAAGCTTCAAAAGAGAATATTGGACTGTCAGTTCGCTTTGTCAGGAGACATCCCGAATCTCAAGGTGCCCGTCCGCGATCTGGCGCGCATCGAGGTAGGGAGCGTTCTCATGTTATCGGCTCCAGTGTCGATGCCGGGAAAGCTGACCTTGGAGGGCAAGACCTACTATGAGGCGCTGCCTGTTCGCCAGGGCAACAATAAAGCCATGCAACTTATGAATGCCATTCATTCCAAACACACGGATGTTGAAGCGAAAGAGGAAGAACATCATGCAGGCTCCTGAAATCAGCTCCACGAAAACGCTTGAATCTCTATTTTGCGGTGCGCTGGCAAAGCCATTTTCGGATGCCTGCACCTCAACTTGGCATTTAGCGCTTTCTACTGAACCAGTCCCGACGGCGCCCGCTTTGGAAGATGCCGTAATCTTTCGATGCACGTTCAGCGGGGAGGTATCAGGCCAAGGGTTTGCGCTGTTGCGTCACGCCGAAGTTGTCACGCTTGGACTGCAGGACATGCTCGATGATACTGACGCCTTCGGTGATGAACACGCGATGGCGTTGTCGAGTATCTTCGAGGCATCCTGCAACGAGCTTTGCCAGCATCTCTCACAGAAGTCGCCCGTGACAGTTCAGGTTGAGCGCATGAGTGCACCCGAGCTTCCAACCGATCGTCTCGCCGAGCTGTTCCTTGAGGCAGAGGGTACGAAAATTCGGGTGTCAATTCTCCTCTTCTTTGATCAGCAGCTTGTGACGACCTATCAAAATGCCTCCGCGCAAACTTTCTCCTTTCCCGAAGTGACTGGAACATCAACGTCAAATCTGAACTTGGTGCTAGACGTTGAACTGAACGTCACCCTACGCTTCGGGCAGCGGCAGTTGTCATTGCGTGAAGTGCTCGATCTGACCAGCGGTTCTGTCGTTGAATTGGACCGCCAGGTTGATGAACCGGTAGAGCTTGTGCTCGATGGCAAGGTTGTCGCACGTGGTGAAGCGGTTATCATCGACGGAAACTATGGAATGCGAATCACACAGGTGCTTCAACAAGTCACTGCCTGAGAAAGTAACGCGCCTCCACACGAAAGTCTGGCGGCCAGCTAAAAGTCTGGCGCAAAAGTACCGATAGTGAACTAGACCGTCGACGGCTGAGGGCTTCATGCAAGAAGATCAGTACGCAGTTGTTGAAACGAGTTTATACATTTCAGATATACTAAGCAGCTCGAGCCCGAACCGTTTGTTGGATTCGTTGCCGAATATCCCAACGATGATGACGACAAGGTTGCGTTTGGAGTTGTTGCTGCAGGAGCCGTCGATCGATCTCAGCGCCGTGTCAGAGGTCATTCTTTCGGACCCAGGTGCAACTCTTCAGCTGCTACGCCTGATTGGCGAAGAGTATCCCAATGATGAGGACCGCCCGACTCGTATCGAAGACTGCATCGTCAGCTTTAATTCAAACCGATGGTACGAAGTCGTGTGCGCGCTGAGCATCCCACAAAGCAGCCATGTCTTGGCGCATTGGGAATACTGGCGCCGGGTTGCTCAATGCGCCAGAGAGCTCGCGAAGTGTGTGGATGGGCTGTCGCCGGAAGAGGCATACCTAGTGGGGTTGCTTTCACAACTGGGGACCCTGCCGCATATCCTTGGCTGGAACAACGATACCGGCTCGTCGGCTGAACACAGCGCAGTTGGGGTCATGTTGGCGGATTACTGGCATCTCCCGACCTATTTTTGTTGTGCCATCCAGGAACTCCAGAGCCCGGCAAGTTCATCCCGGTGGGGAGAAATATTGCAGATGGCCCAGGCGGTTGCTATCAAGTCAGAACCAGCCGCATTTCAGGATTAGATAGCCAAGTAGGTCCTGGCCAAGAAGATTAGAGCAAGATTTGTTCATCTACTTAGTCAGTAAGTTCTTCTTCTCACTTTCGACTCAGACAGCGAGCTAAAGTCTGCACATTGGGTGTTTTAGTAGGCAAATTCTGCCGTTTTCAATTGGCCCGTAGGTTGCAACAAGTCTATGCATGAGGATTCTTCATGGATAGCGGACTTTACGCAGCATGCACGGCGCTGATGGCGCGCACCGACGCCTTGGATACAATCGCCAACAATCTTGCGAACAGCAGCACAGGCGGCTTCAGGGCTCGGCATACTACTTTTAGCTCTGTGCTGGCGGGGTCCGGTCGGCCACTTGCATCGCAACTCAACGAAGCTACGAACAGCTACGGCCTTCTGGGCGGATCTCATCTGGATATGCAGCAAGGATCGCTGGCACGCACCGGCAGTGACCTCGACGTAGGCATCGACGGTCCTGGCTTCCTTACTGTAAAGACGGCCAGCGGAAACGCTTACACGCGGAACGGGAGCTTACAGGTTTCCACGCAAGGGCAACTCATCACTGCCACGGGTGAACCAGTCCTCGGAGAGAATGGTCCGATCACCATACCTCGCAACTCCAGCGTCACGATCAGCGCAGACGGCACGATCTCCGCAAATGGCGCCATTGCCGGCAAGCTGAAGCTCGTCGAGTTCTCCGCCACGGCAGACCCTCAAAGTATGGGCAGCAGCTACTACACGGTGCCGGATAAAGACGTTGTTGCAGCGTCGAAGTCGGAGGTGCGCCAGGGCATGCTGGAGGGATCGAACGTCAACCCGGTTGCCAGCGTGATTGAACTGATCAACGCACAGCGTGCTGCTGAAGGGATGCGGCATGCCATGACCATGATCGATACAGAGATTGATAAGACTGCCGCGCAGGATCTCCCTCGCGTTAGCTAACCCTAAACCGTTACAGAAAGGCTCTTACTATGATTCGTGCACTCTATACAGCGGCGAGCGGTATGACGGCTCAGCAACTCAATCTAGATAACATCGCCAATAATCTGGCGAACTCCAGCACCACAGGCTTCCAGCAGCGTCGGCTGGCATTTTCAGACATGCTCTACCAGAACACAACATCCCCGGGCTCTGCCGCAACCCAGCAGACGACCAATGCAGCCGGTCTCCAAGTCGGTCTCGGCGTTCGACCCACTTCGACAGAAACCATCCAGACCCAGGGCGATTTCAATTCAACGGGTAATCCTCTGGACCTCGCCATCTCCGGCGGCGGCTTCTTCCAGGTTCTTCTTCCGAACGGGCAGACCGGTTATTCGCGTTCTGGCTCATTCCACATGGACTCCACCGGGAATGTTGTTACAGCGGACGGCAATCCTTTGCAGCCGGCGATCACCATTCCCCCGGACGCGACCAATATTACGATTGGCAGCGATGGCACGGTCAGCGTAGTACAGCCCGGGACGACGCAGAGCGCGCAGATCGGCAGCATTCAGATGGCACTGTTTGTAAACCCTGGCGGCTTGAACAGCGTGGGGAACAACATCTACCTTGCCACCACCGCTTCCGGAGATCCGATCATCGGTACGCCCGGTGGCTCTGAAGGTCTTGGAACGATTCAGCAGGGAACACTCGAAGCTTCAAACGTGAGCGTCGTCGACGAGTTTGTAGAGATGATCGTCGCGCAGCGCTCCTATGAGTCCAACTCCCGTGTCGTCAAGGCGGCAGACGAAATGATGCAGCAACTCAACCAGCTTTCGCAGTAGGGGCTACGCATGAAATTGGGTAAGAGCAACTTGTACCTCTGTCGTCTTCTCTGTGCCGCACTAGCGGCTACAAATGCTGTGTGGGCTGCCGCTCAGAAAGTAGACATCCGTTTCCCGCTGACTCCCGACCAAATTATCGCAGCGATGCAGGTGCGTCAGCTTCCTGTAGAGGGTGTGAAGGTTATTCTTTCAGCGCCGATCACCGCAGCTGTTTCAGCTCCAGTCCTGGAAATTCAAACGATCGCTCTGGTAAACAACCATACCGCCCAACTCAAAATGAGCTGCCGGGATCACAGGGAATGCTTGCCGTTTTATGTGAATGCGGTGTGGCCGGAAACGTCTCCTAATCTGGTGCTGCCTGCTTCGGTGAAACAAGAGGGGCGTTCAAAGCAGCCGAATCTTCTGCTTTCCTCGGGGGCTCCTGCCTCTGATTCATCGACGCGTTCTTCCGCACCCACCACCTTGCGAGTCGGCTCGGCCGCAATGCTCATGATGGATCACGATCGCGTGCATGTTCGCTTGCGAGTCGTCTGTCTCGACGGTGGAATCACGGGTGACAAAGTGCGGGTCACCACGCCAGATCGCAAGCAGGCCTATGTGGCTGAGATCGTCACGCCTACCTTGTTGAAAGGAAGCTTTTGATATGAGACGAGTACTGTTGTTCTCGCTTGTCCTGATTACGGCAATTCCTGGATACGCAGGGATCAAGCCGGTGAAGAAAACTGCTCAGGAACTACGAGCAGATTACCTGACACGTCTCCATGAGCAGTACATGCCACCGCCTGATGCTCGAACTATGGGCAGCCTTTGGGCGGCGGCAAATTCATTGGGCGATCTCTCTTCTGACTACCGTGCTCGCAATGTCAACGACACGATCGTTGTACAAGTTTCAGTACAAACGACTGCCGCTCAAAGCGGAAACGTGAACAGTTCAAGGGCTTTCAATACTGCGTCTGCGATCACCGGTCTTCCGGGGGGCGTTTCGACAAATGCTACCAACCCTCTCTTTGCGGCGAATTCAGCGACGACCTTGAAGGGCTCCGGAGCGACTGCTTCGAATACCACGTTTGCGACCAGCCTGACCGGTCAGATCATCGCAGTGCTCGCAAATGGAAACATGGTGATCGAGGCCGAGCGCCAGATCTCCATGAACAACCAGCATGAGGATCTGGTGATCCGCGGTATCGTCCGGCCTGGTGACATCAGCTCGAACAACACCATTCCGTCTTCATCGCTCAGCAATCTAGAGATTGAGATGAAGGGCAAGGGCATCATCTCGGATAGTGTCCGTCCTCCTAACGCTTTGACTCGCGCTGTTCTATGGCTCTTCGGGTTCTAACTTCATGAAACTTTCCCTCCGCTCCCATCTCCTAATCCGGATTACACACGTTCTATTCCTTGGCCTGCTTGCGCTCTCGTTCGCTCCGCTCGCTCTTGCCACCCAGCCGGAACGGCAAGTACTCTTGCGTGACATCACGGACATTGAAGGCGTTCGCGATAACCAACTCGTGGGGTACGGACTGGTGGTCGGCCTCCGGGGTACTGGAGATCGTCAGCAGACTTACTTCACCGTGCAGACACTTGCCAATGCCATGAAGCGGATGGGGGTGCAGATTGCCCCTGGACAGGTCGTCGTCAAGAACGTGGCTGCCGTCTTCATTACAGGTTCGCTTCCACCCTTCGCTCGCCCCGGCTCCAAGCTGGACATCACCGTATCTTCGGCTGGCGACGCGAAGAGTCTGGAAGGGGGGGTGTTGCTCATGACCTCACTTCGGGGGCCCGACGGGCAGGTCTATGCAGAGGCGCAGGGACCGCTTGCACTGGGCGGCTACTCCGAGGGCACAGCCGGTCAGTTGCATTCTGTCAATCATCCCACTGTCGGACGAATCCCTGAAGGTGCAATCGTCGAGCGGGATGCGAATGTCGATCTCAGCCATTTTCACACTGTTTCGTTGATGTTGCGCAATCCAGATTTCACGGCTGCGCGGGATATGGCTGAGGCCATCAACAAGGACTTCCAGCATACGGTCGCCACGCCCATTGACAGCAGGACTGTCCAAATCGATGTAGCCGGGGCTGGGGCATCTTCGGTTCCCATCCTTATATCCCGGGTCCAGAGTCTTTCTATTCCCTTTCATTCGCCTGCGAAGGTCACCATCAACGAGCGCACCGGAACGATCGTCATGGGCGGAAGCGTTACCCTCTCGCCTGTCTCTGTCCTGCACGGCAGTTTGAGTATTGAGGTCGAGACGACCTATACCGTCTCACAACCGTTACCCTTCAGCTCCGGTGGAACGACGCAGCCCGTCGCGAATACCGTGCTCGCAGTCAAAGACCTTCCGGCGCAGTCGATCCGGTTGGAGAACGGCGCGAATGTGGATGACCTGATCCGTGGGCTTCACGCCATCGGCGCAACCTCGCATGACATTGTCGCGATTCTGCAAGCTATCAAATCAGCCGGCGGCCTTCAGGCCGATCTTGAGGTGATCTAAATGACGTTCGACGTTCAATCTTCACAATTCAACGATCTTGCTACGCAGTCCGATCGGCTTCTACAGCGAACGCAGGCCGCCGCCAACGCAAGTGCAACCCCTTCTCTCGAAGACGCCAAGATCACCAAGGCCGGGAAGGATTTTGAGTCCATCCTATTGGGTAGCTGGCTCCAGCAGGCGGAGAACTCCTTTGGCTCCGTCCCCGGCGGGGACGAAGACGATGACGCCGGCTCCGGTAAGGACCAGTTCCAAGGCATTGCCATGCAGGCCATGGCAGGCTCTCTGACGGCGTCTGGCGGTATCGGGATCGCCAAGATGATCACCTCTCATCTGCACTCGGCTGCGGACTCGGAGAAGGCCGGAGCGCACGCGAAGCCGGGAGCGAATTCAACAACGATCAGCGGCAGAAAAGAAACTTAAGTTTTTTTTCTGTCTTTGACTGAACAGATTTTCCGCAGGTGCCGATAGTGGGTTCGTTCCACAGGAGGTGCGTTGTGAGAGTAGACCTTTACAACTCGGCAGCCGCAACAGAAGCAACCACACAGGCAAGCAAGATTGCCCAAGACAAGTCCCTGAACGCGCAGGCCAAAACCGGCGTCCAGAAGACTGAAACCGAAGACACGACCACGCTGACTTCAGCAAGCGATCCAGTTCAATCGCTGACGAAGACGGCACTCGAGACCACTCCTTCCCGGGCAGCCAAGGTGGCTTTGCTGAAGCAGTCCGTGAACGACGCAACGTATCAACTTGATTCTGCCAAGATTGCCGAAGCACTCGCGAACGCTGACGTATAGGCAACGCGCGACTGAGTTCTCCGGCGATCGATCGGACAAACACTATGCAGACCGCCCTAACTCAGTCGCAGATACAATCCGTCGTCACCACGCTTTCGCCGCTCGAAGCCCAGGAGTACCTGGAGTCCATCCAGGCGCTCACGCATGAGCTTGACCGGGCCATGGAGGCTATCGTCTCCCGTGAGCTTCCGGCGTTCGAGCAGAGCGTCTCCAGGCAGATGTCCGCGTGCGTCAAGCTGGCCGAGCTTCCCAAACGCTCCGCACGACGCGTGCGGGACGTGAGCTCAGAGGCCGCCCCGGATGCTGAACTGACGGGACGCATTGCGGCTGCCTCGGTAGCCCTGGTAGCTCTGAACAAGCGCTACTCGGCCCTGCTGAAGCATTCCGGCGATACGCTGCGCATGTTTGCTGGACTTTTCCGCAGTTATACAGGCACGACCCAACCGGGAATGCTTTCCACCTGGTCCTGCGAACTCTGACGTTTCGCTTCTTTGAAGGAGATTCACCCTCATGATCAGTTTGATGTCCACTCTCAATACGGCGAGCGAGGCGCTTATGGCGCAGGAGGCCGAGATTTCGGTCACCAACAATAACATCGCAAACGCGAGCACAGCCGGGTACACCCGTGAGACGGTGAGCCTGCAGGAGGCCGCCCCCACGAGCCAAGGCGCCCTGAGCGTAGGCAATGGCGTGGAGGTTGCCGGCATTACCTCGGTCCGGAACGAGCTTCTCACCTCACGCATTCAACAGCAGACCTCAGAGCAGGGCAGCTCGGATGCGCAGGTGACCGCCCTGACGCAGATCCAAACCCTCTTTCCGAGCACCGGCACCAGCCTGGCGAGCAGCCTTTCCGGCTTCTTCACCAGCCTATCCGCGCTTTCGTCCAATCCGACGGATGCAGCGAACCGGCAGACCGTTCTTTCCAGCGCACAGACGCTGGTGCAGCAGTTCAACTCCGTCTCGGCAGGGTTGAGCGGGCCGGCCAGCAGCTTGAACACCACGGTGAAGACCGACGTGGCGCAGATCAATGAACTGAGCAGCGAAGCGGCCAGCCTGAACCAGCAGATTACGTCGCAGAGCGCTACCGGGCAAAGCTCCGGAACTCTGACGGATCAGTTGGGCCAGGTCGAGACGCAGCTTGCGTCGCTGACCAATATCTCAGTAACCCATGGCACCGGTGGGGATACCATTACGACCGGCAATGGGACGCCACTGGTGCTGGCCGGCCAGAGCCATGCGTTGCAGACGTCTACCGGCTCCGATGGCAATACGCATATCCTGGACTCCAGCGGGACCGACATCACCTCCGCGATCAGCAGTGGCGATCTTGGCGGAACGATCCAGATCCGCGATACCGTTCTTCCCGGCCTACAGACTTCGCTGGATACGCTGGCGAATCAGTTTGCGACTGCGTTCAACTCCGCGCAGGCGAGTGGTTATACGCAGAATGGAACCGCCGGCGCCGCCCTGTTTTCTATTCCGACGACCGTCGCCGGCTCCGCAGCGGCGATCTCGCTGACGACGACCGACCCTACCGCCATTGCGGCGAGCTCGGACGGATCCTCCGGCAGCAGCGGCAACGTGGCGAATCTGGTTGCGTTACAGAATTCGGCGTTGCCTTCCGGGCAGAGTGTTACGACAGGGTCGGCGAACCTGGTCTACCAGATCGGCAATCTGACTTCCAATGCGACGACGCAGCAGAGCTCAATTTCTCTGAGCTTGAGCAGTCTGACGACGCAGCAGAGTTCAGTCTCCGGAGTCTCGATCGACGAAGAGTCCGCAAATCTTATCCGCTATCAGCAGGCTTATGAGGCGGCGGCCAAGGTGGTGAGCACCATCTCCACCCTGTTCGACACAACCATCAATATGATCAGCGGGAGTTAACTGACATGCGCTTTGTTCCCAATATTGCCTCCAACGTCATTACCGACATCCAAGCGAGCGACCAGAACGTCCAGACCGCTCTGCAACAGGTGTCTTCAGGCCTTCGAGTCTCATTGCCCTCGGATGACCCAGCCGCATCCGCCGCCCTGGTGCAGCTACAGGCGCAGTCGGCGAACATAGACCAGTACACGACGAACGCCTCGTCTGCGCTCTCACAGGCGCAGAGCGCGGACTCCGTGGTGAGCTCGGTTGTGTCTCTGCTGAACCGTGCCATCACCCTTGGCACGGAAGGCGCGAACAGCACGTCCTCCACGGCGAACCGTGCTTCGATTGCGACCGAGGTGCAAGGCCTGCTCTCGAACGTCGTGTCACTGGCCAATACAAGCTTCCAAGGCATCTCGCTGTTCGGCGGGACGGTGAGCGGCCAGGCTGCGTTCACGGCGGACTCCACCTCTGCCACCGGGTACAAGTACAACGGAAACAGCGGAGTCAACTCGGTCTCCGTTGGCGACTCATTGAGCGTGCAGGCGAACATCCCGGGCAACACCCTGTTCGACAACTCCAGCGCAAGCGTCCTGGGTGCGTTGAGCGGGCTTGCCACGGCTCTGACAAGCGGTTCCAGCACCGACATCGGCACGGCGACGACGGCAGTCACGACGGCTTTGAACTACGTGACCCAGCAGCACGTCGTCTACGGCAACACGATCAATCAACTGAACGCGCAGGAGACGTACCTGGCCTCCGACAAGGTGACTCTGAGCTCTCGCGAGACGTCCCTGGTCGGAATCGACACGGCGACGGCGGCTGAGAACCTGACCCAAGCGGAGACCAGCAACACGGCGATCTTGTCGGCATCGGCTCGCGTTCTCCAGAACAACCTGCTGACGTATCTACACTAGGTCTGGCTCTGGTTTCGAGACACCCCTAGGGGCACCCCCTCCCGGGGGTGTTTCTGCTTAAGTATCTAGAATGAAGAGTTTACGCACAAAATTACTCGCAAAGTATTCATTCTAAATAGCTTAGGGGCAAAGTATTCATTATAAAAGGGTTATAGTTCAGTCTCAAAGGTTTCAACGGCCGTTCGGCATCGGACTGAGACTCCAGCTACACTTCCATTTTACTAAAGCGGAAGGGGTGAATACCCCATTTTTCTTTTGCGCGTAAGCCGTTTGGATACAATGAGATACGCGATATCTCGTGATCCCAGGGTCTTGACATGCGGATTTGCTTGTGTTTTTAAGGGTCTTTGAGGCAATTATTTTGCCCGACGCTTTCGGTTAGTCCCCAATGAGGACACCAAGTGAGGACGTGCCTACGGAATCCTCAGGGCGATCCATCTGGCGAACTGATTATCTGCGGGCAAGCAAAAGCGGCGACCTGGATGCAGGTCGCCGCCGTGGTTTGTGTTTCCGACCAAGATCAGCCGGAGCAGGAGAAGGAGGTGTGGGCTTCCGTCTCGATCGGCTGTAGGATCTCCACCGGAGCGGACGGGTAGTTGGGCTGGGTGCGGCGGGCTTCCATGGGGGCGCTATCGACCTGCTGCCAAGCCTGGCGAACCTCCATGACGACCCTGACCTGATCGCGCAGGATGGCGGGATCGAGCTTGAACTGGGCGTTCAACATCTGCGCGCGGACGTGCTTGTAGAAGCGCTCAATGCTGACGGCCGCCGCGCCGCCGTTGTTTCTATCCAGCATGGCTTCAAGCTGGGTGATGACCTTGAAGCCGTGGATGAGCTGGTCGCAGCGGGTTGCGATGTCATTGCGATCCATCGCGTCTGCTGCGCGCTTAAGATTGCCGATGAGGGTGTCGTGGAGTGCGATGACCAGACCGACAACTGATGCCTGCTGGGTGGCCGCGCGCCGATACTCGAGAGAAGCCAAGTTTGTCATAGGAGTTTAGGAGGAGCTGGCGTTGGGGTTGAGCAGAGCCTGGATCTGCTTGAGTTTTTGTGGGAGCTGCTGGATGGCGATATCGGCTGCGTTGTACTGTGCGGTCAGGATGATCTGCTGCGAGGCGAGATAGAGCTCAAGGGTGCTGGTCTGGTCGCTCAGGTCGCTGTACTCGTTGGAGATGCTCTTGAGATCGACGGTAAAGGCACCCTGGGTAGGATCGGTGTAGGTGTTGAGGGTGGAGGTGAGGGAGGCGGCGAATCCGTCCAACGCCGATCCCTGAAAGAAGTTGGTGACCGCTGCGCTGTTGCTCTGAACGGCGACGCCGAGAAGGGTGGAGTTAAGGGTCAAAGTTCCGTCGGCGTTGGTGCTGATGCCTAGGGCGTTGAGATTGGAAAGTGTGGCGGAACCAGAGCTATAGTTGGTCGCAGCCAGCAGGGCGGACTGCAGGCCCTGGACGGCGCTATCGCTCTGCAGCGTGCCGGCGGTGGCCGTGCTGCTGTCGTATTTGAACTGCGAGTTCACATCTGTGATGAGGGTGTTGTACGCGGTCACGAAGGTGTTGACAGCATCCGTGATGGAGCTGGTGTCCGGAGCGACGTTGAGTGAGATCTCTGAGTTGGGCGCAGCGCCGACCAGATTGAGGGTGACTCCGCTGAGGGCGCCCTCCACTGTGTTCGAGGAGCTGCTGATCGGGACGCCGTCGACGGTGAGAGAGGCGTCGGTGCCGGTGTTAGCACGCTTGAACGTCGTGGTGCTGTCGTTGCCGATGGAAAAGTCGCCGGCAGTTCCTGAGGTGGTGGAGACGAGTGCGAGGCGTGAGCCGGTGCTATCGGTGACGACGTTGGCGGTGACCCCGAGCGACTGGCTGTTGATGGAGGCGGCGACGGTGGCAAGCGTGTCCGAGCTGCTGACCGAGATGGTTTTTGTGGCTCCGCCAATGGTGATGTCGAAGCTGCCGGCCGTCAGCGTAGCGGTGCTGCTCGTGGGTGGGTCGGAGTACCAGGAGCCGGTGGCGGCAAGACTGTTGACAACAATGAGATGGCTGCTGACAGGGGTTCCGGCGACTGCGGTAGCGGTGACCACATCGCTATTGGAGGATGTGGCGGCGGCTGAGGTCAGGGCTCCAGTGGAACTCTGCAGGGCGCTGAGCGCGTCCGAAAGAGAGGAGGATTCACTCTCGATCTGCTGGATGGCCGCGGTCTGCGTGGCGAGTGTCGTCTGCTGGGCTTGCCAGGCGCGTTCCGGCGCACGGTCGGCATAAAGGATGCTGGCGACGGTCGAGGTAACGTCGATTCCGTTGGAACCGCCGAGCGCAGAGAGAACCGAATTGAGTGTTGAGGATGTAGTGCTCATCGGAGCCGGGCCCTCCTGGGTGCTTGCGGACGGATGCGGGAGGCAGGTGGAGAGCGCCTCTGGATGCTTGGCTCAAGGCTTATGCCTTGATGACTCAAGAAAAAGAAGCGGCGGCCGCTGGGTTGAGCGGCCGCCGCCCGTGCTTTTTACTGCAGGAGCTTCAGAACGGTCTGAGCCTGCTGGTTAGCCTGCTGCAGAGCGGAGATACCGGTCTGCTGAAGGATGCTGTACTTGGTGTCGTTGGCAACGACCGTGCTGATGTCAGCAGAGGTGATGTTGCTGGACGCGGAGACCAGGTTCTGGCTCTCGTTGGTGTCGACGGTGGAAGCGGCCTGGAGCTGCTCGACGGTGGCGCCGAGGGTGCCACGCTGAGCCGAGACGGTGGAGATGGCTGCGGTAATGACGGTCAGAGCAGCCTGCGCGCCGGAGGAGGTGGCGAGAGTGGAGGCATTGAGGCCGAGCGAGGTGGTGGTGAGAGCCGCAACCGCGCCGCCGATGCTGACGGTGCCGTTGGTGGTTCCGTCCGAGGTGAAGGCGGAGACGGTGGAACCGAATACCGCGGTGCCGTTGAAGTTGGTGGAGGTTCCGATGTTGCCGATCTGCGTGAGCAGAGCCTGGAACTCGTTGTTGATGGCGGTGGACTGAGCGGAGCTGAGGCCGGTGTTGGACGCCTCGGTGGCGAGCGTTACGGAGCGGTTGAGGAGAGCGGTGACCTGCGCGAGCGCGCCGTCAGCGGTCTGGAGCGAACCGACAGCGTTGGTGGCGTTGAGCGAGGACTGGTTGAGAGCGGCAACGTTGGCGTTGAGACCGTCCGAGATGGCGAGACCGGCGGCGTCATCCGAACCGGAGTTGATGCGCGAACCGGAGGAGAGCTGCTGCAGGCTCTTGTTGGCGGCTGCGGTTGTGATGGAGAGCTGGTTCTCTGCCTGAAGAGCGGAGATGTTGTTGAGGATGCTGAGTGACATGGTGTTTCTCCTTGTTGGTTTTTAGATTTCTAAACTTGTTTGGCCACTGCTGAGCATCGCTCTTTAGGGCTTAGCCATCTTGCTGCAGGAACTCTATCGGTACGGGTTGCAATTGCGTTCAGGGCCCAGATGAAACTTTCTGCAAGGAGTTGCCTGCTGAGAATGTGAAGCGTTGGTTCGCAGCATATGGGTTCATTGCACGTTATGTGCCACGACAGGTCTCATGAAGCTCTCATCGGGAAGAACTGTAATGAGGCAGGTGCATAAAACCCTGTCAATATAAGGGTTTTATGCGCTTTTAACAGTTTGTAGAGAAGCTGTGGCTTTGGCATGAGACTTGCACTTGTCATGGTGAGACCGCGGCGGATGTGCGCGGTCTGAGCGATTGATGAAAGCGGGACTAACACGATGGTTGCAGTCACGGGGCTTAACGGCGTGGTCTTTGCGATCAACAGCGATCTGATTGAGCATGCGGAAGCGACTCCAGATACTGTGATCACCTTGACGACCGGCAACAAGCTTGTCATACGCGAAGGACTTGAGGAGTTGATCGATAAGGTGATCGCTTTCAAACATGCTGTACGGATGGGCCTGGGATTGGGAGTCGATACGACCCATGGGTAAACGACAGATCGATAAGAGTACGGTGGTGGGAGTGATGCTGGCGGGAGCCGGCGTTGTGGCGGGGCTGCTGCTGGATGGCGGGACGGTGCGGCAGATCCTGCAGCCGACGGCTGCGTTGATTGTGGTTGGCGGCACGCTGGGTGCAGTGATGATCCAGTTCCCGATGCAGACGATCCGCTCCACTATTAAAGAGCTGCGTCATGCTTTGCTGGATGCGAAGCCTTTGAATCGGGAGCTGGTGGAAGAGCTGGTGAGCTGGTGTCTGCAGGCGCGGCGGATGGGGATGCTCGCGCTGGATGCATATCTGCCACAGATAGCAGACCCGTTCTTTCGTAAGGGGATGATGCTGGCGGTGGATGGGGTGGGGGTCCGCGAGCTGCGGGACACGCTGGAGGTGGATCTGGATGTATGGCATGAGCGCGAGGCGGGCGTGGCCAAGGTGCTGGAGGCCGCGGGTGGGTTTGCGCCTACGCTGGGGATTATCGGTGCGGTGCTGGGGCTGATCCAGGTGATGCAGCGTATGGATAATGTCGGAGAGATTGGGAAGGGCATTGCGGTGGCGTTTGTGTCGACGCTGTATGGCATCGGGCTGGCGAACCTGGTGTTTCTGCCGCTGGCGGGCAAGCTGAAGATTCGGATGCGGGAGCGTCAGCTTGTACGGGAGATGACGCTTGAGGCTGTGGTCTCGATTATGGAGGGCGTGAGTGCACGTGCGCTGAGACAGCGGCTGGAGGCTTATCTGACGGAAGGGCCTTCGGAGGCTCAGGGGCGGGCTGAACCGGAGATGACGACCTAGTGAAACGGAGACGCAGAGCGGAGTTGGGAGAGGCGGGGCCATCGCATGATCGGTGGCTGATCTCGTATGCAGACCTTGTGACACTGCTGTTTGCGGTGTTCGTAGTGCTGTTCGCTTACTCGTGGCATAGCAAGCAGGCGATCCGGACTGTTTCAACGGCGATCCGGTCGGGCTTCGATTCGATGAGCGCGGCGCAGACGGAGACGGCTCCGGAGACACCGGTGCCGGATCAGTTGAGGGGGCCGACGCAGAGCGCCGATCCACTGCGGTTCGATACGGCGAAGTTGAGTCAGCAGCTGCAGGGAGTGCTGGGGGATGCGATCGACAAGCACGAGATCGTGATGCAGCAGACAGCGGACGGCTTCATCATCAGCCTGCGGGAGTTGGGATTCTTCAACTCTGGGGAGGCTACCCTGCTGCCGGGTGCGGCGGCGAAGCTGCAGGATACGGCGAAGGTGTTGATGGAGGATGGGCTGGAGGTGCGGGTGGAGGGCCACTCGGACGACCAGCCGATTCATAACGGGCAGTTCCAGTCGAACTGGGAGCTTTCTACGGCGCGTGCGATGAGCGTACTCTCGCTTCTGGTGGATGAGGCGGGATTCCCGCCGACGAAGATTTCGGTGGCGGGGTATGGGCCGTACCACCCGGTGGCGGATAACGCGACGCTGGATGGGCGGCGGAGCAATCGGCGAGTGGACCTGGTGGTTCTATCGCCGCGCAGCCGGGAAGAGAAGCTGCACTGATTTCTAGCTGACGTGTTTCTAGCTGACGTGGATGATGGGGCGGCGATCCGGGTTGGGGACGGCGCGGCGCAGGACCTCGTGGGTGAGAGGGGCGGTGTCGCCTTCGCCCAGGAAGATGAAGCGAATGATGTTGACGACGGGATTGCCTTCCTTCCACTTGAAGTAGGCATGGGGAAGTTTTCCTGTGGTCTCTTCCAGGTGCATCAGCAAGGCTGCGATGGAGTTGGCGACGACGGGGCTGTTGGCGCAGAGGATGCGATGGCGGCCGACGCGGCGGGCTTCGATGCAGAGACAGTGTTCGAACTCTGAGGCGTCGATGCGTTCGATCTCGAGGAAGTAGAGGCACTCGGTGGGGGTCATGCCGTATCGGGTGCGGACGAAGGCGTCGAGTGCGTCGAGTTCATCCGCGCAGTGCTTATCTTCCTCTTCCTTGGGGCTGCGTGCGATGAGGCGGATGACCTGGTCTTCGTCTTCGGCGAGCATGGAGACGGCCTCCGGGAGGAGTTCTACCTCCGAGATACGGAGCTCCGTGGAGCGCATGGCTCGGGAGACGACGGAGGTGGTGATGATGGCGAGGATGAAGAAGGATGAGATCTTCAGGCCTTCAGGGCGCTCGTAGATATTGAGCGCGGTTGTGTAGATGAAGATGACGGTGATAGCTGCGAAGGCGAAGCGCAGGAGCGGCTTCTTCCAGACGTGGATGGTGACGGCGACCGCGGCGGAGGTGATGAGGACCAGGACGCCGGTGGCGTAGGCGCCGCCCTGTGCATTGACGTCCGCGTGAAAGGCGATGGTGACGAATACGGCAGTGGTCATGAAGACCAAGACCAGGGGCCGCGAGGCGAGAGCCCACTCCGGCGCCATGCCGAAGCGGGGGAGATAACGCGGGATGAGATTGAGCAGGCCGGCCATGGCGGACGCGCCGGCGAAGGCGAGGATAAGGATGGTGGAGATGTCGTAGACCGTGCCGAAGCCGTTGCCGAGGTATTGGTGGGCGAGGTAGGCCATGGCTCGGCCGCTGGCTTCCCCACCTTCCGCGAAGGCGGCGCGCGGGATGAGCATGGTGGTGACGATGCTGGTGGCCATGAGGAAGACGCTCATGATGATGGCGGCGGTGGCCAGGAGCTTGCGGGTGTTGTGGATGCGATCCTGCAGGTCCTTGCCGGCGATGAGCGGCATGACGGCGACGCCGGTCTCGAATCCGGAGAGGCCGAGGGCGAGCTTGGGGAAGAGCAACAGGGAGAGACCGATCATTCCGAGGATGTTGGGGTGATGCTCGTGGACTGCGGACTTCCACCGGGGGAAGGCCTCCGGGTGGTGGAAGAGCACGTTGAAGGCTACGACCGTGACGATGGCATTCAGGAACAGGTAGGCCCCGACCAGTACAACGGCGATGCCGATGGCTTCCTTGAAGCCTTTGAGGAAGATGGCGCTGAGCCCGGCGAGCAGGAGCAGGGTGACGAGCATCTGGCTGGTGAGCCAGTGGGGCGCGAAGGGATTGTGGATGAAGTGGGCGGCTGCGTCGGCGGCCGAGAGGGTCATGGTAATGATGAAGTCAGTCGACGCGAAGCCGAGCAGGACGAGGACGAAGACCTTTCCGCCCCACTGGGGAAAGAGCCGCTCCAGCATGGCGATGGAGCCCTGACCGTTGGGACTGACCTCTGCTACGCGGCTGTAAAGGGGCAACGCGGCGAAGAGGGTGACCAGGACCAGAACGAAGGTGGCGATGGGAGAGAGGAAGCCCGCAGCGAGGAAGGCGATGCCCGGCTGATAGCCGAGGGTGGAGAAGTAATCTACCCCGGTAAGGCACATGACGCGCCACCAAGGGTGCTCGGGTTCTGGGTGGCCCTGAACGCCTTTGGGGAGGCGAATGTCAGAGAGGAGCCAATCGGCAAGGGCGGTCTTCGTCACTTCGTTTTCCTGACGTGGTCCTGCTCCTTCGTGATTACAGGGAGCGTCTGTGCGTGGGATGCTGGATTTGGCACAGACGCTCTCAAGCTTACCCCTTTACCGCTGCCTTGATGACGGGTGCGGCGGCGACGGCCTGTTTGACGGCCTCATCTCCCTGGATGAGCGCGATGAGGGCCTCCGAGACCTGCTGGGTAACGAGGGAGGCGTCGCGAATCTCGACGGGGAAGCGGACAAGGAGCTGGAGGCCACCATCGACGAGGAGGACGCGGGATTCTACGGTGGGTGCGTCGATGGCGGCGTCCACACCGGCCTGGACGTTGCGGTGCTGCTGCTCGATGAGCTGCTTGTAGCCGGCGTAGATCTTCTCCACGCCGCCAAGGAGGACCTTTGCGGCGTGGCGGTAATCGGCCGAATCCTGGAGCTTGACGGTCAGTTCATGCCAGGCGTAATCGGTGCCGGGCATCTGTTTATAAAGAGGGGTTCCGGCCTGGAAGAGGATGGCGTTGGAGAAGACGGCGACTCGCCCGGTGGTCTGGAGCTCCAGACCGTTGCCGGCGAGTTCCATGACGTAGAAGCGGACGAGTCCGACCTCAATGACGTCTCCGGTGACCCCTGCGACGGTGATTCGGTCTCCGACACGTACGCCGTAACGGCCGATGATGAAGAAGTATGCCGCGACCGAGAGCAGGATGGTCTGGAGGCCGACCGCGATACCGGCGGTGATGAAGCCTGCGAAGGTGGCCAGTGAGTTGAACTGGTTGACGAAGCCCAGGATGAGGACGAGTCCGCTGAGAAAGCCGATGACGATGCGCCGCATGCCGAGGAACTGGCGGCGGCGGCGGAGGTCATGGACGTAACGGCTGGTGGCACGACGCCAGACCTCACCGATGATGAAGAGGGCGCCGAGTGCGATGGCGATGACGAGGATGCGAAGTAACAAGGAGCGCATGACGCTGTGGTACTCGGAGTCTACGGCGAGGCGCCAGGCCACGAGGTTGGCGCGTGACTGCTCGAGCGTGATGATCTCCTGGCTGAGCGGTACGGCGGCATCGCTGAGGACCTTGAAGGTGGCGGTGATGGAGTCAAAGGTGGCGCGGGTCTGCTTGAGTTGAGCGAGACCTGCTGCTGCCGCGGCTGCCTGGGCGGCCTGAGCCTGGGCTGCGGTGAGCTTGACCGCAGGAATTGCGGATGGGGCTGCGGGGGGTGGTGCGATGGTACCGTCGGCTGCCTGCTGGGAGAGGTCCTGACCCTTGCGGATGGTGCCACGGAGGGTATCGGTGACGGGCGTGCGGAGGGCGAGCGCCTGGGCGTGGAGAGCGTCGGTCTCCTGGGTCCACTGGTCAATATCACGCCGGGTGGAGAGGAGTTGGAAGAGGACGGTGGCCTGGCTGCTGACGCCGGCGGAACGGGCTGCGCTGAGGTTTTCAAGCGGCGCGGGAACGACCTTGGATTTGGGATCGGTGAGTTCTGGCGCGGTGCGGGAGAGTTGCTCAATATCTCCGGCGAGGCCAGCCTGGCCCTGAGTGTCAGACATGCTGACGATCTTGCTGAGGGCGTCGCTCATGGCGACGTTGAGCTGCAGGGCTCCCTGGACTTGCTCGATCTGGGCGCGGAGGGTGGGGATCTCTGCTGATTTCGCTGATTGAAGCTGATCTTCGAGCGTCTTCTGCTGGGTCTTGAGATCTTCTGTGCGTTTATTGACGCCAATGAGCGTGGTCTGGAGCTTCTGGGCCTCGCCGACGGGGGGTTGCTTGCCGTCGGACGGGGCAGCGTTCGGGGTGTCGGGCTGTTGCTTCTGGTAGGCGGCGAGCAGCTTGGCCTCCGCGATGCCGGACTGGAAGGCGTAGGCGGCGATGAGCTTGGCGTCGCTGACGGCCTCTTCGCGATAGAGGGCGTCGGTGGGTTCACCGACCTTCTGAATGGGAGTGACGGCGGTGCGGTAGTAGCGGATGACGGCGCTGAGATGGGCCAGGACCTGATTGCTGCGAGCTTCGAGATCGAAGTTGGCGGGTGGGACCTGGAGCGGCACGGTGGGAGTGGTGGGCGTCGTGATTTTTGTCGTGGGCGCGGCTGTCTGGGGTGCAGGTGCAGGCGTCTGAGGCGTTGGAGCGGCGGCTGTGCTGGCCTGGGCGAGGAGCGCGGCGGCGCAGGTGAGGGCGGCGGTGGTAGCCGTGAGGAGGACTCGACGGAGCGTGCGGGAGGCTGGCTTGGTGCTGACTGCGGAAAGACCCATGGGTATAAGACGCCAATTTTGCGGCCGTGGGTTCTTAGGGTCGAGTTGCGCTGCGGGTGGTGTCGGTGTGAATCCGTGTTCTTCTACTCGAATGAGGGGTGTGTGAAACCAATGGGTGTGATGGAATCCTTCGTAGTCCTCGGTTTTGGTGTTTTGGCATGATGCAGTGGATCTTGCGCTCCGGGCAGAGCCGGCGGCCCCGGTGGAGCATACTCCTGGGGACGGAGGCGTTGCTGTGCCTCGCTCTGACGAGCTGCCGGCGTCCCTCTACTAAGATCACGTTTACCCAGGTTCCGAAGACGAGCCTGGGCGGTGCGGACACGAGCGGAGTCATCTCCGGGCGGGTCACCGGGCCGGCGGAGGGTTCACGCATTCTGCTGTATGCACGCTCCGGCGGCAAGTGGTGGATACAGCCGTACGGTTATATCCCGTATACGGTCATTGCGGCGGACGGGAGTTGGAGCAACTCGTCCCACCTGGGGACGGACTATGCGGCGGTGCTGACGAAGGGTGACTACGACTACCAGAAGATGGTGCCGGAGCTTCCGAAGGTTGGGGGCAAGATCCTGGCGGTGGCCATCACTGCTGCGTCGAAGAACCGATTCGAGCCAACTCGCGTGGATGCTGCGACGATCCACTTTGGCGGATATGAGTGGGAGGTTCGATCGACCATCAGCAACAACGGCGGAATCGATCATCAGTACCTGACGAAGAATGTGTGGCTCGATTCGGATGGAGCGCTTCATCTGCGGGTTTCGCGCGTGGGAACCAAGGCGGCCTGCGCAGAGATTCATACGATTCGGAACCTGGGCTATGGGACGTATCGGTTCACGGTGCAGGATGTCGGCAAGCTGGATGCCTCTGCCAGCCTAGGATTTTTTACGTGGTCCGATCGCTCTCCGGATCAGAACTACCGGGAGATGGATATCCACATCAGCCGGATGGGAAATCCGGAGAACAAAAACGGCGAGTACCTGATCCAGCCGTATTACATTCCGGCCAACGTCTATCGCTTTGAGATTCCGTCCGGCGAGATCACGGCGTCCTTCCACTGGATGCCGGGCAGCGCGGTCTTTACGACGGCGGAGGGGAGCAATCCGCATGCAAAGCCGGTATCGACGTGGACGTTCACAGCGGGGATTCCGGCCTCGAGCGGAGAAAACACCTATATCAATTTTTGCGAGTTTCCCTTTGCAAAGGTTGGCTTGCGGCAAGAGGCGGAGGTGGTGATTGAAAACTTCCAGTTCTGGCCCTAGCCGCCGAACCGCTCTGCACGTCCTCCGCTGCCTGCTGCTCTTTGCGTTGATTCTGCTGCTGCATGGCGTGGCCCGCGCAGTGGATGGAACGCGCCCGATGGCACAGTATCTTCTTCAGCAATGGGGAGCGGAGCAGGGGTTGGCGGTGGGGCACGTCAACGCTATAGCGCAGACCCCGGTTGGCTATCTCTGGATCGGCACGGATCGCGGCCTGATGAGATTCAACGGACTGCGCTTCGTGCCCAAGCAACCACCTTCGCCTGAGTATTCGCCAATCGAAAGGGTGATTAGCCTGGCCGTGGATGTGGATGGCGCGTTGTGGATTCGGGCGGAAAATGCTCGGCTGCTGCGCTACTTCGATGGACGCTTCACGCTGGGTTTTCCGGTGAACCAAGGAGAGACGAGTCTGACAGCGATTGCGCCGGGGCATCGCGGCGGGTTGTTGGCCACCGGACTCAAGATCGGAGGGATGCAGGTGACCACGGGCGGCGTCACGCGGCTGCGGCCTAGTGTAGGTTCGCTGCTGATCTCGGTGGCACAGACGACTGACGATACGGTCTGGCTCGGAACGCGGGAGATTGGTCTCTTCCGCTGGAAGGACGGCACGCTGCAACCGGCGGTGACCGGCGTCCCCGACCGGAAGATCAACTGCCTGCTTCCAACGCCGGACGGCCACCTGTGGATTGGAACCGACAATGGGCTCGGCTTATGGAACGGGCAGACGGTGGTGACGGTGCCGTTTCCCGCGGAGTTCGATCACCTGCAGATCCTGGCGATGGTGCAGGATCGCGACCATAATCTGTGGCTCGGAACCTCAAAGGGTCTGCTGCGCTACAACACGGCTGGGATGGCTTGGCTGCAGAGGAATGCAAGAGAACGGGATCAGGCGGTCACGGCCCTGATGGAGGATCGCGAAGGCGATTTGTGGTTCGGCAACGGCGGCAGCCTGGAGCGGCTTCGCGATAGTCCGCTGATCACCTATGGCGACGCCGAGCAGCCATCCGGCGAGCAGTTCGGCCCGACGTACGTGGATGCCCATGGTCGTGTGTGGCTCGCACCGATTACCGGCGGACTGTTCTGGATGCGCGATGACGCCATTCATGCGGTGACTGCGGACGGGCTCAACCAAGACATTGTCTATTCCATTGATGGCTCCGGCGACAATCTCTGGCTGGGCAGGCAGCAGGGCGGCCTGACGCGGCTGCATTCTTCTGGCGATACCTTCACGGCCCAAACCTGGACGCACGCGGACGGGTTGGCCGAGGATAGCGTCTTCTCCGTGCGCGCGTCGCGGGATGGCAGCGTTTGGGCCGGCACGCTGACGCGGGGCGCAAGCCACCTGGTTAACGGCAAAATCGAGGCTCGGACTGATGGAAACGTACTCTCGTCCGAGACCATCTCGGCGATTGAAGAGGATCGCTCCGGCGCGATGTGGTTTGCATCCCCTGCCGGAGTCAATGTGTTGCGCGGCACAAGCTGGCGTTCCCTCGGGGTCAAGGATGGCCTGCCCTCGCAGCAGGTCTTCTCGCTGCTGGCTGATTCAGCCGGCGCCATGTGGGTCGGCACATCGGATGGGCTGGCTTACGTGGACAAGGGGCATGTCCACAGCTTCAGCGGATCGCCGCTGGGTAAGGAGCCGGTGCTGGGCATGGGGGTCGATCAGCGTGGGCTCCTCTGGATCGCCACTGCGCTGCACATCTTCAGTGCGCCGCGGGCTGCTCTTCTGGCGGGCAACCTCAATCCGGAGACTATCCGCAGCTACAGTGTACAGGACGGCTTGCGCAGCACAGAGGGGGTACGGCGCTTTCGGTCCGTGGTGAACGACGGCCTGGGCCGGGTGTGGATCTCCACCGGCCGTGGTCTTTCCGTCACCTCATCCGGGGTGGGCGAGCATCTCCTGCCTGCCATTCCGCACGTCGAGGAGATTATCTCCGATGGCGTGGCGGTCAATTTAATGGGCGACGTGCGCGTCTCTCCCAATACCCAACGCATCGTCTTTCAGTTCAGCGGCCTGGACCTGCGGGCGCCGGAGAGGGTACGTTTTCGCTATCGACTGGATGGGTTCGATAAGGCCTGGAGCGAAGTCGTGGAGAGCTTGGAGGCGGTCTATACGAACCTTCCGCCCGGGCGATACCGCTTCCGCGTTGTGGCGGCTAATAGCGAGGGTCGCTGGAACGCCCAGGAAGGCATGTTGTCCTTCCGCGTGGAGCCCATGCTCTGGCAGCGCTGGGAGTTTCAGCTTCTCTGCCTGTGTACGCTGACGCTCATCTCCATCTGGATCTACCGCCGTCGCATGCAGTTTCTGATCACGCAGGCGAACATGCGCTTTGACGAACGGCTGGTGGAGCGGACGCGCATTGCACGCGAACTGCACGATACCCTGCTGCAGGGCTTCATCAGTGCGTCGCTTCATCTACATGTAACGGCTGAGGCCTTGCCTTCCGAGTCGCCTGTCCAACGGTCGCTGCAACGTGTGCTTCTGATCATGGAGCGGGTGATTGAAGAGGCGCGGCAGGCCGTGAAGGGGCTGCGCACGTTCGATGGCTCGTCGACGCCTCGGCTGGAGCAGATCTTCCGTGAGCTGGTGCTGGAGGTGGATGAGGCGGAGGCCACCGGCTACGTCGTGGTGGTGGAAGGCGAGTACCGTACGCTGCGTCCCGCAATCTATGAAGAGGTCAGTCGCATTGGGCGGGAAGCCGTCATCAACGCCTGGCGTCATGCCGATGCCGAACACGTCACCGTGCGGCTGGAGTACATGAGCGGCCGCCTGGGGCTGGAGGTGACGGACGATGGAACCGGCATGGATGTGGCCACCGTCTCGCATGGCCGCGAAGGACATTGGGGTCTGCTGGGGATGAGGGAGCGGGCCGAGCGCATGGGCGCTCGGTTGCAGATCATCAGCCGGCTGGGACAGGGGACTCGCATCGTGCTCAACGTGCCCGCGGGCATCGCTTACCCTGACGAGCCCTGGGGAGGCCGGACGAAGGAGGCGGACAGATTTCGCTTGTGGTAACCCGCGATGCCACGGTCGCGCAACACCCAAAAAGGGTGGGTCCGGATCGATCCTGAGGAGTCTGTCCGTGGTCTGGGAGGGCTGCTACGTTGTAGTAGCTGTTGCCACAACTGCACCGGTAGGGAATGCCGATCCGGGTTTCAGGCGGCAGAAGAGGTCGCTGATGAAAGCCGCTCGCCTGGCCGATCCGTCCAGATCGTCTGAACTGGATTTAGAAGATGTTGACCTGCCGCTTGTCGGCCGGGGCGAGATTCTGGTGCGGGTCGCCGCCGCCGGCGTGACGCCCAGCGAACTACTCTGGTACCCCACCACCCATACCAAAGAAGGAGAACGGAGGATCGGCGTCGTGCCGGGCCACGAGTTTTCCGGCATCGTGGAGGCGATTGGGGCGGGGGTGCATGGCTTCTTTCCGGGCGATAAGGTCTTTGGCATGAATGACTGGTTCTCGCAGGGCGCCTCGGCCGAGTACTGTATCGCGTCGCCACTAACCCTGGCGCCAAAACCACGTACCTTGTCCTATGCAGAGGCTGCGGCGGTGCCAATTGGCGCGTTGACCGCATGGCAGGCTCTCTTCGATCGTGCCGATCTCCAGGCCGGAGAGCGGGTTCTGGTACACGGCGGCGCGGGAGCCGTCGGGACGTTTGTGATCCAGTTGGCGAAGCTGCATGGCGCGGAGGTGATTGCGACGGCTTCGGCGGCGAATATGGATTTTCTGACCTCGCTCAAGGCGGATGAGGTGATCAACTATCGGGCGACGCGTTTTGAAGATCAGATTGAACCGGTGGACGTCCTCTTCGACGCTATCGGTGGCGAGACGCTCCAGAGATCCTGGCCTCTGCTTCGTGCCGGCGGTCGCGCGATCACCGTCGCGGCGCAGAGTGAGGGCGTTGAGGATGCACGGATTAAGGCGGCCTTCTTTATCGTGGACGCGAGTCGGGAACAGTTGCTGGATATTGGACTTCTGATCGACGGCGGCTCTCTCCGTCCGTTCGTCGGAGCAGCTGTGCCGCTTAGCGCCGCCGCGGACGCTTATGGCGGACGAATCGCACGGAAGGATGGACGTGGCAAGGTCGTGCTGTTGATGCCGGACTTTGAGGAGAAGGATGTCGGCACACGAAACAGCTCTTCCCGTCGCGTCTGACTCATAAGCATTCCTACGACCGCGAGAGCAACGTCGGGTTACGAACATAGGGTGTATTCTCAAGGTCTCCGGGCTTGGCATCCTCAGATTCAAAGTCAAGGAGATTTCAGCATGAACTCATCACAATCCATCCGTGTGCTCACTGTGGATGACCACCCTCTGCTGCGTGAAGGCATCTCCGGCGTCGTCAACGCGCAGCCTGGAATGACCGTGGTGGCGGAGGCGTCCGATGGCGACGAGGCCATCTTGTCTTTCCGCACTCATCTGCCGGACATCACCCTAATGGACCTTCGGCTGCCCAAGACCAGCGGCATTGAGGCCATCGTCACGATTCGCAAGGAATTCCCGGCGGCGCGGATCATCGTGCTGACGACTTATGCCGGGGACGTGCAGGCGCTACGTGCGTTCAAGTCCGGTGCTTCGGGCTACCTGCTGAAGAGCATGCTGCGCGCGGAACTGATCGACACCATCCGCCGCGTTCATGCAGGGCAGCGGCGTATTCCGCCGGAGATTGCGGCAGAGATGGCGGAGCACGCCGGTGACGATATTCTCAGCGCACGTGAGATTGAGGTCCTCCGCCATGTCGCGGCGGGGAACTCGAACAAGATCATTGCGAGCAACCTGACGTTGTCGGAACACACCGTCAAGGGCCACATCAAGAACATCCTCTCCAAGCTTGGCGCCAGCGACCGCACCCACGCGGTGATGATCGCGCTGCGGCGTGGTTTCCTCGACATGGGCTGAACCGACATGCTGACCTATGGCTGGATTGCAGACCCCTTCCGCGCGGCCGTGGTCCGACCTACCCCTCCGGTATGAGCTTCTCCCGGGCCGCCGCTACTCTCCGCCGCCCGATCTCCAGATAAATCTCTGTTCCCACAGCAATCTGCAAGAAAGCTGGTTCATTCCTGCGCCCGCAAGGCCGCCCGTACCTAGCGGGTGGGCTTTGCCGTGTCGCCCGAAGAACTCTTTTTCGACGACATCTTGACTAATGCGGTATGACCACTGTAGCTTTCCGCACGAAGTTAATCAGGACAGATTCCGGTAATGAAAGAGTTCAAGCCTTGGACGGCGACGTCCTTCCGGCCTGGTTCCGTTACCGGATCATGATCCGTGAGTTGCACCTGCTCGACTCGCTTCGGAGGCAATATGACAGCACGCATCTGGAATTCGCTTTGGACGGCAAAAGGGCGGTTCGTCGTTCTCTTTCTCCTGGCTCTCTCGCTCACCGCAGTGGCGTCGAACGCACAGACTGCCGGCACCGGAAACATTCAGGGCAACGTTGTCGACGCGACGGGAGCCATCGTCCAGGGCGCCGCGGTCACGGCCACGAATACGGCGACCCAGACCAAACACACCGCGGTCACGGAAGGCAATGGCTCGTACAGCTTCCCGAATCTCGACGTTGGCACGTACACGGTTGAGGTGGGAGCCAAAGGCTTCCAAGGCTACAAACAATCAAACATCGCGCTGGAGGTTGGCAGCAGCATCGCGGTCAACGTCTCGCTGACGATTGGAACGGAAAGCCAGACCATCGAAGTCCAGGCCACCGGCATAGCGCTGCAGACCGAGGATAGCTCCTTCAAGCAGACCATCGATCAGAAGACCGTGACCGAATTGCCTCTGAACGGTCGCCTGATGACGCAGTTGATTACGCTCTCGGGCGGCTCAGTCAACGCGAACGAGAACAACGACCAGCAGGGAAGCAAGACTTTTGCGACGTCGGCTGTCGTCTCAGTTGCAGGTGGTCAGGGTAATCAGACCGACTACCGCCTGGACGGTGGGGACCACAACGACTACATGACCAACATCAATCTGCCGTTCCCTTTTCCGGACGCGGTCAGCCAATTCAGCGTGGAGACGACGGCGCTGGGCGCACAGAGCGGCCTGCATCCCGGCGGCCTGGTAAACGTGGTGACACGGTCTGGTTCCAACCAGTGGCATGGGACGGCGTTCGAGTTCCTGCGCAATAACTATCTCAACGCAACCAACTTCTTTTCCACCTGCAAGATCGTTGCACCTGCTACCACTTGCAGCGCCAAAGATACCCTGCACCAGAACCAGTTTGGCGGGACCATCGGCGGCAAGATTATGCGGGACAAGCTGTTTTTCTTTGGCGGCTATCAGCGCACCAATCAGTCATCGACCCAGGCTTCGACGACTGCGTTTGTTCCAACGGCGGCGAATCTGGCCGGTGACTTTTCTGTAACAGACGGACCCAACTGCCAGAAGACCGGTCTTCAACTGCTGAATCCCCAGACGGGCGCAGTCCTGGCGAATAACCAGATCAGTCCAACCGCCTTCAATCCGCAGGCGCTCGCTCTTCTGAAGTACCTGCCTGCCACGAGTGACCCTTGCGGCAAGGTGACGTACGCGATTCCGCTGCAGGTTCAGGAGAACCAATTTATCTCGCGTGTGGATGCGACGATCAATGCCCGGAACAGTCTGTATGGCCGCTACCTGCTGGATGGGTACACCAGCCCGGCCTACTTCTCGCCCACCAACGTTTTGCTGACGACGCAGCCCGGCAACATCGAGCGCGCACAGGGTCTGACGATTGGCGAGACGTTCGTCATCAACAGCAACCTGGTGAATGCGTTCCATGCCACGGCGACACGGCGCAGGGATAATCGTGGGCCTGCAGCGACCGGTATCAGCCCAACCACACTCGGCGTGAACGTATATGTGCCTGTGGATCCGGGGCTTCTGCTCACTGTAACGAACAAGTTCAGCACGTACTGCGGAACCTGCGCGGTTGCCCACTTCAACGACAACACCTTCTCCTTCAGCGACGATGTCAACTGGCTCATCGGAAAGCATCAGATTGCCTTCGGTGGCGAGTTCGTTCGGTCTCAGCTCAACATCTCCAACATTTATGAATCTGACGGTAAGTTCACCTTTTCCGGGACCTACAGCCAGAAGGGACCTGCGGGCAAGAGCGCGGGCGGCACAGGCGCGGATGCCAACCTGGACTTCCTGACAGGCTCCATGAGCGGATACGAACAGAGCAAGGCACAGCAGAACGCGTTGCGCGGTTCAATTCCGAGCCTTTATGTCCAGGACGTCTATCATCCGACGAAGAGGCTGGTCCTTTCAGCGGGAGTTCGCTGGGACCCTGAGTTCTTCCCGGCGGATTATTTCGGTCGTGGAAGCGAGTTCAGCATGGCCGGGCTCCTTGCCGGCACGATCAGCAGCGTCTATCCGAACGCTCCGGCCGGAAGCTCGTTCTATGGTGATCCGGGAGTACCGAAGGCGTTTACGAAGAACTCGCCTTACCAGTTTTCACCTCGTGTCGGTGTGACCTTCGATCCGACCGGCGGGGGCAAGACGGTGTTTCGTGCCGGCGCAGCCCTGGTCTATGATGAGCCGAACTTCTTCACGGGCCAGCGGACGAATCAGAATCCGCCATTTGCGCAGACGATCGCCAATACGCCAGTCAACGTGCCTTTGAGCCTCACGAATCCATGGTCGAATGGCACGCAGACGACGAACCCGTTTCCGCAACCCTTCAAGCCTACGGCGGCTACGGTCTTCCCGAACGGCGGCCAATACATTGTGCTGACTCCGCAGTTCCACTCGCCGTATTCGATCCAATATACGGCTAGTATGCAGCAGGAGTTCGGCAAAGGCTGGGAGTTCCAGATCGACTATATCGGCAACAGGACCGATTTCCTGCCTTATGGATATCCCCTGGATGCCGCAGTCTACATCCCGGGAACTTGCAATGGAACGCCATGTTCCTCGCTTGGCAACACGGCTTCACGCTATGCGCTCACGCTTGCGAATGCGACGCAGGGACCAAAGTACTCCGGTGGCGGCGGCGGTTCGATCCTGATCAAGCCCGGTGCAAACGCGAGCTATAACGGCATGGTGACGACGATCCAGCATCGCCTGTCTTCGACGTTCGTATTCCTTGCGAACTACACCTGGTCGCATTGCATCGATATTTCGGATAACACCGCGGATGTTGCAGGCACGAGCGTTCAGAACCCGAGCAACATCAAGGGAGACAGGGCGAACTGTGGCTTCGACTATCGCGATGTCTTCAACACGACCATCGTGGCATCGAGCCACTTTGCTCTGACAGGCTGGAAGGCGCAGTTGATCAACAACTGGGAGATTTCGCCCCTGGTACATATCACCGATGGCGCGCCGTTCACGGTGACAGCAGGACAGGATAATTCCCTGACTGCCGTGAACAATGACCGCGCGAACCTGATCAATCCCAACACAGTATTTACCCACACCAAGGTGGTTGCGCCAGGAACCAGCGGAGCTGCTTTCACGCAATTCGTCAACCCCTCCGCGTTCTCTGCGAACGCCACTGGAACGTTTGGTAACTCGGGGCGCTTCGCTTTCCGTGGACCGGACTTCCTGCAGGTGGACAGCTCTTTGAGCCGCATCTTCCCGATCCACGACAGGCTTGCGCTGGATCTGCGGTTTGAAGCCTTCAACGTGCTGAACCATCCCAACTTCGCCGGTCCGGGAAGCACTGGTTTTGCAGGATCGAGCAGCTCGATCCTGTCCAGCACCTTCGGGCAGATCACCTCAACCGTGAACAACTACGGCGCTCGCATCTTCCAGGCGGCGGCCAAGATCACCTTCTAAGTTCTCCGCTCTGTGGGTTGCAATGTGCAGCCCACGGAGCGGCTAGATCTTCCCTCCCATCAGTTCAAACAAGAACAAAAGCCTCAGGAGAGCAAGATGGATTTGAAAGACACGAACCTCAACACCAATCGCAGGGACTTTCTCAAGACCAGCAGCCTCCTTGCAGCCGGAGCCACGGTCTCCTGGAACGCCTCCAGCTACGCCGCCATTGTCGGTGCCAACGACCGTGTCCGAACTGCCATCGTCGGTTGTGGCGACCGCATGAAAGGCGCGCTCGTCCCGGCTTTTTTATCCCATGCCAAGGAATTGAACTTCCAGTTCGTTGCCGTCTCCGATATCTGGAACATGCGGCGTGATCAGGGTGCGGCTATGCTCAGCGAGAAGACTGGAAATAAGGTCGACTCCGTCCGCAACAACGAAGAGCTTTATGCCCGCAAGGATGTCGACGCGGTCCTCATTGCCACGGCTGATTTCCAGCATGCGCAGCACGGCATCCAGGCTGTCAACGCTGGTCGAGACGCCTACGTGGAAAAACCAACCGCACACACCATGCCGGATGCACGCAACTTCCGCGCAGCAGTGCATAAGACCGGAAAGATCGTGCAGGTGGGCACGCAGCGCCGCAGCACGCCCGGCTACCAGAAGGCGTACGAGTACATCAACAGCGGTCAGTTCGGCGATATCGTCATGGTGGAGATGAGCTGGAACGTCAACCAGCCCGGGCGCTGGCGTCGTCCGGATGTGGTGCCATTGCTGAAGGAGCAGGATACAGATTGGACTCGTTACCAGCTCGACCTGCCCAAGGTTCCGTTCGACGCGCGCAAGTACCTTGAGTTCCGCCTCTTCTGGCCGTACTCCTCCGGCCTGCCGGATCAGTGGCTCGTCCACCAGATCGATACGGTCCACTGGTTCACCGGGCTGCCGCATCCGCGCAGCGTCGTCGCCAATGGCGGCATCTACGCTTGGAAGGATGGCCGCGTGAACTGGGACACTCTCACCGCGGTCTTCGACTACGGCCCGTTGGACGATCCGACGAAGGGCTTCCAAGTCGTCTACAGCACACGCCAGACGAACTCCGCCGGCGGCGTCAAGGAGCTTTACTACTCCACCGGCGGCATGCTGGATATGGACAAGCGCACTGTCACGCCCAACGGCGGCCTCACCGCGAAGTACGCGGCTGAGATGAAGATGGAGCCGAAGCTGCTCAAGAGCTTCTCCCTCGACGACCACAGCGAGAAGGTTTCAACCGATGCCAACACCGGCTCAGGCGATCCAGAGACGGGCGCCAATATGCGTAACTGGATGGAGTGTGTCCGCTCGCGCAAGATGCCCAACGCCAGCATTGAAGCGGGTTACAGCCACTCCATCGCACTGTGCATGTGCATCGCGGCCATGCAGACGGGAACGCGCGTCACCTTCGACGACAAGACCCAGCAGGTCGTCGCCGGAGGTAAGCATGTATAGCCGACGCATCTTCGGCATCGCATCTGTGGCGCTGCTTATGTCTGTGTCGGCGCTCAAAGCGCAGGCAGGGAAGGGAGTGCAGGTCACGCCCAACGAGGCGGATCGCCGTGTCGATATCACCATCGACGGCGAACGCTTCACCTCCTACGTCTGGCCCACCTCGCTCAAGAAGCCTGTGCTCTATCCGCTGATCGCGTCGGACGGCGTTACTGTCACACGTGGGTATCCGCTGGAGCCGCGGCCGAAGGAACGCGTCGATCACCCGCACCACGCCGGCATGTGGTTCAACTACGGCAACGTCAACGGCTTCGACTTCTGGAACAACTCTGACGCCATCAAGGAGGCCGACCGCGAGAAGATGGGCTCCATCCATCAGGACCGCATCGTGTCCACCAAGAGCGGTAAGGATCGCGGGGAGCTCACGGTCGAATCGACCTGGACCACCGGCAAGGGCACGGACATCCTGAAAGAAACCACACGCTACGTCTTCATCAAGCGCGGGGACGCCCGCATCATCGACCGCGTGACTACGTTGAAGGCGCTCGACCAGGCCGTCTTCAACGACGACAAGGAAGGCGTTCTCGGCATCCGCGTCGCGCACTTCCTGGAGTCGCCGAACGAGAAGGGCGGCATCTTCATGGATGCCGAGGGCCGGCCCACCAAGGTCGATGCCGTCGATACATCCGGCGCGACTGGCGTCTATCGGACCAGCGAAGGAGTCGAAGGTGAGAAGGTCTGGTCGACCCGCGGCAAATGGTGTACGCTCACCGGGACCACGGACGGCAAGACGCTGTCGATTGCGATCCTCGATCATAAGGGCAATCCCGGCTATCCCACCTATTGGCACGCACGCGGCTACGGTCTCTTCGCCGCCAACCCGCTCGGCGACCATATATTCGACCCCAAGGCACCGGAGCATAAGTTCACCATCGCCAAGGGCCAGTCGGCAACCTTCAAGTATCGCGTCATCATCTTCTCCCATAGCGCAATCACCGCGGAGATGAACAAGGAGAGCGCGGCCTACGACGCTGAGTACAACTAAACGCCTTCATCAGTGCAAGAGGGCAGCCGCTCATCTGCGGCTACCCTCTTTTCGCTACTACAGCACATCTAACCTGCTCATGGTCCCCCGATCAATCGTTTTTATCGCATCGTTCAGCTTCTTCCCGTCTCTGTCCGCGTCCGCGCAGGATCTCAACCTCAGCCCTTCGCGCCCTACCATCGCTAACAGCGCCACCATCCAGGATGCCGGGGTCATCCAGGTGGAGCAGGGTTACGATGCCTATCCGCGCAACCCACCCGGCAATCTTCAGACGCTCGCCACCTCCATCTACTACACCCCGCTCCCACGTCTCCGCCTGGACTTCGGCTGGTCCAACTTCGATCACATCCAGCAGGATGTTGGCGCAGCCAATGGCGTGGGGACCATCACCATCGGCGGCAAGGTGGAGCTGAAAAAAGAGGACTATCATCGCCCCGCGCCTGGTATCGCCGTACAGTATGAGGCGGAGCTGCCCACCGCCTCCGGCACCGCTCTGCAGAACTACGGCCAGCAGGCTGTCTTCCTTATCAATCATCACTACGGCAAAGACGGCAATATCGACGTCATGCTCAATGGCTCCATCGTCCAGGCCAACTGCCAGACCCAGGCCGGATGTAGCTATGGAGGACAGCAGTCGCTGGCACTCAGCTTTCACACGTCGAAGATCACACGGGTCTACGCGGAGGTCTTCGGGCAGAACAACTCGGAGTCCAACACGCCGCCGGGCACCTATCTCTTCGGCGGCTTCTATCACCAGTTCAACGACGCTTTCGGTATCGACGGTGGGTTGCGCTTCGGCGTCAGCAACGACTCCGCACGCATCGGAACTACGGTGGGCCTCGTCTTCGGCAAACGAGTTCACGGCGGTTCGAAACCCAAGTCCTAAAAGCGCTTCGGTAGAAGGCGCAACGCTCCGACCGATTGCCCCAAGTCCTTTCGATCAGTCTGGTTGGCTCATTTGCGCTTTCTTCCACAACTCCTCCCACCCGCTTGGCGTCTAAACCAACGAGATGAGAGCCCTGAACGTTGCCGCCTGTCTTCTCGCCACCTCCTTTGTCACAGCTCTTCATGCTGAAGACGCCGCGCGCTTCGATCTAGCTGGTCCAAAGATCAAGGTTCGCGTCACTCGTGGCGACACCACGCTTCCCATCGCGCAGGTCCCCAACCTTCAGCCCGGCGACAAGCTCTGGATTAAGGCGGATTTGCCTGCCACCCAATCGAACCATCTCATTCTCATCGTCGCCTTCCTGCGCGGCACCACCAACGAGCCGCCTGACAACTGGTTCACTGAGATTGACACCTGGGAAAAGAAGACCATTGAAGGCACGACCGTCACGGTGCCTGCCGAGGCTCAGCAGGCCGTTATGTTCCTTGCGCCGGAGACTGGCGGCGATTTCAAAACCCTCCGCTCCGCCGTCAAAGGCAAGCCTGGCCTCTTCATCCGCGCCGACGCCGACCTCAACCAGGCCTCCTTTGAGCAGCAGCGCATCGAGCGCTACCTCGCGGCGATGAAGACGGTCTCGCCCACCGACTCCAAGGCCATTCAGGATCACTCCACTAAGCTTGCCGCAACGCTCGCCCTCAAGCCTAACGCCGATTGCTTCAAGCAGCCGGTCGATCAGCAGGTCACCTGCCTCACGCAGTCCAGCGCCCCCGTCCTACTCGACGATGGCCACGGCCAGACCGTTGCGGAAGCCCTATCCACTGGCCCATCATCCGATTTCATCAATGCGGCCTCCTACACGTCGGCCGCTGGGGCAGGCGTCTACTCGGCTTATGTCGGTGCCGTCGTCGATCTCGTCCACCTCGTCGGCACGCTTCGCACCGCGCAGTATCAGTACATCCCGGGCCTCAGCTTCCCGGACGGCGAATCCCTCAGCCTCCGCCTCAACACGCCACCCTCCTTCCATAAGCCGGAGTCGGTTATTGTCATCGGCCTGCCTGCCATCCAGAAGGCTGCGCTGCCGCCTCTTCGCCTGCACAACGCAGACCAGGTCGCCTGCCTGCTGCAGCCGAAGGTCGCACTTCAGCTAGAAGGCGCGCCGCTTGTCTTCTCCAGCAGCTTCGCCCATGATCTTGTGCTGCACCTCAATCGCACCGGCGACACCACTGATCTGCCCTTGCACCCGGACGCGTTTGAAGGCGGCCTCATCGTCTCCGAAAACGACAAGCGCCAACCACTCAAGCCCGCATCGGACAAGCCTAAGCCAGAGAAGACCGATGCCAAACCCGGCTCGCCCACCGACCTCACCATCACCGGTAAGGTCAGCGGTTATTGGGGCTTTGATGCCTTCGATGGTCCCACTGTCACCCTCCAGCAGGTTCGTGGCAAGGACTGGAAGATCGTCGGCAACACCCAGCTTCTTGCCGGCCAGGACAATCACCTCACCCTCAAAGGGGATGGCGACGCCTGCGTCCAGCACATCGCACTCGCCAGCGAAAAGGCAAAGGATGTAGATGTCACCTATAAGGCGGCCGACGGCAAGGATGCCAAGGACACCCTCAACCTGGACGTCCCCCTAAAAACCGTCCAACCCGGCGGCTACTCGCTTGCCATCCTGCAGTATGGCGACAAGGATCAGGATAAGGTTCCCCTCACCGCGTATAACGCCGGAATCAAGCTTGAGAACTTGAAGATTCACGGCGGCGACAACACCGCCATCCTCACGGGGGAAGGCCTGAAGGATGTTGTCTCGGTTGATGTCGACAAGCAGACCTTCACCCCCACCGGCGACTCGAACGACGACAAGACCGTTCATCTCCAGGCTAAATCCGGCGTCTCCCCGGACGACGGTGCGGATGCCACCGTCAAGCTCAAGGACGGGCGCACCATGCCGGTGAACATCGCCGCAGAGGCCGCACGCCCCGGCCTTAACCTGCTCTCCTTCAAGGCCACTGCCGCGCAGAAGGACGACTCCATGCCTGTCACGCTCGGAGCCAAGGATGACATTCCCCTCGATGGCACCTTGACCTTCGTCGTCCAGACCAAGGACGCCATGCCCCGCACGCAAACCATTGAAGTCGCAACGCTCGATGGCTCTGTTACGACGGCCCTTTCGCTTGCCGCCAATAACCTCGTCCTTCAGGACGATCATACCGCCGTAGCCACGCTTGATCCGCTCAAGTCCTTTGGCCAGTCCGCCTTTGGCAAGCTACAGATGCGCCCCGTCGCCTCGGACGGCACACCCGGCGCGTGGACGCCGCTCGGCACGCTCGTGCGTTCGCCCAGCATCAAAGCCATCCACTGCACCACGCAGGACGCCCCCACCTGCACGCTTGACGGCAGCAACCTCTTTCTCGTCCAGTCCTTCGGCGCAGGCAAGGACTTCGCTAAACCCGCGGACGTTCCCACCGGTTACGCCGACAGCACCTACCTTGTGCCCACGCCGTCGGACGGCTCAACGATCTACCTCAAGCTGCGCGACGATCCCAACGCTCTCGCATCCGTGACGCTGCCCGCGGCCATCCCGAAGCCTGCACCGGCGGCACCCACGGCACAAAATGTTCCCGCCGCCCAGACTACGCCGTCTCAGTCCATCACTGTTGCTCCTGCGTCGCCTGCCGCTAAACCCACAGTTGCTGATCCCACTCAGACGCCTGCAGATCCCAAATAATTCGCGCTCCACCCCTGAATGCTCAAGGTAGGGCGAGTGCCGCGCTCCCTCCGTCTTCGCTCGACCTATCTTCTCTTCAATCGCTATGTGCGGAATCGACCGCCTCCCCATTGAAGGGTTCAAAAGAACCGGTCCCGCACGCGTCTTCAAAACTCATAAACCGTTACACTTCAACGATATAGATGGTTGATCCAGAATTGATTCTCGTTTGAGTCTGACTTGAAGCCAATCCGGTTTCGGATACGAGACAACAGCAACGTGAGAGATGCTCCAGCCAACTCACGCCGCCGCAGTCTCAAAGAATCCGGAATCAGGAGTGAACCAATGTCAGACATCCTTTGCGCCATCGTCGCTGTCTCGCTTCTTTTCATTGTCTACCTGTGGGCCTTTGCCTGCGATCGTAGATGCCTGCAGAAATTTGTGTCCGCCCAGAGGATCGCCAAGACCTCAGCCAGACCTCCGACCGGCGAGACCCTTACCGAGTCACCCGCACGCCCCATCGCGTAACCTTGGGGACTAATCAGGTCCCGAAACTTCGCTCACTCCCGCGCGCTAAAATATAGGAGCAGCCCGAATCCCCGGTCTGCTCCGATTCAACGCATGTGACGGAGGAGTGAATCGATGAGCGACTCGCCCAAGAAGCCAGATCAGGATCAGGAACCAGGCCGCGTTACCCGCCGGTCTTTTCTCTCGCATATCGGTGCAGCGGGTGTGGCCGCCACCACGGCACCGCTCGCCGCTGCTGCCCAATCCTCTGCCCCATCCCCCGCCCGCGCCACGGACGCAGCCGAGCCGATCGAAGGCGCAATCCCCGTCGCCCTCTCTATCAACGGCAAGTCCTACGCCCTCAACTTAGACCCGCGCACCACCCTCCTTGACGCCCTGCGCGAGACCGTCAGCCTCACCGGCACCAAGAAGGGCTGCGACCATGGCCAATGCGGTGCCTGTACCGTCCACGTAGATGGCCGCCGCATCAATTCCTGCCTCACCCTCGCCGTGATGCATGACGGCCAGCAGATCACCACCATCGAGGGCCTAGGCCAGCCCGACGCCCTCCACGCCATGCAGGCCGCCTTCGTGGAGCATGACGGCTATCAATGCGGTTACTGTACCTCCGGCCAGATCATGTCCGCCGTCGCACTGCTCAAGGAGCCGTGCGGCCCTGCGGATGCGGACGTCAAGGAAGCCATGGCTGGCAATATCTGCCGCTGCGGCGCATACCCCAACATCGTCGCCGCCATCCAGCACGTACGTCAGCGCGCATAACCGCACTGGGAAGGGAACTCACCCATGGAAGCCTTCAAGTTCACACGCGCCAATGATGTTCCGCAGGCCGTCCAGCTAGGCCAGGCGCAGGGCACGCGCTTCGTCGCCGGCGGCACCACGCTGCTCGATCTCATGAAGCTGGATGTCGAGCGCCCCACCCGTGTCGTCGATATCAACCGCCTGCCGCTGGATAAGGTTGAAACCCTTCCGGACGGACGTCTTCGCGTCGGAGCACTCGTCCGCAACTCGGACCTCGCCCATCATCCACTGGTGGTCGAGCACTGTCCGGTCCTCTCGCAGGCGCTCCTTGCCGGAGCTTCCGCGCAGCTTCGCAACATGGCCACCACCGGCGGCAACCTCCTCCAGCGAACACGCTGCGCCTACTTCCGCAACGACGCCATGCCCTGCAACAAGCGGGAGCCTGGCTCCGGCTGCTCGGCCATCGAAGGCGACAACCGCACCCTCGCCATCCTGGGGACCAGCAAGCACTGCATCGCCACCAACCCCTCGGACATGAACGTAGCCCTGACCGCGCTGGAAGCCGTCATCCACATCCAGGGACCCAAGGGAGAGCGGGACATTCCCATCGCGGACTTCTTCCTCGTCCCCGGCACCACGCCGGAGCGTGAGACAGTCCTCACCCCCGGTGACCTGATCACCCACATTACTTTGCCCGCGCCGCGCAAAGGCGCAAAGCAGGTTTATCTTAAGCTGCGTGACCGCGCCTCCTATGAGTTCGCTCTGGCCTCGGCAGCCATCGTCATCGAATCCACCGGTGGCCGGATCACCTTTGCTCGAGTAGCCATGGGTGGGGTGGGCACGAAACCCTGGCGCTCATTGGAAGCGGAAAAAGCGCTCCACGGCCAGCCCGCCTCGGAGGCCGTCTTCCATCGCGCCGCCGAGGCCGCTCTGCACGCCGCACAGCCGCAGAGCCAGAACGGTTTCAAGATAGAACTCGCACGGCGCTGCGTCGCCCATGCCCTTACTCTCGCTACGGCAACCGCGTAACTGCTCCACCGCGCACAGGAGATCTCCTCATGCCACTCGCATCCCCCACGCTTCCGCCGCAGATGTCCATCAACCCCAATGGCAAGCAGCCGCGCATCGATGGGCCCGTCAAGGTCACGGGCTCCGCGATGTACGCGTCAGACCACAATCTCCCCGGCATGCTTTATGCCGTGCCCGTCTGCGCCACCATCGCCAACGGTAAGATCACCGCGCTTGATCTGACCAGCGCCAAAGCCATGCCTGGCGTCAAAGCTATCTATCACCACGGCAATATCGGCTCGCTCTTCCGTTCCGGCCCGCCGCAGGGCTTCTCCGGCGTCATCGATGAGAAGCGCCCGCCGTTTGAAGATGAGGTAGTCCGTTACTACGGCCAGTATGTCGCAGCCGTCGTCGCTCTCACCTATGAGCAGGCCATCGCCGCCGCCAACGCCGTCAAGGTCACCTATAGCAGTAGCGCGCCGGACGTCAGCACTTACCTTACCTCCACGGAAGCGCCCAAGGTAGACTCTCATCGCGGCGACCCCGACGCAGCCTTCGCCTCAGCCCCAGTCAAGGTCGACCAGACCTACGTCACCCCCACCGAGACCCACAACCCAATCGAACTCCACGCCAGCGTAGCCGATTGGGACGGCCAGGCCTTCACCCTTTACGAGACCTCGCAGGCTGTCGTCAACCACCAGAATGTCATGGCGCAGATGCTCGGCGTCCCGCAGGAGAACGTGCGCGTTATCTCGCGCTTCCTCGGCTCAGGCTTTGGCGGTAAGCTCTGGCCGTGGCCCCACGCGCTTATCGCGGCCTCTGCCTCACGCGATCTCAAGCGCCCGGTCAAGCTCGTCGTCACACGCGACATGATGTTCCAGAACGTAGGTCATCGCCCTCAGACCCAGCAGCGCGTGCGCCTCGCCGCGACTCCGCAAGGCAAGCTGCTGGCGGTGATGCATGACTCGCTCAACCACACCTCCATCCTGGACGACTACTCGGAAGGATGCAGTGAAGCGACGGCCTATAGCTACAGCGTTCCCAACCTCCGCGCTACCTCCGCCCTCGCACGCCGCCACGTCGGTACGCCGACCTCCATGCGCGGGCCCGGCGCAGTCCCTGGTCTCTTCGCCCTGGAGTCCGCAGTCGATGAACTCGCCGTCGCGCTTAAGATGGACCCCATCGCGCTCCGTCTGCTCAATGAGCCGGAGAAGGACGAAGGCCTCAACATGCCCTTCTCCTCGCGCCACTTCATCGAGTGCCTGAAGACCGGCGCGGACAAGTTCGGCTGGGCTAACCGCACTCCCGGCGTAGGCTCCATGAAGAAGGACGGCCTCACTCTCGGCTGGGGCGTCGCCGGTTGTAGCTGGATCGCAGAGCGCATGGGCGCATCCGCCAGCTTTGAGCTGCGTAACGACGGCACCGCCCGCATCGCCACCGCCACCCAGGACATCGGCACCGGTACCTATACTGTGCTCGCCAATATCGTCCGGGAGAACACCGGCATCCCCCATGACCGCACCGAGGTTGTGCTCGGCGATACCAACCTGCCCGCCGGTGCCATCTCCGGCGGCTCGTGGGCCACCGCATCCTGCATTCCCGCAGTCGTAGATGCCATCCAGAAGGCCCAGCAGACCCTCTTCGGCATTGCCACTGCAGAGCCCAATGCCAGCTTCCCTGGAAAAAAAGCCGCTGATCTGGCCTTTACAGACGGTAAGGTCCACTTGAAAGACCAGCCCGCAGCCTCCGGTATCCCCTTCGGCGATATCCTCACCAAGGCCAACATCCGTGCAGCCGCAGGCGACGGCAAGAGCGAAGGAACCTTCGGCGATCCCAAGCGCAAGTTCTCCACCCATTCTTTCGGCGCACAGTTTGCGGAGGTTACCTGGCAGCCGGAGATCGCTCGCCTGCGCGTCTCGCGCGTCGTCACCGTCATCGATGCGGGGCACATCCTCAACCCCAAACCCGCACGCAACCAGATTGAAGGCGCGGTCGTCATGGGCATCGGCATGGCGCTCTTTGAAGAAACCAACTACGACCCGCGCTTCGGCGCACCCATCAACAACAACCTCGCCGACTACATCATGGCCACCAACGCTGATGTCCCCTCCATCGACGTCACCTTCCTCGACTACCCGGACCTCGTCCTCAACTCGCTCGGCGCGCGGGGTGTAGGCGAGATCGGCCTCGCCGGCATCGCCGCCGCCATCACCTCGGCCGTCTATCACGCCACCGGCGTCCGCGTCCGCGAACTTCCCGTTCGCATTGAGGATCTGCTCCCGGCCGCGACCTGGAAGCGTGCCTAAGCGTAATTTATGCTCGGATTATGCAGTGCTCTAATATGCTTCCGACTCTTCTAAAAAAACAATGCTCACCTTGTATTACTATCGCAATGGACGATTCCTGCCTGTAGCCGCGTTGTTCCGCACGTCCCATAAGCCTCCACTCTGTTGCGCCGAGATTGCCTCGCTGAAGCCGTCCGATGAGTTGCCAAGGCTGCATAGGGAGGACATCCAAGTCGGGCGAGAGTCACCTCGCTGATCTGGAGCAGGATGCTGAAATCTGCTCGCACGAAACGCAGACAACGTCCTAAAGCATTGTCGCCGTCCTCCTAGACTTTTACGTCTATCACGCAGGTCTCCAGACACTCTGAGAGCTCGCATCATAAAACAAAAGTACCGCTGCTTTGCAGCGGAATAAGGATGACACGTCATCCCCAGGGGTTTGCCGTGATGTTGCATCGCGACTGATATCTTTATATCTTTATGGCACTAGTACTTAGCTTGCAAATAATTCTTGGCTGAACCGTGCGTAAACATTTGTAAACTGTCGTGGCGTCGTCTTTTAGGCGTGGTACATCGTTAAATGAAGGAAATTCTTGCTTATGTTTACAAAAGTAAACGCACCGTCATTGACGGGATTCATGGTTTCCGCATGCGTTCGAGGCGATGTTGAATTCTCCTGACAAGCCGTCCCCGCATTCCTCAGTCCCTCGCCGCCAGTGATCGAAAGCAGACTTCCGCCTTCCCACCATGTCCAAGACTTTTACGACGACGTTACCGAGAGCCAAGATAATCGCCCTCGACTAGGCGGCACGGAACAGACGGTCAGATCTCTTCGCGATGACTCGGAAAGGCGGCGATCGTTTCCCATAAATGCCTGTCTGGAGCAGGAGAGCCACGCCGGATCCGACCCTGATGACCGAGCTGATGTGTTGCGTTAGCTCACCGCGAACTTCTCTGATGCCGTGTCCGGGAGTGCAATTTCGACCAAGCAGGAGCGGGAGATAGTTCGGCAGGCCGACCACGTTAAAGAAGGTGGGCCGAGGAAATTGCTGCGGCGCCTGGACGGTAGCCAGGAGGGCAGATGGTCCGCGTCTCGCCACCGTTAGAGCTGTCGCATTTTTACCTGTTCGTCCTCGTATACTTCAGCCGTGTTGTGATCTTCACGCTGCTCATTAGGGCCTGAATTGCCTTGCGGCTCTCACACCTAGACGCACTACCTTTCAAAGTAGATGCAATGTTCGGTAAGCAGCGACCTGGAGTACGTGATCTATTGAGGAAGATGGTGCAAGAGAAAGCACGGGAGATTGCGCAACCAGAGAAGTTGATTACCGCCCGTGGAAACCCTCCCTTTCAGCCGTTCGGCGCCGCACGTCTGAGGGCTGGGACGAAGTTTGAATCAATGTGAATCATCTGTTCCAGCGACGAAACATGCGGAATTTTCTCGAAAAAAATGCGGAGGGTGGCGCCATGGGATCCTGCTCCTGCAGCCATCTCAACAGTGCTGCTAGGGCTCGCTTGTTGGCTTCCATACCTGCACTGTACGGTGTTTGCAAGGCGGTACCTCTTGCGCGTCCCCCCGCCCGATTCAGTCAAGCTATTAGAATTCTCTGGACATGAGGTTTGTAATCTTTTCCGACGCCAGACCGGTAGCGACCCGGCTCTCCCTGAGGAACTGGAGGAGGTCAAGTGTGCCACCAAAACGCTCCGGCAAAATAGCTCGACGTATTACTTCGCTACGTTTCTCTGAGAGCTTCTTGAAACAGCCGGAGCGTAGGTCTCCGCTATTAGGTCTTTCGATATTTGTTCGACGAACTGAGTTTTTTGCGCGCGGGTTTAAGTTTACTGGGACGCTTCTTGTGCCTCTTGAACACCTCAACCGAGTATTGGGCGCATTGCGGCGGTGATTCTTGCTGGAGTTGGCGTGCTCAAAAGACAGGATCATTGAAGCAAGGACGGCCAAGCCATCCAGAACGGCGATTGGCGCCAAAAATTAGCAATGTGGAACAGATGTCGGGACAAGCCATTTCAAAGGGTCCGTGGAGGCCACACAAAGAAATCCTGTAGCCCAGGAACACGTTCGCGTGACTGATCCAATCTCGCAAAGCTGGCATATTGTATCATCGCCTTAAACGAATCCTCCGGCGGGTGCAGACGGCGGAACGTCTCTGCGACCGTAATCCCCATCTCAATAATTCTCGCTGGCTTTCTGAGAATGGAGCTCACGGTATCGCACAGCCGGTCCTTCTCAAAGCTATAGGTGAGTTTGTCACTGAAAGGCAGCGGGTCCAGAAAGCTCTGCGAAGCATTGCATAAGCAGAGCGTATGGGCACCGTACGCGCGTAAAACCCGGTCATGTGGCATGGACGCAGTGTTTGGCGACATATCGATCAAACCCAACGACTGACGAATAAGGCCAATTGAATCGACGTAGTTGCAGTCGTCGATATATGTGGCCTTCTTACCGGTAAAGTCCAGGTGGTGCCAGTTGTTACCGCGGATCTGAACAGGAAGATCCATCAATGCGGAGACCATCCTGGTTGCCTTGACGGCTCTCAGGTAATCATCGAGCTGAGCGATGAAGAACAGACGCAGCTTGACCATCTGCAAGAGATCAAAACCACGATCTTCAAAGTAACGGGTGACAAGATCGTCGATCTGATTTGACTGAGGTGCATCGAGATCGTTTTCGAGCTCATCGGCGAGCTCCAAGAGCGATTGCAAGAGAGGTAAATCGAGGCTCTCCGTCCATGAATCCCGAATGTCATTGGGGTTCTTGCCGTTTTTGAGGAAGAGCAGCGGTCCATTTCTCTTGGCCTCAAAATCGAGTTTTTGTAAGGGGAGTTCGTCGAGCACGATGGGCGCCAAAATTCCGGTTGGGCCTTTACGAAATGGCAATCGCGCTCTCAATTCGCGATGCTCGGCAAAAGCGTAGAGAGAGATAAAGTTGTTGCTCGGAACGACGTGGCGATCGAAAAAATAGGCGGGTGAGTCGCCGTGGAGCGTGATGAACGGAACTCCGATCTCCTGCCAGAGGTTGGTCGCGGCTCCGCCCTGGTTGGTCGTCAGATCCATCCCCATCCCAACGCAGGAGAGCACGAACTTGAATCTTTCGAGCGCTCCGCTTTTTAGCAGTTGAAGCAGGGGGTCGAGATGATGAAGGCTGACCTCAACGAGCTCCATATCCAGCTCTTTGAGAACCGGAGCGAAGGCGCGTCCGATACCTTCCAGCGTTCCGCCGCGCGTCGTGCCGGAGAGAAACAGGACTTTATCCATGCCGCACCGTACCGAATTTCTTCTGGAGAGGGTAGGTCATACAAGCTGCTCAACAAGAGGAATACCTGTATGCGTGTTGCTCTGCCACGCTCTGGAATGGCAATCTAATTCGCGCTCGACTTCGGATAGAACATCATCCCATTTCCCGGGCTCCGTCTGCCTGAACAAACGAGCGCTTGGATACCAAGGGGTATCGACTCGTCCTCGTAGCCAACGCCAGTCTGGGGTGTGGTGCAGCAGGATCCAAACCGGCTTCCCAAGGGCGCCTGCCAGATGTGCGACCGATGTGTCAACGGTGATGACAAGATCCATATTCAGAATTGCAGTAGCTGTATCAGTGAAGTCGAGTAGGATCGCGTCGAGGTCGATAACATGCTGCGCCGTCGCAAACTGCGTCGCAGCTGGTCCTTTTTGTAGCGAATAGAAGGCTATCTCTGAGGCAGATAAAATGTGACTGAACTGATTGAACGGAATGGAGCGCATTCTGTCACGCATATGATCAGGATTACCCGCCCAAACAACCCCTACACGTAGCCGCTTGGAGGCTAAATGTTCAGGCCATGCCATGTGACCGACCTCGGTATGAAGATTCGGAATGCAGGCGGGAATGCTTTCGATATCGGTTTCAAAGATGGAGGGCAAACTGAGCAACGGGCAGTGGAAGTTAGTTTCTGATGCGGCCGGGGAATCCTTCGTGATAACCAAAACGGATGGATGAATATTCTCCAATAGCTGAAACAACTGGGGCTGTACCTCTAGAATGACCTGCGCGCCAAGTTCAACCAGTAGCAACACATAACGAGAGAATTGGATCGTGTCGCCAAATCCCTGCTCCGCGTAAACGAAGATGCTGGACCCACGAAGATCTTCACCTGTCCAACGTGGTTGGGTGAGGTGACGCTCGTTGCGACTCGACTCCCTGACCTGCCAGCGAAGTTCATAGTCTGGCCATCCCTCCGCGAAATTGCCGGCGGCGAGCGTAAGGGTGCTCATGTTGAAGCGGGTTAAGGCGTGTCCGGGATTTGCTTTGAGCGCAAGGTGGAAGCATTTCATCGCTCCGGCCTCATCGCCAAGGTTATTCATAGTATTGCCAAGCGTGCAGAGTGCCTCTGCATGGGCAGGGTCTCTCTGGAGTACCTGGCGGAGGGCTTCAATCGCCGCAACTGTGTTTCCCTGCTGTGCTAGCACGCTTCCCAGATTGCAGTAAGCGGCGAGCAGATCAGGATCAAGCTCGATTGCTTTGCGGAGCATCATCTCTGCAACCTGCCATTGTCCAAAATCCATCAGCAACGCACCAAGATTGCACAGCGCAAGAGGATAGTCGGGCTTATGTTTGATGGCCAGAAGATAGGACTCTTTAGCCTTATCAGTCTCTCCCAAAAGGTGAAAGAGCGTTCCGAGATAGTTGAACGTCTCCGCGTCGTCGGGTTTCAGAAGCAGCACGTTTTCGAAGGAGTTGATCGCTTGCTGTGTCTGTCCCTCAGCCTTTAGCTTCCTGGCAAGATTGAAGTGAGCATCGGGATTGTCGGGAAAACGTCTTGCGGCCTCACGATAGATGTTTAGGGAAGCATCTTTGTCATCGTCAAACTCCAGCAGATGGCCCAGATTGAAGTAAACATCAGGCCGGTCGGGGCAAAGACTCAGCAGTTGGCGGTACAGCTTTAAAGCTTCGTCTTTGGTTCCGCTCGCCAGTAGAAGTTTGGCGAGCAGTTCAATGGAGTCGGCATCGGCTGGATTGAGGGATATTGCACGCTCATAGCCCTTGATTGCTTCGAGAGTATTGCCTTGATGAGTGTGAGTCTTTGCCAGATGGTGGTGATAGGTGGCGACCGACGGACTTTGATGAATAGCTTTCTTGATGAATCGTTCTGAGACACTCAGGTCTCCACGTTGACGTGCAAGAACGCCCGAAAGGTTGAGTGCGTCGGCATGCGCAGGGTTGAGACGGAGTAGAGCTGTGTAGCAGTGCGAAGCGTCGGACAATCTACCTGCGCGGTGATGCGCCAGCCCGGTCTGCAACAGATCCATGTTGCCGGCCTGTTTGGATGACTGCCTCTGGGGCGATTTCTTCACGGAGAGGGGCCTTTCCTTTCACAACGGTTTCTCAATGACCCACATGGAACTCAGTACATGAAGGCCGCCTGATCATCCAATGCACGTCGTATGCCAATCACTCCAATCCAGCGTGAACCTGGAAAACTGGGCCAACCTGAAGCAATGTGCAAGCTAACTGACCTTCAGTAACCCGGGTCGCAGTGGAATCCCAAGCTTCAATCGGCTGTCTGGACGATTTTCATGAGCGGATCATGAGAACCGAAAAGGGCCAGAAATCGAAGGCGCTCACGGCTTTCGCCTAACATGGACAAGATGACTCCCCAACCTATCCGCCAAGCCCTGATCCTTCTGAGCCTTGTCCTCTCGTCCCTAATCCCGGCCGCGGCCCAGGCCGCTTCGCCCACCGGTGGCGTCTCCGCCGTCTGGTCCGCAGATCAAGGCAACGGAACCTACAAGAATCCGGTCCTCTTCGCAGACTACTCAGACCCTGACGTCATCCGTGTCGGCGACACCTTCTACCTCGTTGCCTCCAGCTTCAACCAGATCCCCGGCCTCCCCATCCTTACATCCAAAGACCTCGTCAACTGGCACTTCGCCGCCCACGCTCTCCCCGTTCAGCCGCCGGACGAGCTATACAGCAAGCCACAACACGGCAAAGGAGTCTGGGCCCCTGCCATCCGCTTCCACGACGGCAAATTTTTCATCTTCTACCCCGACCCAGACCTTGGCATCTATATGACCCAGGCCAAATCCATCCAGGGCCCCTGGTCCGCTCCGCTACTTATCAAAGCCGCCCCCGGCTGGATCGATCCCTGCCCCCTCTGGGACGACGACGGCAACGCCTACCTCGTCAACGCCCTTGCCGGCAGCCGCGGCGGCATCAAGAACATCGTCGTCCTTAGCCGCATGGCCCCGGACGGAACTGCCTTGTTGGACTCCGGCTCCATCATCGTAGACGGTCACCTCCACGACCAGACCCTCGAAGGCCCCAAGATCTACAAGCGCCACGGTTACTACTACATCTCCGCGCCTGCAGGAGGCGTAGTCCCCGGCTACCACGTCGTCCTCCGTTCCAAAGACATCTACGGTCCATACGAGCGCCGCGTCGTCCTCGCCCAGGGCAAGACCTCCATCAACGGCCCCCACCAGGGAGCATGGGTCGACACCCCCACCGGAGAAGACTGGTTCCTGCACTTCCGTGACCAGGGCCCCTACGGCCGCGTCCTCTATCTCGAGCCCATGCACTGGGCCAACGACTGGCCCGTCATCGGCCAGAACATCTCCAAAGAGGGAACTGGCGAGCCCGTCGCAACCTTCCGCAAGCCCAACGTCCCCTCGCAGCCCATCGCCACCCTCCCGGACTCGGACGAGTTCAACGAGCCGCACCTCGGCCCTCAATGGCAGTGGGAGGCCAATCCCCAGTCGGACTTCGCCTTCCCCTCAAAATCTATGGGTGCGCTCCGGCTCATCAACGAGCCCCAATCCTCCCCCAACCTCTGGAACCTTCCCAATCTCCTCCTCCAGAAGTTTCCCGCGCCGGACTTCACCGTCACCACCAAACTTACCTTCACCTCGCGCTTTGCGGGGGAAGAGACCGGGCTCGTTGTGCTTGGCCAGAGCTACGCCTACATCGCCGTCAGAAATACCGGAGACCACCTTGAAGTCCGCCAAGTGGAGCGTCAGGATGCCGAGCATGATGGCAAGCAGACCGAATCTCAAGCTGTCCCCGTCACCTCCACCACCCTTTACCTTCGAGCCCGGGTGGAGCGCGACGCGGACAAGCCGGAAGCCACCGTCAGCTATAGCTTCAGCACGGACGGCTCGGCCTTCCAATCCATCGGTACCCCATTCCATGCCACCCCCGGCCGCTGGGTGGGCGCACGCATCGGCCTCTTCGCCACCAGCCCAGCAACCACCGGCGAGCTCGGGTACGCAGACTTCGACTGGTTTCGCTTTAGCCGATAACAATTGGCTCAAGCTGAGCCGCGTCCCCCTTACTCCTTCTTCGCCTAGGTGATCTTCAAGGGATACTTGTGGACCGGCAGTCCGCTCTGATCGGAGACGCTTAACTCGTATGCGCCCGGTTGAAGATCGCCCGAAGGTATAGTGACTTCGATGTACCTCTCCACTCCTGCTTGAATGGGCCGCAGGTTGTAAAACGTGCTCTGGAAGGAATGGCTTTTCCCCCGGAGCGAGGCAGTGTATTGAAGCTTGTCGCTTTCAGCCGGCAGGAGAATCTGCAGTCTCACCTGGTCAGCCGAGGCAGGTATATGGACATCGGAATCAGCATGCCCCCGGAGGATAGCCGGAGAGAGGATGACGGGATAGATAGAGCCCTGACGAGGAGGGTTGTTCGCTGCGATCACGGTTGGGGGCTGTGGGTTGGAGGCGGGAACCGGATGCGGACGATGAGTGAAGATGACTGCAATCAGGGTTGCAGCGATTGCGATCAGCGCGGCGGCGCCGTAAGCGAGCTTGCTTCGGGCCTGGCTCTTTGGGCGCTGATGCGGGGCTTCTGCTGCATGGGCTCGCATGGAGCTTAGGGCGTGCGCGAAAGGTGTGAGCGCGCGCAGGTTTAGATCGATGAGGAGCATGCGCTCGAAGCGTTGGTGCTGCGTCGGCGAGAGACGGCCGTCGGCGTAGGCGTCGATCAGGTCAACTTTATATTCGGCAAAGACGGAGGCCAGATCTTCGCTTTCAAAAAGTGCATTGTCCATGGCTTCGATTTGCGACTGGGGGAGTTCGTCGAGCAGGTAATCGAGTACCAGGTCTATCCGTTCTTCGGGATTGGTGGGAACAATCATTAAAGCCTTTCTGAAGTATGTGGCAAAATTCGCCTAAGCATCACAAGGGTGGGCGCTTCAGGTCCTGGGCGGCGATGCGTTTTCGCAAGCAATCTTCCAGGAGCTTACGGAGGCGCAGCATTCGATTGCGGAAAGTGTTGAGGGACAGATCACTTTCCGCGGCCATCTGCTGACGAATGTCGATGCCTTCCCGGGCGGTGGCGCTGTAATAGAGCAGGATCTGTTTTCTCTGAACGGGAGCCAGATGTTGAAGACAGTGTTCAAGGTATTGCTCGAGGTTAGGGAGGCTGATCCCCTGGATCATGACCTCCTCTGTCAGGTGACCCGGGCCAAGACGGGAGAAATCCTCAATCATGGTCTCCCTACGGCGCTGTGCGGTCCGCTCTTCTCTTAAGAGCATGCGAGCGATGCCGACTGCGTAGCTCAGCGGACTTTCTACTACTAAACCCTGGTGGATGCGCCTTGCCAGACGATCGAGGCAGATATCCGTGAAGCCGTCAGTATCGCTGACCTGATGGAGATGAAAAAAACGGATGAGTCTCTGGCGAAGCGCCTCGTAGGCCACGGCAGCCTGGTCTGGATCTCCATCAAGCACAAGCAGGAGCGATGCCAGCGCCGCCCGATCAAGGCTCCAGACCCGCCTGGCGATAGGCGGAGCTTTGGGCTGGGCTTGCTCGGCTCCTAAGGCAGAAGATTTATCAGGGGACATTCAGTTTCCCGGGAGACCTTCAAGTTGAAACGCGGCCCAATAAAGCGGCGAGCGGTGCTGAGTGGAATGGACAAATGAGAGTTGCGCGCGGCGCAAGGAAGCGCCCGGGGGCAGATGTAACGTGAGCAGGTTGTAGTAGAAGTCTCGCACAAGCTGGCTCGAGGCCTGATCCTCAACGCTCCAGAGAGAGGCGATGACGCTTTGAGAGCCATGGGAGAGGAAGGCGTTGGCAAGACTGTCGATGCCTTCTCCTGGAATTTCCTTTCCAGCTGCGGTACTGCAGGCGCTGAGGAAGACCATGCCCGGCGCGCCCTTGAGGCGGTAGATCTGATTGAGCCAGAGCATCCCGTTTTGGGTGCGACCGGATCTGCCAAACATGCTGAAGGCGATGCCGGTGAAGGCCGGTGACTGCCCGATGAGAGCGTGGAGGGCAAGATGCATGACCTGATAGCGGCTCCAATCCGTGCTCAGGATGGCGTGGGATGAGGCATCGAAGCCGATATGCGTTTCAACGCTGCTACCGGAGGCGAGAGACGCGATCGAGTCTGCCTCCGCGCGGGATGCGGGCAGACGTGCGAGCTCAGGAAGGACAAACGCGGAGCGGAGCGCGGTCTGGGACAGATGAGCGGGCTGATGTGGCAAACGTTCATCATCGGCTGCATAAACGGGGTCTGCGAAGATAGCGATGGCAGCATAAGGAGACGATGGGTGGCCTCCGGAATTTGCATGGATGTCAAGGAGATGCAGGAGGACAGAAGACGAAGGCTCTTCAATGACTTCGCCCTGTAGGAGGATTGGAGTCTCTTTGAACTGCGGGGTTAGCGCGGCGAAAGGCAGCGAGGCGAGAGCGCCATCTGGCACTATATAGAGAACGCCTGCGGGATGGCCGGAGGCCGGGCCTAGAAGAAGTTTGCCCATTTGAAGAAGAAGGTCTCCAGCGCGTCGATCGGATTGCTCAAGGCGGATAGTGCGGGCGGCGAGATCTTCTCCCGGAATAGGCGATTGCCTTGCAAGGATAGAGTCAGTCAGGCTCTGGACTTGTGCTTCCAAACGGCGGCGCGGTGGAAGCGGGAGCATTTTGACACCGTGGGCAGTGATGTACCAGAGGCAGCTTTCGGCGTCGCCCAGCCAATACTCGATCAGAGAGGCGTGTTGAGTGGAAAGAGAATGTTGCAGTGAATCGAGGGTTGCAAGGCTGGTTTCGGGTTGCCGCTTGGCACTTTGAGCGGTGCCTGCAAGGCCGTCACAAATTGCGAGCTGTCCCTGAATTTCGTTCTGCGTGCGGGTGATCCGATAGTTTGCGTTTTCGTCGCTCACATTCAGGTCGTGCAGCCGTTGGTAGGCTGCTGCGAGATGCAGCTCGCAGGAGGCTGTCTCGGGAGAGGGAGTCGTAGTGGAGAAGTTAGCGGCCTCCGCGAAGAAGCTGCTTTGATCGAGCAAACTGCGGGCTCTCGCCATCTCCGCAATCTGAAATGCGCGGTCGACGTAGTGCCTGTTGGGGTAGGCCCGGTTGAGGCGAATCATGAGTTCGATGCCGAAGGCATAGACGCCTTGTTGATCGGCGAAGTAGGATGTGCGAAGCTCCCGGCCTGGAACAAGCACACGCGTGCTTTCAATGAGGTCTAGTGCATGATCCTCCTCCGTCTGAGCGAGCTGAAGATCCGATGCCACGTCAATGCGGGCAAGTTGGGCCAGAGCGTGCGCGGTCTGTACGCGATCCTGAATACCTTCATACAACTGGGCTGCATGGCTATAGTCCGCACGCGCGGATTTGAGGTCTTTCAAGCCCAGATACAACTGCGCAAGGTCCCGTGTGGCGTTCGCTTCGCCTTCAACATAACCGATCGATTGAGCCAAGGCGGCGGCTTGTCCGGCTTGCTGAATGCCCTCGCGTGGCTTCTTTTCCGCAGCCAGGGTCAAGGCCAAGCCACTCTGGAGAAGTACGGCTTCGCGCGAAAGCTTTGAGGAGCCGGAGAGCGCGATGCCGCTGTCATAAGCCGTATGAGCTGCTTTGAGTTTTCCCTGTGAGCGCTCCAACGCAGCAAGCTCTGACGTGATTTCAAGCAGCGCCGCGGTATCGCTTGCCTTCTTGGCCGAGGTGACAGCCTGCTGGTACGCGTCCTCTGCGAGATCGGCTTTGCCAACCTCCTGGTAGAACCTTCCCAAGCCTCGCCATATGAGAGCTTCGATTGCGGGGTAAGGGGTCTTTCGAGTGAGCGTCAGCGCTTGCTGATAACTGTCGTAGGCCTGATCGAATTCATCACGGGCTAAATGGATGGAGCCAAGGGCTTCCAGTGTGTAGACCCGGCCATACTCGTCGTGAACCTGGTCGGCGATGGCCGATGCGCGTGCTGCAGTTTCAAGGGCTGCGGGAGTATCGCCGCTTTCAAAATAAACGTAGGCGAGGTTGCCGCGAAGGATGCCCTCCCAGTACAGGTCATTGAGTTGCTGGTAGATTGCGAGAGATTGATTGGAGTGCAGGATCGCGGATGGGTAGTCGGAGAGATAGTAGTCAGCCGAACCGAGGGTCTTCAGGCACAAGGCTTTGAGGGTCAGGATTGACCGGTCACTGTAGAGCGCGGACGAGGAGTTTGTATCCAACTGAGCTGCGACGGCGGCTGCCTGAGCTGCGACGCGCTGGGCTCCCACGTAGTCGTTCAAACGGAAGAGCAGGAGACGGGATTGCTCGGTCAGAATTGCCAGGGTGAAGTACTGATCCTTCAGTGGCTGGATCAGATTCAAGGATTGTTGAAACTCATCATTCGCGTGCGGCCATTGTTTTGCATTCGCGCTGCGCCGCAGGTATTCCGCGTCGTAGAAGAGATCTTCCGCGGTGGCGCGTTGTTGCGCCTCGGGAAGAGAGAAGGAGGCTGGACTGAGATCGAGGGAACCTTCGGACGATTCATTGGAGTGGTACGACTGAATCGCCAAGGTATATTCGCTGGCGGGGCTACCTGCGGGTGAGGCGTTGGTGAGCGTGGAGGGGATTGAAGCTCCCGATCCGGAGTCGTTGGTTCGGGTGGAGCCCGTGATGCGCGGGCCATGGAGGATGAGCTTCTGGAAGTGCTCGCCTTGCGTGAGAACGAGCCGCAGCGATTGTTGTGGAGACAGAATGATTTTGTATGTCCGGGCTTCGCCGACTGCAAGGTGAATTGCTTGAACGGAGCCGGGGGACAGGATCGTTACGTCTTGGGGGGGCTGAGTTGCAGTGGACTGTTGCTGAGCTGCTGAGGCGGAGCACGACCAGGAGGCTAACCCTACGAGCAAAAGCAGACGAGCACCAATCAACGCTGCTTGAAGCGTCGAAAGCGAGGACAGAGGATCAACTGCGCCCGAAACTTTGCTCATTCGAACCCGGAAGTGAAGTGCAACGGTCGATTGCCGTGGAAAGAATCATGGACAGCGTGGGTGTTTTCGTAATTTACCACCTCTTGGGGAGATCTCGGAGTCCTCCACGTAGAGATAAGTTTGAAAAGCGAGGTGACGGAGGCTTTTAAACATGATGAAAACAGGTTTCGAGTCACCTAATTCAGAGGTGCTCTTCCTTGTATCAGCCGGCGTGGTTCTTCAGAGACGTTTGTATAAAGCCATACCTTACCGGCATCCCTCACAGCCGGCGTTATCTGTGTCTTGTATTGTTTTGCCTACTATCGTGTTCACTGGTTGTGAACCGGGCTCACGGGCAGATGGCGTCGAAATGTGCGGCGCTCGCCTCGTCCAATGTCTCTGATCATGTTTCGCGTTATCTGCTGCCGTTCGGAAGCAGCCCGTTTCTGCCAAGTGAGGCGAGGGCGGCCTTTTCCGGCTTTCTAAGTCCCGCCGAGGTTCCGACGGCGGCTTGGTGTGGGGAGTGCCATAAGGCTATCTATAAGCAATGGCGTGAGTCGGCCCACGCGAACTCGTTCCGGACGGTCTGGTACAAGAAGAACGTTCAACTGCTGATCGATCAGAAGGGTGTTGAGTTTTCTCGGCACTGCGAGGGGTGCCACAACCCGGTCACGCTGTTCAGCGGCGCGCTTACGAATGGTCCAACGTGGATCGAAGCTTTGACGAAGAAGGTGTGACCTGCATGAGTTTTCATGCGGTTCAGGGGGTGACGTCGACCCGGGGGTTGGGGAGCTATGTGCTGGGGCGGCCGGCGGTGATGGTGGATGAGGAGGGGCGGCCGGTGGCGGGGCTGCCGTCCAATGCGGCTATCCTGGCCCATCCGGAGAGGCACAAGGCGGCGGTGATGCGGGGTGTGCTGCAGACGCCGGAGTCCTGTGGGAGCTGCCATAAGGCCAACCTGCCGCAATCGCTGAACGGGTACAAGTGGTTGCGGGCGTTTACGACGTATGACGAGTGGCAGCAGTCGGGCTGGTCGATGCAGAGTCCGATGGCTTTCTTTCCGAAGAATGTCGAGAGCATTGTCAGAGTTGCCACATGCCGCCGGGGGCTTCACACCGGTGGTTGGGGGCGAATACGGTTGTCCCGGTGGCTTATGGGTTTGAGGAGCAGTCGGCTGAGGTGGTGAAGTTTCTCAGGAACAAGGCTTTGCGGGTGGATATGTTTGGGGTGGGAGGGCCACTGGAGGGGGGTGTGGTGCGGGGTGGGGAGAAGGTTACGGTTTCGGGGGTGGTGCAGAATACGGGGATCGGGCATAGTTTGGTGCCGGAGCAGAGGGACTTCTATGAGTGCTGGGTACACTTTGAGGCTCGGGATGAGCGCGGAAAGTTGATTTATGAGAGTGGGGGGGTGGGAGGTGGATCACCGGCTGAGCGGGGAGGCTTACCGGTATACCAACCAGATCCTCTCGGAGAGTGGGGAGCGGCTGAACCGGCATGAGGTGTGGAAGGTGCAGGCTCGGGCGTACGACAGTACGGCGCGGCCGGGGCGGGCGGAATCTGGAGCGGTACCGGTTCACCGTGCCGGTGGGGGTGAAGAGCGTAACCGTGCATGGGGCAGTCCAGTACCGCAGGTTCCGGCGGGAGTTCATGGACTGAGTGTTCGACGATGGGCCGAGGCATGAGGACCGGTATCCGACCGTCACGATGGCTGAGGACAGCGTGGTGATGAATGTGGGTGAGACGACGCCTCCGGCGGCTTCCTCCGTGACGCCGTTTGTGCGGTGGACTGCCTACGGGATTGCGCTGCTGGATAAGCAGGAGTTCACGGCGGCTGCGGCTGCTTTCCGGCGCACGGCTGTCGAGTATCCCAAGCTGGCGGATGGCTGTATCAACGAGGGTATTGTGCTGTACACGCAGGGTCGGTATGCCGAGGCGCTGAAGCTGTTTGCGGCTGCGGATGCGATCGCGCCGGAGAATATGCGAGCTCGATATTACGTGGGCCTCTGCTACCGGTGGCAGTACCAGTACGCGAAGGCTCTTGCGGCTTTGGTGCCGGTGGCTAGGGCGTACCCCCGGTTTGGGCAGGTGGATGATGACCTGGGGTGGATCTATCTGCTAAACCGCAGATATCCGGAAGCCAGGTTGGAGTTCGAGGCGGCTCTGGCGGTGGACCCGGACGACGTGGTCGCGCATAAGTGGCTGTCCGGGATGTACACGGCGCTGGGTGAGAAAGGCCTGGCTGCCGAGGAGGCTCGCCAGACGGCGCAGACGAAGGATGATCCTGCGGCGTTGTGGCGGGTGCTGGGGTACTGGCGGGCGAATCTGGATGTGGCTCGGGAGGTGACGCCTGGTCATATCCACGGGGATGAGGATGGGTTGAACGCTGAGACTAAGCAGATTCTGAATACTCAGAATCCGCCTAGTATGGTTTGGATTCAACATCGAGGAGGGTACCCCCTCCCCCCTGTTTGATCCAAAGTCTTCATTCGATTGTGGTTAGGTCTGGACTTATAGTTTAGTGGTTAGTAAAATTGGGCAACGGCAATGCCAATACGGAGGTTCTGGCTTCGCCAGAATGACGATATTGGTGGGTAAGCGGTTGGGGCTTTGGGTGTGTATGTGGTGGTTCGGGTTCTCTTCCAGTTTTCAGCTAAGGGTTGTGAGGTGTCAGCTTTGACGTGTCAGTTTTTGGGTATGCTTCTATTTTATCAAGGTGCGGGGGGTGAATACCCCAACTATTTTCTTGAGCTAAGTTGTAGTAAGGGAATGGGTTGAGCGATTTTTTGGGTGGACGGGGGCTTGACAAACGATTTTGCTGGTGTTTTTGCGAAAGTTTGTTGGAACTAGTTTGAAATCTGCAGGTTAGCCTGCTCCTGGGCAAGGTATTTCTGGTAGAGGTCGAGGGACTGGATGCCGTCTACGCGCTTTTCGTTGAGGGAGAGGGCGGGGACGCCGCGGATGCCGCGGCGGGCGCCTTCGAGGTGGTCAGATTCTATGTCTGAGGTGAGGGTGGGGTCGGCCAGGGCTCGGTGGAAGGCTTCTGGATTCAGGTCGGCCTGGGTGGCGGCGGCTTGAATGATGGCCTGAGCGGCGGCCGGGTCAGGGGGCAGGGTTTTGCCTGCGAGGAGGTAGTAGAAAGGCCAGAACTTTTGCTGATCGGCGGCGGCCAGGAGGCGCGGTGGGTGAGGGCTGCGGCGGGGTGATCGGGGAGGGCGTAGCTTTTGAGGATTACGCGGAGTTGGGTCTCTTTTCGAGGGCCTTGCTGGGCGATGAGCTGCTGGATGATCCTGCCGATGGCTGGTGCGGCTGAGGCTTCCACGTCCGAGAACCAGAGGATGGTGTTGGGGGCGTTGAAGGTTCCGGCGATGAGGTGGTCGGGTGGGGGTGGGGCGGCGGCTAGCTGGGTTGCGGGTGTGGTGGTGCCGGGTTGCTGGGTGGCGAGGGCTACGGCTTGCTGGAACTCCGGCAGGGAGCGGGCTCCGGAGAGGAAGTGGCAGTTGATGAAGAAGGCGGGGGTGCCGTCTACGCCGGCCTTGTTGCCGAGGACGCGGTCTGTGGCGATGGAGGCGCGGAAGCGGCCGGAGGTGAGGTCGGCCTGAAAGCGTGGGAGATCGAGGCCGATCTGGCGGGCGAAGCTGTCGAGGTTGGCGCGGTCGATGGTGTCCTGCTGGGCGAAGAGGAGGTCGTGCATGGGCCAGAACTTACCCTGGGCACCTGCGGCGAGGTCGGCTTCCGCGGCGATCTGGGAGTTTTCGTGGATGTCGAGGGGGAAGCTGCGGTAGATCCAGCGGATCTTGCCTCCGCTTGCGGCGATGAAGTCATGCAGGGGCTGGACAGAGCGGCGGCAGACGGGGCATTGGAAGTCGGTGAACTCGACGACCGTTATGGGGGCGTCCGAAGGGCCTAGTGCCTGGGTTGCGTCTGTGAGCATCTGCTTCCAGAGGTCGGGCGAGACGATGGCGGCGGAGTCTTCGGTTGCAACGGTGGGCGGGGCGTCGGCTTTGTGGATGTAGTCGGCTTGCTGGATGAGGGAGCTGAGTTCGACGAGGGTCTGGGCACCGGTGGTTTGTTTGCCGTTGATGTAGAGGGTGGGGGTGGAGGTGACGCCGAGGGCGTTGCCTTCGTTGACCTCGTCGATGACCTGGGGGAGGAAGCGGTGGGTGTCGAGGTCGTGGGTGAAGCGGGGGAGATCGAGGTGGAGGGCTTCCGCGTAGTGGAGGTACTGGTCTCGGGTCATGGTGCGCTGGTTGGCCTGGATGAGATCGACCATTTCGAGATACTTGCCCTGGGCTCCGGCGGCGAGGGCGGCTTCATGGGCAAGCCGGGACTCAACGTGCTGCTCGAGGGGGAACTGGCGGAGCTGGAGGCGGACCTGATCTGGGTGGGCCTGGGCGTAGGCCTCGAGGTGGGGGAGGGTTTCGGCGGAGAAGGGGCACTCGAGGTCGACGAAGGCGACGATGGAGACGGGTGCGGCGGGGTTGCCGAAGGAGGTCTGGGCAGCTGCGAAGGGGGCCGAGGCCAGGAGGGCGGTGGTGACGAATTTGAAGAGGCTCAATGGGAGGCTCCTGGTGTTGAGGCGGTGGTGGGGGCCTGGGGTTTGACGAGGGGGATTATGGGCTTGAGCTTGAGGAGGGTGAGCTTGTTTTGGGGAGAGCGTTGTTGTTGATCCAGGAGAGGATGGCGGCGCGGGTGGTGGGTTGCTCCAGGCTGCCGGCGAGCTGCCAGCGGCGAGCGTTCTCATGGAGGCCAAGAAGCTGGGGGAAACCTGCGATATTGAGGGCTGCGGCTGCGGAGCTGTTCTGGTCTCGCATCCAGATGGCGGTGGCGAGAGCTGAATGCGCGAGCTGGAGCTGGCTGAGTTGGGCTCCGGTGGCGTGCGTGACGAGGATGATGAGCCTGGCGGGGTCGAGCGGGAGGGGTGGTAGTGCGCCGTTGGGGCCTACGAGGGTTGAGGGTGTGGTGAGGGATTCGAGGAGCTGGAGTGCCTGGTCGGCGGCGGTGGAGTCGAGGTCGCGGTAGAGCAGGAGCCAGTAACCGCCGGGGTTGACGTGGGTGTTGTCCACGGTTGCGCCTTCGGCGGTCCAGAGGGTAAAGGCGGGGAGCGGGGTCTTCTGCTGGAGGATGGCGTGCGGGGTTACGGCCTGCTTCTGAGCGTGAAGCGCGGGGCTGCAGAGGATTTGGAGTGTGAGGAGAGGACAGGCGAGGCAGAGGTGGATCATGGCAGGAGCCTTGTCAGCAGTGAGAGGGTTGCGGGTGAGGGCGGGGTACGCTTGCGATCGACGTTGGCGGCGTGGACGCTAGGAGTGGAGGGGGCGATGGTGGATTGCTGATGAGGTTGTGGGGTGGCACTGGGTGTGCCACCCCCTCCGCCCGACGTGCAGATCGTAGGGTCAAGCGTGAGTTTGAAGGCCGCGGTGTCGCCGTTGTTGGCGAGCGGCATGGTGGCGGTGACGGCGCAGCCGGAGTAAAGGGTCGCGGTGATGGTGCCGGTGACGAAGTTCTGGATGGGGGCGAGCTCGTCTAACTGGAGGCCGGCGAGGCCTTCAGGGGGAGCTTGTCCAGGCGGGCGACGGGCGGAGGCCTGGCCCTGCGAGGTTTGTTGGGTGGCGAAGTGGAGGAAGGCTACTTCGCCTCCGGCGGGGATGGTGATGGAGTTCCAGCGGTAGGTGAGGACGGGGTAGTAGAGGCCGTTGGTGGAGTTGGGCTGGGTGTAGGTGGCGACGTCGATGGGCTTGGCGGGGGCGGCGCCCTGGAAGGCTTCGCCGAGGGAGGGTTCTGTGTAGGGCCAGGGGAGGGTGGCGGGGGCGTCGTCGGTGACGAGGGTCTGGTCGGCGGCGGAGAGGGTCTGGTTGCCTCTGGAGGGGACGACGGTGAGGTTGTAAGGAGAAGGCCTGCTGAATGCCACCGCTGACCTGGACGTCGACAGTGATGGGACTGGAGGTGGGGTTGGTGAGGAGTTCGAGGTAACGGGCGAAGTAGCCGTCGGATGGGACGTAGATCTTGCGGGTGAGGTTGAGGTCGGCGAGGCCGGGTTGGGCGATGGCGATCTGGCGGCCAGCGAGGGAGGTGGTGCCGGTGGTCGCGCCGGTGAAGTTGAGGGTGGTGCCGCTCTGGAAGAGCGAGAGGCGGAAGGCGTTGGTGTAGGGGGGGTAGATGCCGACGTTCGAGAGGGGCTTGAGGCCCTGGGCACCGCTGAGGATGGAGCCGTCCTTCTGGATGTCGTAAGGGAAGTTGTTGAAGTCGGTGAGGGTCTGGCCGAGGGCGACGATGTTGGAGCTGAGGGGGATGTTGACGGTTTCGATGTCGCCGTCTTTCGTGACTGCGCCGGCTACGGTGCCGGAGAGACCCTGGCTGAGGTTCTGGGCGGTGACCTGGAAGGACTCGGCTGGAACGTTGGCGATGGTGTAGTTGCCGCTGGCGTCAGCGTTGACGCCGAGGGCGGCGGTGAGGCGTCCGGATGGGACGAGGTTGACGGCGATGTTGGCGGCGGCGGTGCCGTCGGGGTTGGAGACGGTGCCCTTGACGGTACCGAGGCCGATGTGGATGACGTCCTGGGTGAGGGTCTGGCCGGAGGTGGCGATGGTGAAGAGGGCGTAGTTGCGGAAGATGTTGGCGGAGTCGTAGACGTTGAGGACGTAGTTGCCGAGGGGGACGGTGGGGAATTGGTAGGAGCCATCGGCGAGGGACTTGATGGTGGCGGTGGGTTGATAGGCGCCGATCTGGTAGAGGATGAGGGTGGCCTGGGCGGCGGGGGTGGTGCCGTCGGGCAAGTAGATGTGGCCGGTGAGGTTCCGGTGACGGTGCCGCTCTGGGTGAGGGTTACGGAGAGGGTGACGGTTTGGCCGGATGAGGCGAGGGCGGCGACGGCCGAGCCAGTGTAGCCGTTTGCTCCATCGACTTCTGCGCTGAGCTGGCCGATGGGGACGTTGGAGAAGGTGGCGGAGCCGCTGGTGTTGGTGGTGGCGGTGAAGGTCTGGACCCCGGTGGAGGTGGTGACTTGCAGTGTTGTGTAGAGGCCGCTGCTGTTGCTGAGGGTGGAGACGGTCTGCGTGCCCATGTGGAGGTAAACCGTGATTCCCGGCAGCGGGGTGTGAGCCGAGTCAGAGCCGCGCACGGTTCCCTGGATGGCTCCGGAGGCTCCGATGAGGATGTCCTGTTGGGTGGTGGCTCCGACGTTGACTGATGGTGTGGCGAGACCGGTGAGGAGGATGCCGGTGATGGTGGCGATGGCGGAGTAAGTGCCGAGGGGCAGGCTGGTGACGAGATAGGTGCCGTCCGCCTGCAGGGGATGGTGAAGGATGTGGTCAGCGAGGGGCTGGAGAAGAGGATGGTTCCATTTGTAACGACGGTGGTTGCGTTCAGGCGGACGGTGCCTTAGATCTGGCCGGTGTTGGAGAAGACGACGGGCTGAACGGCGCTGGGGGTGGAGGCGCTGAGGGTGCCGTTGACGGTGGGGGAGACGACCTTGGTGACGGGATGAGTGGCCGAGAGGGTGAAGGGCTCAAGCGGGATGGCGACGGCGTCCGATTGTCCGTCCAGCCTGCTGTTGAACTGGTAGCTCCCTGTGTAGTCCGCGATGGCGACGTAGGTGCGGGCGAAGATTGGGTCCGAGCTTTGCATGCTGACGGTTGCGCCTACAACCGGGGTGACGCCGTCTCCGGCGATTGCGCCGCCGGTGATCTGGCCGGTGAGGACAGCAGCGCGGCGAGGGCGCTGGTGAGGTTCTGGGGGACGCTGAAGTTCTGGATGGCCGTGGCATCCGTGGTGGTGAGACCGGCGAGAGCTTCCGGCGGGAGCTGGATGAGGCGCTGCGCGGCGGCGATGCCGGCCGAGCGCAGAACCTCCTGCGAGACGAAGTGCATGAGCTCGACTGTCTTGCCTGCGGGGATGCGAACCTTCTGCCAGGTGGCGCTGAGTTGCCGTAGGAGCTGGTGAGGGTCAGGAGCCTGCACCGAGCGAGATGGGAGCTTTGCCGTCGTCAAAGACGTGGGCGACGGATGGGACGTTGGCGGAGTTGATGAAGGGGTCAGTGTCCAGGTCTGCGCCTTTCTACAGAGCGAAGTCCGGAGGCTGACGTGGATATTCCACGCTTAGGATTCAATCCAGACCTGCCCTTATAACGAAGGTGGCTGGCAGGAGAAAAACATCTCGAACTTTTTTGGAGCTTCAGCGAATTCTGTTGATGTATGGTGCAGGAATGGCATTCCAACGATTTGGCAGGGTGGCGGTGATGGGGCTGATGGCGGCTTCGGTGTGTGTGGCGCAGCAGCCGGGAGAGGGTGCGGGTGAGGTGGCGGCGAAGTCGGCTTGGCTGACTTTGACCGCGGGGCAGAAGGGTGAGGTGATGCAGTTCGCCGAGCCTTATAAGGACTATCTGCGCCATGCTAAGTCCGCGATGTTGAGCGAGGCGGAGCTGGAGCGACTGGCACGCGGAGCGGGGTTCGCGGAATACATCTCCGCGGCGCAGGTGAAGCCGGGCGCTCGGCTGATCATCAAAAACCGCGGGCGTGCGGCCTTGTTTGTTGTGGTGGGGACTGATCCGATCGAGAGTGGGTCACGGATGGTGGGGTCGCATGAGGACTCGCCGCATATCAATTTGAAGTCACGGCCGGTGATCGATGCGCCGGGATCGATGGCGCTGCTGAAGACGATGCCGTATGGCGGGATCAAACGGTATCAGTGGGCGAACCTACCGATGGCACTGGTGGGGCATATCGATACGGTGGATGGACGGCATATCGAGGTGAGTATCGGGTTTGGGGCGGGCGAGCCGGTGTTTGTGATTGCGGATGCGGCACCGCACTCGGATAGCCAGTTGCGGTCGCGGACTTATACGACAGTATTTGGCGGGGAGGAGATGAATCCGGTGATTGGGAGTATTCCGGGGGAGAAGTCGACCGTGGCGGCGGAGGTGATGACGGCGCTGCGGGCCAGGTACAAGATTCATGATGAGGACCTCGTGTCCTCCGAGCTTGAGCTTGTGCCTGCGACGCAGCCGGCTGATGTGGGGATCGATGGGGGGCTGACGGGATCATGGGGGCAGGACGATAAGCTTTCCGCCTACACGAGCGTGCGTGCGCTGCTGGATGTGAAGGGAACGCCGAAGAAGACGGCGATGGCTTATGTGACGAACTTTGAAGAGACGGGTTCGGTGAACAATACGGGGGCGGGCTCGGACTTTCTGGATATGGCGTTTACGACGCTGCTGGATGCGCAGGGTAAGCCGGCGACAGCGCTGGGAGTGCGGACAGCGATGCGGAATGCGGCGGTGCTATCGGCGGACTGCAACGACGGGGTGAACCCGATCTTTCCGGGGAATTCGGAGAACTCAAACTCCGCCGTGCTGGGGTATGGGGTAACGGTGAAGAAGTATGGTGCAGGGTTCGACCCAAACTCGGAGTTTGAGGCTCGAGTGCTAAGGGTGCTGGATGAGAACCATATCGCGTGGCAGACGCAGACGCCGAAGGTGGATGTGGGGGGCGGAGGGACGATCGGTGGGTTCCTGTCGCGGCGGAATATGGAGGTGCTGGATATCGGGATACCGCTGCTGTCGATGCACTCGACTTATGAGATGTCGTCGAAGGTGGATCTCTGGTCCTACTACCGGTTCATGAAGGCGTTTTACACGATGGAGTAGGCGCGTTTGCGGCGTGCGACGGAGAGGATCGACATGGAAAGGTCCGATGACAATAAAGCGACAGCTGCCAGGTCCGGCTGGAGAGTGTCGTTCTCGCAGACCGCACGCCGGTTTTTGCCGGCGTGCAGACCGAAGATCACGCTGTTCGAGCGGTGTTAGAAGAACAACCGAGCGCCAGCCTGGATGTTGCGAGGGCTGTAGGCGAAGTTGCTGTTGACGGAGTTCACATAACCGAAGCCACCAGTCGCAGTGTGCGGCTGGTAGGTCAGAGTTCCGGATCCGGTGGTTGCGTTTGTGGTCGAGGTCACGTTGTACGCGGTCGTGACCAGGCTGGTGACGTTCTGATAGTTCGCAACGTTGAACGCTTCGCCGATGAACTGGAGATTGAAGCGCTCCGTCAGTTTGAAGTCCTTCTGGATGCGGACGTCAATGACGAGGTCACGAGGATAGGTATAGGTGTTACGGCCGATGGCCGGCACATAAGTTACTCCGAGACCGGACAAGCCGCCATTCGTAGCCTGGAGGCAGCCGTTCGCAGTGCATTGCGCCGGAGCATTTGCTGTATTGACCGATGCGCTGTAAGGCAATCCGGACTGCACCTGCAACGCCGGCTTGATGGACCAGCCGTTGGTGGCCGCATCGACATAGTGATGACCCTTGGTACCGGGCAGGTTGAAGATGGCCCAGCCTACGGCACGATGCCGCACGTTCAGGTAGGAGTTGCCGTAGTTGGCGCGAGCATTGCCGTAGGGATCGAAGAAGTTGTTGCTGCTGAAGCCGGTAACGGAGGTCTGGTTGTAATCGAGCGCGTGAGACCAGGTGTAGTTCACGTCAAAGCTCATGAACTTGTTCGCGCGCTTTGTCATACCTACAGTTGCCGCGTGATAGTTTGCATTGACGTTGCTGAGGCCCGCGTAGACAGCTCCATAAGCCGGGTTCAGGTTGACGCTGGCACTCGATCCGGCGCGACGCTGGCCATAGACCTTGACCGGCACTACGGATCCGCAGGCCAGGGGGCCGCAGGTTCCGGTTGTTCCGGCAAGAACGGTGTAGTTCACCGTATAAGCGTTTGCGGGGTCGACGTTCAGGTTCAAGCTGTTTGGCAACTCGCGGCCCAATGCACCGAGATAGCTCAGCGAGAAGATGGTGTCCCATCCAAGATTCTGCTGAACAGCCAGATCGAACTGCTCTGTGTAGGGATTCTGAAGGTGCTTGTCGATGTACTGGATGTCCGGCGTCTGCCCGGTGAAGTTGGCAGGCAGGGTGGGAAGCAAGGGAGCACCGGCAGCGGTAGGCGCCGGGATGTTGTAGCTCAACTGGCCTGCCGCGGCGCCTGAAGCGAAGCGCGCTCCGAGTATGTTTACGTTCGGAATGCGACCGTAATACATCCCGAAACCGCCACGGATCACGGTCTTGCCCAGACCAAACGGATCATAGGCGAAACCTACGCGCGGGGAGATGTTGTTCTTGTCGCTGATGGTGTTGGCGCTTGGAGCGAAGCTCGCGACCACCAGGTTGGCCTGCTGTCCGGGGATCGACTCATAGTCGTACCGCGCACCGACGTTGACCGTGAGGCGGGGCGAAACCTTCCAGTCATCCTGGACGAAGAAGCCGTAGTCCACCGTGGACATATCGAAGGTGGTGCCGCCGACCGTCTGGTGGAAGTAGCTATAGCAACCAACCGGGGCGTATGCGACTCCGGCTGCCGGGGTGGTTCCGCAACCGCCGCCATCGCCGCTCAAGGCATCCTGCGCAAAGGCCAGGACCGAGGTGTAGTTATAGGTTCCGTTGGGGGAAAAGCCGGAGAAACCGAGCGTGTTCTGAAGATCGTAGTTATGAACGATATCCGTGCCAAACTTCACGGCGTGCGGGCCGAACTGGGCCAACGCGGTATCGCCGATCTGCCATTTGCGTTCATCCGGCAATGCAGGCCGGAAGGCATAGTACGGCTGGCCGGCGATGAAGCCCTGGGAACCGTTGTTCAGGTTGACCTGCGGGGTATTGCCGTTTGCGGTCATGTACTGATTGACGAAGCTGCCGTTGGGCAGCGCGCTCTCGTCGTTCAACTCACGTCCGTACTGGTAACGGATCTCGTTGGTGATTCGTGGGGTGATGACGGAGTCCAGCTTGGCGACCGTATAGTCCAGCTTGACGAAGTCCTTGGCGAAGCCTTCCTTGCCGTAGAACACGTTGGACTGGGTCTGCACGCCGCCCGGTGAATCCCAACGCAGCCGGTGATAGAGAAGGCTGACCGTGTTCTTGCTGTTGATCGTGTAGTCGAGCTTGGGGGTGTTGATGATCTGGAAGCCGATGCGCGGCGTGGTGCCGAGGTCGGTGTTGGCAGCGGCAATCAGGTTGTTATAAGCGGTAGAGGCCTGTGCGGCCGTGGTGGGTTTGCCGGTGCCGTTCTGAATACTCGTGGCAAGGGTTGCGGACTGCGCTGGCGTGAGGGCGGTATAGAACGAAGCGGAAGCAGCAGAACCGGTTCCGGGGAAGACGCGCTGGAACTGGTCATACGCGTAGAAGAAGAAGAGCTTGTCCTTGATGATGGGTCCGCCAAGACCGAAGCCCCACTGGTTGCGCTTGTCCTTCGGCTTGAAGAAGATCTTGCTGGCCGTGCCGGCAACCGGGTCGTAGGCGATGGTGGTCGTGAACTGGTTGGAGGCGCTCCATTGCTGATCGCGGTGGTAGAAGTAGAGCTCACCATGGAACTGGTTCGTGCCGCTCTTGGTGACCGAGTTGATGACGCCGCCGACTGCGCGGCCAAACTCGGCCGAGTAGACGCCGGTATTGATCTGGAACTCGCGAATGGCCACCTGGGACGTGGAGTAGCCGGCACGCGTACGGCCACGCTCTTCACCGTAGAAGACCTGGTTATCGTCCGCGCCGTCGATCTGCACGTTGTTCAACTGGGGCTGAATTGCTCGGAATGAGATCAAACCGAAGCCCTGTGCATCGTTCGTTACGCCTGGCGTCAGCAAGGAGAGCGACGACCAACGACGATTGTTGATCGGAATATTCTCGATCTCAGCGTTCGTCAACTGCCCGCCGTAAGCCGGCGAATCAAACTTCAAGACCGGCGCGTCCGCGGTAACTTCAACCGTCTGTCCGCCAGCGGAGCCCGTCTGCAGGTGCGGGCTGACCTCAGTGACGAGGTTCACCTCCACAGTCACCTGATTGGTCCGTAGAGTGCCAAAGCCCGTGGCCTCCACCGTGACGGTATAGGTCCCGGGCGCGAGCGCGGGGGCCTTGAAGAAGCCGCTGTCGTTGGTGGTCAAGGTGAGGTCGGCGTTGGTTCCGTCATTGTGAATACGGACCGTCGCATTTGGTATGGCGGCTTCGCTCGGGTCAAAGACCGTACCTGAGATTGCACCTTGGGTCGTATTCTGCCCAGACGCTGCAGCGGCAAAGGCCAGTGTGCCTAAAGCGCATAGTTGATGACGCTTGATACGGATCATGAAGCTCCTATCGTTGCTCGATCAATCGGCAAGCCCAATAAAGGACATTTTGGCGTAGCTATTGCAAACGTGTTCCGTTGGCTTTAGATACAGAAAAGTGTCAGCGCTTATAAGGCGTTGATGAACTTGAGTGGCAGATGTGTATGTGTTCTCAGTATTTTAGCCCATGGGGCGGTTAGCGCAAGCACATAATTTCGCAGCCTGCGAAATGGGAGCGAGTGCTCGAGGATGACGGTTTCAACTCGATCATCGGCAAGGGCCGATGCTCTACACTCATACGCCTTGTGGCGAAAGAATGATCAGACTGGAAGAGACCTTGTTGCGTCCGCTGCCTTTGGATTTATAGAGGGCTGCGTCGGCTGCCTGCAGCAGGCCTGACCTCAGGTCCGTGATCGACCCACCCGATTGCTCGACCGCAGTGGCCACTCCAACACTCACCGTGACGACAGAGCCGTGGGCAGCATTCCCCTGGTGCGGGATCCTGAGCTGCTCGACATGATGACGGAGGCATTCTGCCAGTTGAACGTCCCCACCCGGATCGGCTGAAGTAACGATCGCAACCAGTTCTTCTCCACCGTACCGTGCGACGAAACCGCCTACCGAAATAAGACTGGAGGCGAGAGCGTCTGCCAGTGTTCTCAGGCAATCATCCCCCACGAGATGCCCATAAGCATCATTAAATGCTTTGAAATGATCCACATCGAGAAGAATAAGCGAGATACGTCTTCCTTCATAACCATTCTGAGCCGCAACGCGCTGCATCTCCTGGTCAAAGGATCGCCTGTTGCCTATGCCCGTAAGACCATCGGTCAAGGCAAGAGCTTCGAGTCTCTGCTCCAATAGCTTTCGCTCGCTGATATCGCGCATATTCAGCAAAACCTGCCAGGGAGCGTTCTCGCCGAGGTCCCGTAGCAGGCGCGCGTTGAACTCAAACCAGAGGTATGAGCCGTCTTTCGCACGCACCCGGGCCGTAGCAGGGGAGTTCTCGCAGTCGGGATCGTCCATCAATCTTTGATGAGCCATCCGGATTCGACCCTTGTCCTCTTCATGAATGAGGCGCAACGGGAACAAGGCAAGCATCTCCTCTGTCGACCATCCCAGAGTCTTCGTGGCCGACGGCGAGCAGTAGGTGCAATGGAGGTCCATTGAAATGCGGCAGAGCACGTCGATGCTGTATTCGGCCATAAGCCTGAAAATTCTTGACTCCACATGCTCGGAAGGAGACATTGTGATCACGATCCTTTGCTTCACGATTCCTGATAGATGCCAGCTATCCTAGACACGTTAGCCTGTTTCCCTTTGAATCGTTATCACACCAACGCGGCATCGGGGGGCGCAAAGGCGTCAGTGCGTCATGAGATGGTGGATGTGAGGCGTTGGGCGGCAATCAGCCTGCATTTAATCGATGGCGGCCCGGATCGATCATCGAGGCTGCCGTTCCACTCCACGAATCGACCCGTTCAGTCTGGATTATTTTCCTCTTGCGCCGGCGCTTTCTCCATCAATCGGCGCAAGGTCGGCTCGACGTATTAGCATCGAGATATTCATGACCATCGACCTCGAACTGCACCACCGAACGGCATATCACTACGAACGTGCAGTCTCGCTTGGCCCACAGGTGATCCAGTTGCGCCCCGCCCCGCACTGCCGGACGCCGATCCGCAGCTACGCGCTCGCTCTCCAGCCCTCCGGCGGCGCGGTGCACTGGCAGTTCGACGCGTTAGGCAACCCCCTCGCCCGGGTGCTCCTGGCCGAGAAGATCACCGATTTCCTGGTCGATGTGACCTTGGTCGCGGATATGACGCCGATCAATGCGTTCGACTTCGTTCTCGATTCCGGCTTTGAGATGTTTCCCTTCCAATATCCCGCTGAAATGGCGCGGAACCTTGAACCGTATCGAGCCGTGGAACAACCTGGGTCGCGGTTCCAGGCGCTCCTGAACGAAATTCCTGCCTCTCCATGCGGCACCGTAGCGTTTGTGGGTGATATGACGAGCTACGTACGAGACCGCGTGGGGTACACCACACGCATGGAACATGGCGTACAAAGCTGCGAGCAGACCCTGACGACCCTGACCGGCTCCTGCCGCGATTCGGCCTGGCTCCTGGTACAGGTCTTTCGATCCTTCGGGCTGGCGGCGCGCTTTGTTTCGGGATATCTAATCCAGCTTGCGGGGGAACAATCCGAAAGCGGGGAGTGGAGCGGGCCCAAGGCTGATACGGCCGATCTTCATGCCTGGGCAGAGGTTTTTTTGCCGGGCGCGGGGTGGATCGGCGTGGACCCGACCTCGGGCCTGTTCACCGCTGAAGGACACATTCCACTGGTATGCACGCCCAGTCCTGGGGAGGCTGCGCCCATCTCCGGCACGGTCGAGCCAGCGGCCGTGGAGTTCAGCCACACACTGACGGTGCGACGTCTCAACGAGGCGCCAAGCCTCGAAAGACCATTCAGCGACGACGCCTGGCAGCGTGTCCGAACCGTGGCACACACGGTGGACGCGAGCCTCCGCGAGCAGGATGTACGCCTGACCATGGGCGGCGAGCCGACGTTTGTAGGAATTGATGAGCCGGAGAGCCCACAGTGGAATCTGGAAGCACTCGGCGATATCAAGCGAAACCGAGCAATGGTGCTGATCCGCCGGTTGCGGGAACGAACCGCGCCAGGCGGCCTGCTGCACTTCGGCCAGGGTAAGTGGTACCCGGGCGAGCCGTTGCCGCGCTGGGCGTTCCACTGCATCTCGCGCACCGATGGCGTACCCGTTTGGGAAGATGCTGATTGGTTCGCGCATGATGACGTTGCGTCGAGCTTTGGCGATGCTGACAGCTTGCGCTTTCTCACTGCGCTGGCGCGTCGCCTGCAGGTGAGTGAAGAAAATATCCTGGCGGCATTCGAACCAGACTCGAGCGCCGATGCGGAGTCGGTCGGGTATATTCTTCCGCTGCGCCGGCGTCAGCCTGAGGGCCGCCTGGCCTGGTCGAGCCAGCTCTGGTTCCCGCGGCCGGATAGACTGACGCTCTTCCCGGGCGACTCGCCCATCGGCTACCGGATCACGGCTGAGTTGGTGCCCTTTGTTGCACCGGATGAGCTAAAGCACACCATGGAAGGTGAGGGCGAGGACGCACTCGTGAAGCTGCCAGGCCGCCCCGCGCATCGTCCGGAGCTCTTCGCCATTGCCGCCACGCCTGATCCTTTGCCTCCGCTGTCGAGCACGGCTGAGAACGCACCTGAACTGGTCCGCCCGGCCCTTTGCGTTCAAGCTGTGGACGGCCAACTGCACGTTTTTCTGCCTTACACGCCGGTCGTCGCGGACTACCTGGATCTGGTGGCCGCAGTCGAGGACACATGCCAGCATCTGAGCATGCCCATCTGGCTGGAAGGCTACACGCCTCCGCACGATCCGCGTCTGCGCAACTACGGCCTCACACCGGACCCCGGTGTTCTGGAAGTGAACCTGCCGCCCACCTCTGACTGGGACACGCTCGAAGAGTTGAATGAGACGCTGCACGAGGAGGCGCACGCCCATCGTTTGATCGCGGGCAAGTTCGCCTACGACGGAAGTCACCTCAATACTGGCGGCGGCAGTCACATCGTCCTGGGCTCCAGCAGCGTGCTCCAGAGTCCGGTTTTGCGGCGTCCCGACCTCCTGCGTTCGATGGTTACGTTCTGGCAACGGCACCCATCCCTGTCATACCTCTTTGCCGGTATGTACGTGGGCCCCACCAGCCAGTATCCGCGTGTCGATGAGGCACGCGTCGATGCCCTCTATGAGCTTGAGGTCGCTTTTAGCCAGTTGCGGGACCGCGCTGAATGCCCGCCCTGGATTCTTGACGGCCTGTTCCGCAACCTGCTGGTGGACGTAACGGGCAACACCCACCGCGCGGAGTTCTGCATCGACAAGATGTACCCGCCCGAAGGCCAGGGCCTGCGCGCAGGCCTGTTGGAACTACGCGCCTTTGAGATGCAGCCACACTATCGCATGGGCCTTCTGCAGATGCTTCTGGTGCGTGCGCTGGTGAGCGTGTTCTGGAAGCAGCCCTGTACCGACTCCCTGATTCGCTGGGAGGCCACGCTGCATGACCGCTTCATGCTGCCGCACTTCGTCCGCGAGGACTTCCGCGAGGTGCTGGCTTCCTTGCGCCAGGCCGGATTCGCCTTCGAGGACGACTGGTTTCAGACTCACGCCGAGTTCCGCTTCCCGCGCATCGGAGCCGTTCACGGTGAGGGCTTCGATCTGGAGCTGCGCCAGGCGCTCGAGCCTTGGAATGTACTGGCTGAAGAGACGAGCTCCGGCCGCACGGGGCGCAGCGTGGACTCGTCGTTGGAGCGTATGCAGGTCAAGCTGACGCAGCCCTCGGGAGAGAGCTTTGGCTCGCGCCTGATCGTAACCTGCAACGGACGCCGCGTGCCGCTGGTCCCGACCGGCGTGCCGGGTGAGATGGTGGCTGGTATCCGCTACCGGGCGCGGATGTTGTCGGCCGCCCTGCACCCCACGATCCCGGTGCATACGCCGCTGGTCTTCGATCTGATCAGGACGGACGCGTTGGGTACCTCTACCGTCTCCCAGGGCCGCTCCATCGCCCGCTCCATCGCCCGCTGTACCTACTTTGCCGGCCCGCCCGATGGAAGCGTGCATACAACCCGTCCTCGCGATGCAGAGCAAGCCCAGGCACGGCGGAACGAACGTTTTGTAGTCTCAGAACCTCCCTCCGGGCCGATGCCGCTTCCTCCTGATGAACGCAATCCGATCTTTCCCATGACGCTTGACCTGCGTTTTCCGCAACCAGTGGACGAGAAAGACAGACCAAATCCGGAGCAGGCCGGTTGAGCGCCGCTCTGCCTGGCGTAGAGCACGGTGTCGATCCGGTCGAGCGGTACGAGTCCGCGCCCCGTCCCGCTCGCACCTGGGAGGAGTCTTCCACGGATGGCGTGAACCCGCGCGAGCACTGGTCTGGGTTGATGCACTCGCTCGAGACCCTGGGAACCGAAGAGCTGCGCCGACGCTGGGCGCTGGCCGAACGGCGTATCCGCGAAAACGGCGTCACCTATAACATCTACGGCGACCCCGAAGGCATGAACCGGCCCTGGCAGACCGACCTCGTGCCGCTGCTGATCGCTGAAGACGAGTGGCGCTTTCTCGAAGCCGGCATCATTCAGCGAGCTGAGCTGCTGAGCCGCCTGCTCGAAGACCTGTACGGCCCGCAGAATCTAATCACCGAAGGGCACTTCCCGGCGGCGCTGTTGTATGGCAACCCGGCTTTTCTGAGGCCCATGGTAGGGGTCACGGTGCCGCCTCATAGTCACTTGCACATGCTGGCGGTGGACCTGGCGCGTTCGCCCGACGGTCAGTGGTGGGTGCTGGCGGACCGCACGCAGGCACCTTCGGGCTCCGGATATGCGTTGGAAAACCGCACCATCGTCTCGGATGTCCTGCCCGATCTCTTTCGCGATAGCAACGTGCAGCGTCTGGCACCCTTCTTCCGGGCACAGCGTGAGGCGTTGCTGGCCATGTCGCCGCGGCAGCCTGCGCGCGTCGTGCTTCTGACGCCGGGGCCCCTCAATGAGACCTACTTCGAGCAGTCGTTTCTGGCCAAGTATCTCGGACTGACGCTGGTGGTGGGCTCGGATCTCACCGTACGCGAGCGTTGCGTCTACCTGAAGACCGTGACCGGGCTGGAGCAGGTGGACGTCATCCTGCGCCGCGTGGACGACGGCTTTTGCGATCCGCTGGAGCTACGTGGCGACTCGCTGCTGGGTGTATCGGGGCTGGTGGATGCCGTGGTGGCCGGCAACGTGGCGGTCGCAAACGCGCTCGGCAGCGGACTCATCGAGTCGGCAGCCATCATGCCTTTTCTACCCGGGCTTGCAAGTCATCTGCTGGGCGAAGAGATTAAGCTTCCCTCGGTCGCCACATGGTGGTGCGGACAGGAGCCCGCGCTGGACTGGGTGCTGGACCATTTGGACAGAGTTGTCGTCAAGCCGGCTTTTCCCTCGCGCGGCATGGAGCCAGTCTTCGGGGCTGAGCTGCCGGAGGGACAGCGCGCCGAACTGATCGAGCGTCTGCGTAAGGCTCCGCACGAGTACGTCGCGCAGGAGCGGGTCGCGCTCTCCACTGCACCCGTATGGGAGGACGACCGCCTCCTTCCGCGCAGCATGGTGCTGCGGACCTATGTGCTGCGCACGCCCAAGGGATGGGTTGCGATGCCGGGCGGCCTGGTGCGTGTGTCAGAGGCCGATGGCGCTGTTGTTTCAATGCAGCGCGGAGGCCACAGCAAGGACGCCTGGGTGCTCTCGCATAAGCCCGTCGACACCTTCAGCATGTTGCGGCCGGCTACCGAACCGCTCGATCTTCGCCGCGCATCGCCCGTCGTGCCAAGCGGCGTGGCCGACAATACCTTCTGGCTAGGCCGGTCCGTGGAGCGTGCAGAGAACATAGCTCGCATCCTCCGGTCCATGGTGCCGCGGGTTCGTCTTGGGGAGACGACGGAACTTGAGAGCCTGCTGCGTCTGCACAGTTCGCTCGGTTCGCGCCAGAGCAAGCTGCCCAAACGTAAGCAGCCCACCTTTGTCGCGCTCGAAAAAGAGATGCGTTCCATGCTGACGGACATGAAGCGCTGGGACAGCCTACCCTGCACGCTCGCCGAAATCGCACGCATCGGCGGAAACGTACGCGAGCGCCTCTCAGCCGACATGATGCTCCTCATCGGGCAACTGCGCACGGCCATGCAAAGCGAGCAGAAGCTGACGTTGCCCGAATACTCGGTGAAGCTGACAGAATGCCTGGAACTGCTATCCGCTTTCTCAGGTATGGAGCGGGAAAATCTAATTCGCGGATCAGGTTGGCTGTTCATGAGCCTTGGTCGAAGGCTGGAGCGCGCCATCTACCTCACGCGTCAGTTGCGCTTGATCACCCGGCCGCTGGCAGCAGGGAACTGGAGCTATCTGGAATATCTCCTGGAGGTTGCGGACAGCTCCGTAACCTATCGCACGCGCTACTACACCACGCTCCAGCCGCTCGCCGTGCTGGACGTGCTCATGTTGGATGGCTCCAACCCACGCTCACTGGAGTTCCAGTTAGACCATCTGGTTGAGTTGTATGAGAAATTGCCTCGTTTCGATCCGGCCGATCTCCTGACCCTGACCCGTGCGCTTGACCGGCTGCGCAGCGTAGACCTGCAGTCGATCGTGTATCCCACTCCAGGCCCCAACGGGTCAGCAGCAGGTAAACCGCTCCGTCCCGATCCGGCACTACGGCGGCTTGACCTATCCCTGGCAGAGTTGGAAGAACTCCTGCCATCCTGGTCGAACAACCTCTCCAGTCGGTACTTCAGTCATGCACGCACGCTGCCCATCAGCATGGGGCAGTAACACGCGAATGAGACAATAAACGAGACGAGGCAGTGAATCAGGCCATGCTGTACAAGATCAGCCATCGCACCACGTACAAGTATGTTTCGCCGGTCTCCTTCGGCAATCATGTGGCTTGCCTGAAACCGCGTAGCTACGATCGAAACCAGCTGATCGAGAATGTCCGGCTGATCTCTCCCAAACCTCTAACGTTTACAGAGCGGACCGACTTTTTCGGTAATGTGCTCTGGTTCTTCACGGTGCAGGAGCCGCATGAGGAGCTCGTCGTGGAATCGTTGAGCCAGGTCTTGCGCTCACCGGGTCAACCCGAGGGTGCGCCCGCTTCGCTGCCGTGGGAGCAGTCTACCCGGTCGCTGGCCGAGGATCACACGCCCGCTGGGCTCGACGCCTTCCAGTACCAGTTCGAGTCGCCACGCATCCGCACGAACCCCGAGTTCGCGGCCTATGCGCTTGAGTCGTTCACCCCCGGCCGCCCCCTGGCGGAGGCGCTGCTGGATCTGACCCGGCGCATCCACCGCGACTTCCGCTTCGATAGCAAAGTCACCACCGTGCGCACGACGCCCGAAGAGGTCTTCAAGAAGCGCGGCGGTGTATGCCAGGACTTCGCGCACCTGCAGATCGCCTGCCTGCGTTCGATTGGCGTGGCAGCACGTTATATCAGCGGCTACCTGCGTACCTACCCCCCGCCGGGCCGGCCGAGGCTGATCGGCGCTGATGCCTCGCATGCGTGGCTATCGGCCTACGATCGAGCCGCCGGCTGGCTGGATATGGACCCAACCAACGACGTCGCACCCACGGATGGACATGTGACCGTAGCCTGGGGACGCGATTACGGCGATGTCAGTCCGCTACGGGGTTTGATTCTTGGCGGCGGCGGCCACACGCTCCGTGTCGAGGTGGATATGGAGCCCATCGAGGACGCCGCAAGCAGCAGCGGTAAGCCGTTTGCATCGCCCGAGGAAGCCTCAGCCCGAATTTGATCGGGAATGGAACGGCGGCGTATGGATCCTTTACGAGGGTCAACGCACTCCTGCCCCACGGGGCCACAAGAGGAAGTATCTCGAGAACTCTCCGTCGCTCCGTACCAGCCATTAAGTTCAATTATTTAGGTGACCGAAATTTTGTAACGACCCTAACTCCTTCTTAGCTTCGACCAGGTGCATGGCGTTCGAGTCTGCATGCGCCCAGAGCGTGAGAAAGTGTTGATATGCCTCAAGGGCAGCGGGACGGCGACCCTGCGCGGCCAGGGCACGCCCAAGCCCGAGCCATGACAGAGGCACTTCCTCGGCCTCAGGCTCCTGATCGGGGCCTTCGATAACCTTGCGATAGGCAGCCTCAGCCTGAGCAGGTTCACCAGCGGCCAGGTAAGCATCCCCGCGCATCATGCTGATGACCGGGTCGCGACCCTCGAGCGGCCGCACCCGTTCCAGGGCAATGATCGCATCCTTGGGCTTATGCGTGGCCAATGCGATGATCGCTTGAATCTCAGGGCCCCGGTAGTCGTTCCAAAGAGTCCCTTGTGGGAACTCGGCCTGCATGGCGCGAACTGCATTTTCAGCCGCCGCAATGTCTCCCGCCCTCGCCAATCCCAGTACGCTGGTCTCGTCCTTCAGATCAACCGGCGCGCTTCTGAGGATGCGGATACCCTCTGCAACATCACCGGATTCAATAAGATTGGTACCTGTATCCCGAAGAAAACCATCGGCTGGCTCGGCCAGACCACGCTGCCGCATAATGGCATTCAAGGGCGGGGCGAGACGCTGCACATCGGAGAAGCGTCCCTCTGCGATCGCGATAATAACCTCATCGAACCGGATGTAAACGGCGTCAGGATGTGCGGCAGCCCACTCGCGCTGCTGCTGGACTTCGGCGTCGTCATGCAGGGCGTAGGCCGCCTGGAAGCAGTGTTCGCGGATGTTGTCGATGTCCATGCCTCTGGCAAGCGCACGCTTACACGTAGCGAGAGCCCCCTTGGGATTATCAGTCTTCATCTGCTCAAAGGCGAGGTTCGCGTACAAGCCTGCGACCGTGGGTCTCAGTTCGAGCGTGTGTTCCGCGGCAGTCAGAGCGTCCTGATGATGACCGAGTTCTCTTTCTACGTTGGATAAGCCGTTCCAGGCCTGCGCAGAACGCGGATAAAGTTCTATCCAGTTGCGATAGTTGCGTTCGGCTTCATACAGATCCTGTGTGATGGCCGAATGATAGAGCGCGACGATACCCAAACGAACAGGCTCGCTTGCGGTATCGCGCAGACTGTAGGCCTTGAGAAGCGCATCCCGCTCGGCAGTGAGGGCGAGGACGCTTCCATAATAAGCTGCCAGATCGTAATACGCTTCTGCGAACCCTGGGTCGGCCGCAACAGCTTTTTTCATCAGCTCAATCGCGTCGACGTACTTGCCCTGATTGGATTGAACCTGTGCCTGGGTGAATTCTTTGAGAGCTTCAAGCGACGCAGTACGCCCAGGGAAAAGGGGAATGTCAAAGCGGGCGATGCTGCGGCGCGACTCGCCGAGATCCCGCCGAATCTTCTCAGCCAGTTTGTCGATGCCGTGCGGAAGGCCCTCAGCCGTTGCAACCTCCTGTTTTGCCTCCGCGAGCATGGAGCCGTTCACACAACTCGTCGCCTCTTCGGTGAGCAGAAAGTGCTGACCAAAGCGAGCCACATTGCCGTGAAGCACAGCCTGGCTATTGGTGCGTTCGCAGACCTCGGCGGCGACGGCTGTGGTCATCGCAGCATCGGGATCCTGCTTCATCTCGGTCAGAGTAGCCCGGACTCTGGCAGGAGCGACCGGGGAGACAAAGGGACTCTGCGAAAGATCCATGCGCAACGCATCGACCAATGCGCTGTCCAGAACGGCGTCGCCCGTACTGCCAGCCGAGGGAGCAATGACGACGTCGACGGGAGCACCCCCGGTACGGTCCAGCCAATGCTGCCAGCCGAACCAACCCGCAATCGCTATCCCCACAACGATCAGTAAGCTACCGAGCGCCCAACGCGTTCGTCCGTCTTTCCGCACCGTGGGCAGCGCCGCCAGCGAGGTCGAATCGGCTTCGATCTCCTCTTCTTCAATCGTGATCTCGGTGACGGATGCGCTGGCATGAAGAAAGATCTGTGAGCTGGTCGCAGTCTCCTCGACGGCCTGTGGCTCAACCTCGATCGGTGCCGTGAATCGATATCCGCGGCCCGGCACCGTCTCCACGATCTTCTGTCCTGAGGCATGCCGGGAAAGCGCCTTGCGCAGCAGAAAGACATGCTGGGTGAGGTTGCTCTCTTCCACAAACTGATCGCGCCAGAGCGACTGCAACAACTCGTCTTTCGGGACGACGCGGTCGCGGTGATCGATCAGGAAAAGAAGCAGGTCGAACGTCCTGCGATTGAGCACAATCGTCTCATCCTGCCACTGGAGACGCCAGGCAGGACGATCGATGAGGTAACCCTCAAACCGGATTTTAGGTTGCATTTCCAGCAGCATGAGCGGCGATAAGCTATCGATCGGATCGTGAATAAAAACGAGACATACGTTCGCTCGCGGTATCAGGCCGTGCTTCCCGCCCTGACGTCTAAGGATCTTGCGTTTGAGGAGAAGCATATCAAACACCACCATCCCGCACGAGGTTAATAGATCGCTTAGAGACCGCGAAATGGTGAGTCCTCAAGTGCAGGATGCCTCGAAAAATCGAACCCTTTTACTTTCATACACTTGAGCGGCTCAGCAGGAATAGAGACGCAGTTGAGAGCGCGTTTTAGGACCGCCGTCCGTAGCGCATGGGAAAACAGACCCATGCCACGGAAACGGATTTCGATACGAATCGAGCCTTCAGGCAGATCCGCATCCCTGATGCGCGACTCAACCTGAGTCACAAAGAAAATACCTCATGAGGATAAACTCGCGCTGCCTTGGGTCTGCGATATCGTCTCCACGTTCAAATGGCCAAGCGATTCTAAGACCGTCTTGACCGGGCCTATCGATGACCCTTCAAAGCGAGAGCAGCCGATGCATTCGGGGGCATGAACCGGAGATTCGTGGCAGCAAGCCCTGGAGATGTTGCTTGCAAGGTAAGAGTGCCGCCACCATTTCCACGGATGAATGCGACCGCACGGCCGTCCAGCGTAGTTCGGGTGGGGTTTTCGAAAGCGGCGGTATAAGTTGGATCAGCATCGTCCGTGGCCAGCAACGTACCATCACCCGCAACCGAGAAAGTAACAGGCACGGCAACTCCGGGCACAGGAGTTCCATGTGCATCGACGACAGTGAGACGAACCTCGGTCACATCGTCGAACGTGGTGCCTAACTGCTTTGATTCGGCCGTAAGACTTAACCCGGCAGGAGTGCCCGCGGTCGTCAGCGTCTCCTCCACGCCCGGCTGATCCGTGCAGCGAGCCTTCAGCAATCCCGCCTCAAAAGTTACCTGCCAGCCCCGCGCAGAAGCGTCGGGGGGTAAAGTCTTGGCTCCAAGCGACTGACCGTTGAGAGACAGCGCAACCTCGCGGCAGTTGCTGTAAACCTCCACCTGTTCCGGGTGCGGCTCGCGGTTGGCGGGTGTCCAGTCAGGAAACGTCACCTGCTGCGGCCGATACTGGTCGAGTTCATACCCAGGATCCGTCGGCGCTTTGGGCACCCGGGCAGTGCGTCGCACAATATGGACCACCGGCCGGTCGGCCCACCAACTCTCGCGTTCCAGCGAGTCCGGCTTTGGAAAGTCCGTACGATCGTTCATGCCGGATTGATCCGCGAAGAGCGGCCAGTGCCGGCTCTCGCCCAGATAGTCGGTGCCGGACCAGAGAAACATGCCGGCGTAGGCAGCGTTGTCCCGAACCGCAAGCCATGTGGCACGGTCGTGAATATTCTCCGTCCCCAGGATCTTCCGCTCCGGCCTGGCCTCGTGAGCGGCGAGCAGCTCCCCAGGACGGTAGTTCTGACCAATCACGTCCAGCATGTCCGCGAGTCCGTCCTCATAGTCGTGCGAGGCGTTCGGTCGAAATAAAGCCTGCGTCACCGGCCGGGTCGGATCGTCCTTGTGATACTCCGCGATGAGCGAGGCGAGAATCGGTTTCGCCACGTCCGGATGCGGCGTGTCATGAATCTCATTGCCCGCACTCCAGGCGATGATGCTTGGGTGATTCCTATCCCGCCGCACGCTGTCACGCGTGTCGCGAAGGTACCAGTCGCGAAAGTTTAGGTGATAGTCGTACGGATTCTTGCCGACGGTCCAGACGTCGAAGAACTCGTCCAAAACCAGAAAACCCATGCGATCGCAAAGGTCCAGAAACTCCGGTGCAACGGGATTGTGCGCGGTCCGTATAGCGTTGGCCCCCATGTGCTGCATGGCCCGCAGCCGATGCTCCCACAGCGAAAGGGGAACGGCCATGCCAAGCGCACCGATATCGCTGTGCAACGCGACGCCTTTGATCTTCACCGTCCGTCCATTAAGAGAAAAGCCTGTAGCAGCGTCAAAATGTGCATCACGAATGCCAAAGGTCGACACCTGTAGATCGCCCGGCTGGCCGGTCTGCAAGACCTCAACTTTCGCTTGATAAAGGTTGGGATCCTTGACGTCCCAAAGTCGTGGGTGAGAGACATTCAGCGTAACCGCAAAGCTATGGACGGCGCCTGCCGCAACTGCCTGCGCGATCGACGACGCCTGTGCGACCCGGTGGCCAGACGCATCCAGAATCGTGACCCGCACCGTGGCAGTGCGTGACTGCGACGCGTCGTTGCGGACCTCAGCGCTGACTGAGACCTCTGCAGAGACGGGCATGATGTGTGGAGTCGCAATGGCGGTGCCCCAAGTTTCGAGGTGCAGCTCCGGCACATGGATCAGGTGAACGTGCCTATAGATCCCGGCCCCCTGATAAAAGCGCGATGCCGGTTGCTGGCTGTTGTCCGCCTTCACAAGGAGCAGATTATCAGCGCCCGGCGTCGCGTTCAGAAAAGGAGTCAGATCGTAGACCAGGCTGACGTACCCATTAGGCCGATGACCCAGCAGATGGCCGTTGAGCCACACATCACTATTGGCCATGATGCCGTCGAACTGAACTAAGGCACGACCCGCGCAAGCTGTCGTCGGCGACGGAATATGTCGGCGATACCAGCCGATCCCCATGGGAGCAAACCCCCCGGCGCCACCGGACAGATTCGTTACAAGCCGAGGTCCATGGATCGCCCAGTCATGCGGCAAGGTCACGGGCTGCCAGTCAACAGAGTCGGAAGCGGAAGGCTGTTCAGAGCCAGCAGCATCGCCCAGATGGAACCGCCAATCCGTGTCGAGGAGAACCTCCTGCCGGCCACAAGACACCCCAGCCGAAACCCGCCGCTGGCCTTGAGCCGATAAAGCCGAGACAAGAACAATCGCAGCCCAGGCAAGCCGCCTGCTTACAGAACGCGTCAGACTATGAGGCATGGAAAGATCTCCTTCGGCGGCTTTTCAGTCGCCCCTCAGATCGAGGAGCACGGCCATCGTACCGAGACCGTATCGCAGGCAGCTTCAGTTTAAACAAGTTGCGGCCTATCCTCCCGGCAGGGGTCGCCCCTGCAGAAGATAGACCGGCAGCAATCGGTTAGAAGGTAACACGCCCGGAGAACTGGAACCGCCGGTTGCCGCTGAAGCTGGTGAACTCACCAAACGATGCCGCGGTATTACCGGCATTCGTCCTGGAGATCGAGCCCGTATTGTTCACCGTAGACGCAAAGCCAGGGCCGGTGTTCGCGCCGTTGCTGACTGCGGAGACAGTCTGCGTCTGCGGTATGGAGAACGTGACCTTGTTCGATACGTCGAAGCAGTCTGCACGGAAGATGAACTTCACTCGCTCGCGGCTCAGATTGAAGCTGCGCTGGATTGCAGCATCGTCGTTGTATTTGCTCGGAGCGCGAAGACTTGAAATGCTGCGCGGAGCATCGCCGATCTTGGTCGTGGGCGTAGCCCCTACACCAAAGGTGGAAAGCGCCTGAAATGCATTCGGGTCCAGGTAGTGAGTCGTGTTGTAGTTCCCGTAAGTCACGCCCGGCGCACCATAGCCTCCGTTGGCCCGGATCGAGTTCTCCTTTCCCGGGACGATGTCCGGCATGCAGTTGCCCTGTGACGGCGCAGTGCAGCCGGAGCCGACGATCAGGATCGGTGTACCGGAGTTATAGGTGAAGATATCTGCCAACTGCCAGCCACCGGCCAGCGCACGAACCAGCAGGCTGTCTCCTCCAATTCCGTTCTTCCCAAACGGCGACTTGAGCACGCCATACATATTCAAATTTTGTGGGGTATCCGTAATGACCAGACTGCGGTCCGCGCGATTGTTGCCGGCGATGGGTGAGCCGTTGGAAGAGACGGAACTGGGAATCGCAAAGGCGCTGCGCGTTGTCCCGTCGTCCCCAATGTTATGGGAGTAGGTGTAATTCACTGTGAAGCTCATGCCCTTGTACTGGCGCTGGGCCAGCACAACCTCAAACGCGTTGTAGCTCAGGTTGGCAACGTTATCGTAGGTGGCACTCGGTGGTGAGGTGTACTGCGGATACGGCCGTAACATGCGACCGATCGTCGCGGCGGAGCTGACCGCACCTGCCTGCGCGTAGCCCGCGTAGGGAACTGTCACGCTGGGGTCGGCCTTCTGTGCGATCGCAATGTTAGCCGGCGTAGCCTGCGCTGCCAGGATATTCGTCTTGCCGTCGCTGGCAAGCACACCGCCCAGCGTGGCAATGTAGCGCGGATCAAGCTGCCCTGACCAGAAGCCTGAGACACCCGCTCCCGCCACAAAATGCGACTGGCTCCCGACATACGTCACCGTCAGGGTCAGGTTCTTCGTCAGCACCTTCTGCAGGCCAAGGTTCCAGAAGTTGAAGGTAGGAGCTCTGCTTGAGAGGTAAGGATCGGCATAGCCCGGCGCTCCACCCGGAGTGACGTAGGCACCGCTCGCATTGACGTAGTTGCCCGTGCCGACCGTCAGGTTCGCCACGCTGGGGCCGACCGATGGTGGGATCGCATAACCAGGGCCGCCAAAGTTGGTATTCGAGAGGCCCGCAGCCTGGAACACTGAGCTGTTGTTCAGATAGAACGAAGGACCTGCAGTCGCACCCACGTTATTGGCCGTCGGTAGAATGATGCTGGATCCAAAGCCAGTCTGTCCCGTACCCACGGAGTCGCCTGCACGTCCGCCTACACCGCCGCCGCGGGAATGCACAATCGCAAAGCCGGCGCGGAAGACCGTGTTTGGATCAGGGGAATACTCCAGTCCAAGACGCGGCCCGATGTTGCCCAGGTAGGTCGGGATCGGCGTATGGCACTCGCAGCTGATATTCGATCCCCGGAAACCCGCATACTCCAGCAGGCCAGCATTACCCGTTGCCGGATTGATCTCATTCGGATTGAAGAAGCTGTAGTTGTCATGCACCTCGTGAAACGGAGTCAGGTAGTCATATCGGACGCCCAGGTTGATCGTTAGGTTTGGTCGGATCTTCCAGTCATCCTGGAAATAGGGTGAGACCGGAGCATAGCGGCCACCCGTTTCCGCTACTAGCGGAACTGAGGTTGCTGCTGTATTGACTGCACCCAGCAGGAAGCTGGCATAGGCAAAACCAGACTTGGTGTTGTCCAGTGTATTGCCGTAGGTGCCGTTAGCGGCCTGAATAAACTGCGCGGTCGAGACGCCGTTCCAGGTCTGGTAGTAGATGCCGGACGGGCTGGTCTGCGACGTCAGGTTATCCTCCAGCCGCTGATACTGAACACCGAAGGTCATACTGTGCTTGCCCGCGTTGAGTTGAAAGTTATCGATCAGGGTATAAGCGTTGGGCGTCTGGACGGTGCTGGAAAAGGAGCCGCCCGTAGCGCTCCAGGGCGTCTCCGCATTAGTGAACAGACCTGTGGCGGTAAAGGTACTACCTGGGAAGCTGAAAGCCGCCTGCCCCGCTGGCAGGCCCGTGATGCCTACATCCGGTCCCGCTTCGTAGGGGTGCTGGTTGAACGTCGTCGAGTTGCTTCCGCCCGGGAAGCGTGTGAAGCCCACCTTGATCTGGTTCACCATGCGCGAGTTGATGCCGATCGAGTGCTCCAGCACCATCGTCGTCGGAGAGATGTTCGATGAGATCGCAGTGGCGTACGGTAAGGGAAGGACCGCTCCATAGCCCGCGGACTGACGAACTCCATGAGCATAGAAGTAGGAAAGCCGCTGCGTGTGCGGCAGATCGTAGTCCAGCTTGAAGACATACTCGTGGTTGTCAAAGCCTGAGACGCCGCCCTGTTGGAAGTTGTTGACGATGCCGTTCCCGGTCACGTTCGGCGTAGGCAGAAACTTCTGCTCATAAAGCGAGATCGGCGATTGGTAGGCAGTCGGGATGGTGTTGTTTGCGAAGGCTGGACGCTGGCAACTGCTCGTGGTGCTGCAGACCGTCGCCAGGGGGTTGTAGATGTAGTTCCCAGTTCCTAGTTCTGAGAAGTTACCTTGCCGCATCAGCAGCGTGGGGATCGTAAACGTCGTAGGCGTAACGCCCACCCGGCCATGGAATTGGTCATAGTTGGCGAAGAAAAAACCCTTGCCGTGCGTGCCAATGATCGGCCCACCGATCGAGGCGGAAAGCTCGTTCTGGTGTTCGACTGGCTTGCCAGTTGGGACGGCAACTGAAGCGCCGTTTACAACAGTGTTGTAGGTCTGCTGGTTGCCTGCGAATCCCCAGGTGTCGAAGACCGTATTCCGAATGAAGTCGACCACCTGCCCGTGATACTGCTTGGTCCCGGACTTGATCGTGAAGCCGATCGCACCAGCTCCCTGGTACTCCGCAGAAGGTGCCGCCGAGATAATCTGCAACTGTTCCACAGATTCAACCGGGATCCCGTTGGACACGATGCGATTGTCGCCCTGTTGATTGGTCGTCGTCGTCGGAACGCCGTCCACATACACCTCGGCCAGGTAGTTTCCCGTTCCCGAGAAGATCGGAGTACGCGCTCCACCCTGAGCTCCGGGCGCAAGCGTCGCCAGCGAGGTCGGGTCCCGCTGTTGATTATTCATGATGATCGGCAGCGACTCGTAGGTGTCCTGCGTGATGATCGCCTCGATGGCAGGATTGGTCGTCTGCAGCACAGGCGGAGCTTCTGAAACCGTAATCGTCTCGGTCGTGTTACCCACGTTGAGCTTGGGATTCAAGCCCGTAATCGTAAGGCCGTTGACCTCGATATTCTTCTGCGAGAGGATCTGGAAACCCTCCGCCTTGACCGTGACCGTGTACACACCCGGAATGAGTGGTGTAATGCTGTACAGGCCCGCACCGGAGCTGGTTGCGCTCGCAGAGACGCCGCTCGCCTGATTCGTCGCCGTGACCATAGCCTTCGGCACAACGGCACCCGTCTGATCCAGAACGGACCCTTCCAATGCCCCCTGGCCGCCCGTCTGCGCCATCCCGGCAGCACTTCCGAGCGTTAACAACATCGGCATCGTCAGTGCGGCCAGTCCAGTCTTCCAACCACACCCGCCATCTCTCGTGAGCCCCAGGATCGGCCCCGTCTTGCCTGTTTCAAAAAACCTCATACTGCCTCCAGAAAATGTTTACTCCGCAGCCGGTCGACTTGGTGTTCGCAACCGCATTCGCCGCTTGCATTTGTGCGGGGATCATTTAGCCAGTTCGCAGGCAGGGATGTCAATGGAAAAATAGTTCCCCCATTGCACCTCATTTACATCTCAGCTCGCGCTTAGAAAAGTGCTCCATAGCAAAACGCACGTCAAGGGCCACTCTCGTTTTTATGGTGCCAAAAACGCGAAACTCCTGTATCGACAGGGGTCTCACCACGCTACTTTGTGGTTCGTTCACCACGTTTTATGGTGCAAGAACCATCGTTTAACCAGCGTTTACGGGTTGGCAACGGCGTCGTTGGGTTTGGTGTCGATCGTCTTGTAGATGTACTCATAGTCGAACCAGTTCCGCACGGCCGGATCGGCCGAAGTCTTCGTCAACTCCAGCCGAAGCGCATCGTCGCTGATCCCGTCCACTTGGCTGACGTTGAGAGTAAGCAGGTTATCCTGACCCGCGGGGTTCAAAACCGAAGCATCCCACTGGAACGCAATCCACTGCGTATAAGCGGAGAGCCCGGAACGGACCATGCAATCACTCGCATTCGTCTCATGCCAGATGAGTTGCTGACCATTGAGCGTAATAACGTAGCTCCCTTCCGCACAAGCAATAGCCGCAGAAAGAACGACATACGTAGCCGCAGTCGTACCGGTCTGCGTAGCTGGAGTTGCAAAATGCACCTGCCAGTTAGGTGTTCGCATAGTCGCGGGCGCAGCTACATAGGACGGAACGACGTACTTATAGCCATCGGTGGTGTCATCGGCCGCGCTATAGACCCCTCCAAAGAGTCCGGGGTAGAAGGTTCCCCAATGAGTGTAGTTCCACTTGGTGAGGTCATTGGTGGCAGCCCCAGCAGGCCCAGCAGTCGCGTTATAGATAACGGCGCCCTGGTTAGCCTGAAAGTCTGCCCAGTAGTTCCATGAACCCCAGAACTCGCGATCGTCATGGTTGGCGGCGTCGTGTCCGTGGAGGAACTCATGTGAGGAACGATCCGCGGTGCCGATGGTGAAAACCGGGGTCGTGGTGCCAAAGTTTTCCGGGACGAAGGTGGATGTGGGGACGGTGGTGGTCTGGTTTGCCGTGACGACGACGTTCTCCTGACGTGACTCACCCCATTGACCGAGGACGTAGGTGGAGAGGCGATAAGTGCCGGGAATGACGCCAGTGAATGTGGCTGCGCCACTGGTGCTAATGTCTGCCCAGTACTGGCTGCCATGGCTCGAGTACTCGAAGTTGGTCTTGGGATCGCTGAGGACTGCCCAGGAGGTTTTGGCGTTAGTACTGGTGACGCCGTTGACCTGCACGGAGACGGTTCCGCGCGCGGTGGAGGGGATGTAGCCGGCAGCTACGAGTTGGGCTTCGCTGTCATAGAAGGTCTTGAACGAGGCACCGGCCTGGAGGGTGTCCTTGTACATATCATCCGGCGTAGCGAGGATGTTGCCGGTGGCGTTATAGGCCTGCCCGAAGGTGTTGAAGTGAACGTAAAACGGACCGAAGAGCCGAGAACTCGCAGTGCCGGAGGGCGTGGCGAGAGAGAGTGAGTTGTCGTAGTGATTGGAGTAGGCCTCAAGGATCAGAAGGTTACCGGTGTAGATGAGGTTCTGCTTGGTGGGGCCGCCGACGAGGGATTCGTTTGAGGGAAAGTAGGCCCAGGTGCCGTAGGTTGAGCCATAGGTTCCGTGCGCCTGATGCAGGTAGTTGTAGCTGGAGTAGTCGTACTTGGTATAGAAGTTGCGGGTGTATCCGGTGGGAATGGGTAAGCCGTGGAGATCGACGGTGGCGTCCTGAACGGCGCGTCCGGGATCCGTGGAGAAGTCCTCAGAGGCTGCGGGCAGAGGCACGACGACGGGGCCAGGGTTGCTTAGATCCGCATTGACGGAGTAAGTGTTGGGGAACTGGGTGAGGTTGCTGCGGTAGACCCACTGGACTTGTCCGATGCTCCCGGCAATGTCAGTTGCGGAGTGATTGGCGACGAAGTAGAGGTGGATGCCGGGGTCGTTGGGTGTGACGACGAAGTGCTCGGTGTAGGTATAGGCGTTTGTAGCGTTGGAGGGAAAAGTGACGTAGAAGTCAATGTAACCGGCGGCCTGGGTATAGGCGGCTGTTGGGGTTGGGGCGCCGAAGCCCGCGTTGTCCATGTAGATGCCTTCGTTGCTATTGGTGGTATCGACGAGGTTGTCTGTATGTCCGGCGAGGAAGATGCCGAAGACGTGGCCGTTCTTCGGGTTGAAGTCCAGGTTGAGGGCTCCGTTGGCGACCTTCCAGTCTGCTCCGTTGGTGGTGTCAATGGAGAGTGCGGCGGGAGTTGCTGTACCGGCGAGGGTGTAGGACTGGGTCGGTGTGGCGGCATTATCTGACAGGGTGACAGTACCTGCATATGTACCCGCCACGCGCGGTGCAAAGGTGACAGCGATGTTGCAGGAGGCGCTCACAGCGAGGGTGGCTGCACAGGTGGTCGAGTCCGCGAAGAGATTTGCGCCGCTGCCCCCGATGGAGATGCTAGAAATGGTGAGCGGTGCGGTACCAGTATTTGTAACAGTGGTTGTCTGTGCGGCGCTGATCGTGCCAGCTGTGAGCAAAGGGAAGGCCTGGCTGGTGCTGCTGAGGGCGACGACCGGTATAGGGACGGTAGCGGTACCCGTTATGGAGACGGACTGCTGGCCGCCGTATGGGGTATCGTCCGCGACATTGAGTGAGGCGGTGAAGCTGCCTGCGGCGGTTGAGGTGAAGGTGACGGCGATCGGGCACACCGCGCCTACGGCAAGGGTCCCTTTGCAGGAGTCGGTCTCCGCGAAGGCCGCGGCGCTGGTACCGGTAATGGAGACGCCGGTGACGTGGAGCGCGACGGAACCTATGTTGGTGAGGCTTACGGTTTGGGAAGCACTCGTAGTGGTGAGTGCGTTAAGGGTGAGTGCGGGACCAAGCAGGGCTTGCTGCCGTGAGGAATTGTTGCCGCAGCCGATGGTGGCGAGGATAAGAGCGATAGTCGCTGTGAGGCCGGCTTTACGGCAAGCTCTTGTTGCGATGCTGAGGGGACTGCGCGATGAGGCGGTCATAACCTTCTCCTGAAGTGACACAAGGGTTGCGGGCTCCAATCTTGGAGCTGTCAGATTCATCTGACCGTGCAGTGAATGCGATAGGAAAACTTTTTCAAATGCGGATGAACGTTAGCAGTGCCTCTTAGAGAGTGTCAAGAAGATATTGAGGCGGTTCTGGCGTACATTTGGTGAATCTTTCCAGCGGGTATTCTGAGGCGTAAGACAGAAGCCGCTCTGGTGATCTCTGCTCCCCGCCTATGCGGTCAGGAACACTGCCCCCCATACTGTGGGGGTCGAGTTGGTGAGCCTTTGCCGGGTTGCTTCGGCGATTGAGATGCGGCTAACTTCGCGCCATGTATCCGTTGCCTGTCCGACGTGTGGAACTTATCTCAGAAGGTTCATAGCCGGTACGGCCGTCTGGCAGACCTACTGTGGGATGGTGTTCCGGTTCTTATCCGTCTGCAGATGCGAAGGTTCTTCTGCGTAGAGCTGGGTTGTCGACGCACGGTTTCACTTAGCCGCTGTCGGCAACGGCGGCCCGCTATGGCCGGTCTGCTTGCCGATCGCGATGCCAACACCGTGGCCGGGAGCAAAGATCACCAGCTGCGACCGGACGATCGGTCACCTAAATCTCCACCGGTCGCTGCCTGGAGCCAGCGCGAGCTTCTGGTTCAACAAGCCAACCGGCAGAGGCGGTATGAGCGATGGGAAAAGGTGCGGCAGCTTTACCTGAAGACAGGTGGTCCCGATCAGGAACTCGCACGCAAGCTTGGCATCGATTACCGAACAGTGAATCCTTAGAGGGGCGTCGTATGCGAAAGCCCTGCTTGAAGCAGGCTTACCGGAAGTCAACGAGATCGGCCGAGTCGCAGAGCTCTGCCACGAACTTCTTTCGCATCTTCCGCGAACGCAGCCTGGAGGCGCTGGCATAGCCTGAAGCCGCACTACGCACCGCCCTGGCAGGCTTCGCCGCTGGCCTAGAAAGGGATATCAACGCCGTGCGCAAAGCCCTCGGGCTGCCGTCGAACCAGGGGCACATCGAAGGTTAGGACCACCCACTCAAGCTCATCAAACGCCAGAGGTAAGGTCGCGCGGGCTTCGACTTACTGCGTCTGCGCGTCCTCCAGCAGCTAAGAGGTCTCTCTGGATATCATGCAAATGCATATTCGTTCATCACCAAATGTCCGCCAGAACCAGTTCGCTTCGAACCAACACCGGACAATCAGCTTCATAATCGACACATACCAAATTCAAAGACTTAGGGCTGCAGCTCCCATAGTTGATCGCCGTTTGAGAAGTGCTGAGCGAGCATATAGTGCGTTTCTATCCACGTATAGAGGGGGTCCAGAACATGGCCCTGTGTGGGATCGAAAGTAATTTCGGACACGGGCCGAAGGATGACGTAGTGGACGTGATTATTCCTCAGTGCACTAATTGCGTTGGCGAGGAACTCGGGCCTGGTTACTGAGGATTGCCTGAGATAGTCCATGTAGACGGGACTGCGTACGCCGAGGGGGAGATAGAGATCGACGCCGAAGGCTTGAAAGAAGAGATCGCCAGGGTGGGTGAGCTTGGCTAGAGTGCGGAACTCCTCTCCATCTTGTGGGCTCAGTGCGATCCACCCGGTAGGCAACGATGCGATATCGATATGTGTGGCGTGGTTAAATCTAGTTTGACGTATCCCCGAGATTATTGTCACAGACCAGAGTGCCAAGAGGACAAGACGCGAGAGGGCCGGCCGTCTCTGCAGAAGATATGCGATTGCAGCGAAGAAAAGAATCATGGAAGGTAGGAAATCAGCGTAGAGCCGTATCCATGTAGCTCTCGCGACGACCTCCGCCATGAGCAATAAGCCAGAGGATGCGAGGAGAGCCGCAGCCATCTGTTGGTCGGCGGAGCATGACTTGTTTCGCAGGCGTGACGTCCACAGGAGGTAAACGGCGATCGGTGTGGTGCACACCAGAATCAGATAGAAGAGCACATTCTCCCACTGGACAAAGGAGAGGCTGCGGGGGAAGACATGTCCCAAGGTTAGGAGGGGGTTGGTATCAACTCGGAGTTCGTAGCCTCGGGGAAAGACGACCTGAAAGTACCAGACGGTGCGCCAGCCGACGTGCATGAGAGTGGATGCGCTGAGGAGGAACCAGACGAGAATACCGGACACCAGCAGGCTGGCCTGTCTGCGAAGCATGGCCCGGGCCGAAGGCAGAGGCACTCGCTCGTAGAAGAGTGAGATTGAGAAGGCCAGCCATGCCGCAGTTCCCGCGGTCTGCGTGAAGAAAGCGGCGATACCGATTAGGCCGCCCGCGATGACTGCACGCAAGGGCGAACGCCCCGGGATAAGGATGACAATGGCCAGAAGAATAGCCAGGAGACTGAACCAGTGATGCGTGGCATCGAGCCATCGGCCATAGATGAAGACAACGAAGAGAGCAGTGGTCAAAATGGCCCATCGCCGGGGCATGAGGCGACGGCAAAGGTACAGGGCCACATACGACAGAGAGGTGCCGAGCACCAGGTTCACCAGAGCGGGAACCCAAGTGTGTATGCCAAACAGGCCAAATGCGATGCGGAAGATGTAGTCGATTCCCGGAGCGTTGAACTGGAAAAAGTCGCGGTAAATGCGCAGTCCTTCGCCCATGCGTAAGCTATCGAGAACGAAAAGACCGTCGTCGCTGACAATCAAGTGCGGAACGCCGTGCAAAGTGAACAGATTGATGAACAGATAACCTGGAATCGCAAACAGTAAAAGGACGTCAAGCCACCGCTGCGCCTTGGAAGCGTCGCGGCGGCTGACGCCGTATTTTGAATTTGCTGACGTAGGAGTTGACATAGCACCTTGCAACGTTATGGCCGGAGAAAGGATGTCGGGCCGCCAAACCGATCGTATACTTTATACCTGATACCAAATCTTGCCTCAGCTTGCACTGAGACAGGCGCATCACCTCACGGAAGAATGGAGCCTGTCGCCCAGCCTCTGATCCAACGCATACGATACATGCAGCGCAGAACGCATCACCGCAGCCTTGCTCCGCCTTACTAGTCTACATTTACTCTGACTTTGACATATGTGCCTTGCAACTCGCCCATAGTCGCGAGTCCACAGTCCGGTTTAGATACAAACCGAAGATCGCGACAGTACTTCTCAGCATTTTGAAGATCACATCCTTACCGCTGTCTCTTTCGGCCCCCGCTCGGCACGAAATGGAGTGCCCGATCTTTTGCACCAGTTAGCTTGTTAGTTTAGCGCAGCTTCTTTTGAGTTCAAGTAGCCGCCGTCGAGGGTGTGGGGAAGTGGGAGGCGCACTCTGCTTTCCACTTCTCCATACCCTGTCTTGATCTCGTGAGGCCACGTGTCTGGAGCGGGCGATCGATAGCCGAGCGAAGAGTGTGGCCGGATGGTGTTATAGTGGATGCGCCAACGTTCGGCCAGCACCTGCACCTCCTTGAGCGGGTAGGAGATCTCGCCGTTGAGGAACTCGGCGCGCAGCTTCGAGTTGAATGATTCACAGTAACCTTTCTCCCACGGACTGCCGGGTTCGATGTAAAGCGTCCTGGCTCCGGTCGCGGCCAGCCACTTGCGCTGATCGTGGGCCACGAACTCCGGGCCATTGTCTGATCGGATATGCTCTGGAGCACCCTTCAACACCATCACATCGGCCAGTGCCTCGATCACTTTGGCGCTTGACCAGCGCCGTTCCGGACGCACCAGCAGGCTCTCCCTGGTGTGCTCATCGATCAGATTCAGCATCCTCACTGTTCTCCCATCATGAGTCTTGGCACTCACGAAGTCGTAGCTCCAGACATGGTTCGCGTGCTGGGGACGCAGCCGCACGCACGACCCGTCGTTGAGCCATCACCGGCCCCTTGGCTTCTGCTTCTTTGGAACCTTCAGCCCCTCACGACGCCAGATTCTCTCCACCCGATCTTTGCCGACGCACCAGCCTGTACGCTGCAGCAAGGCTGTGATCCGTCGATAACCGTAGCGCCCGTACCGGGCTGCCAAAGTCATGATCGCCTGGGTGAGCCTGTCTTCGTCATCTCGCTGTGTCGGGATAGCGTTGCGTGCCCCGTGGCCGCTTCACCACAAGGCACGCACGCCGCTCGCTCAGCCCCATGTGCTTCACGCGCATGGCTCACCGCACAACGACGCCGCTCGGGGCTTAGAAGTTTCCCTCCGCGATCCTTCAACACCAGCTTCTCCAGGCTCAGGTTCGCCACAAGACGCTTCAGCTTCGCGTTCTCCTGCTCCAGATCCTTCAGTCGCCGAGCCTGGTCCACCTTCAGCCCGCCGTACTCCCGACGCCACCGGCAGTACGTCTGCTCTACGATCTCGGCTTCCTTGCACGCCTGGGGCAACGACTTGCCATTCGCCACGCCAACCTCAACCTGACGGAGCAATTTCACAATCGGCTCCGCCTTATGCTTCTTGCCTCGCGCCATAAAGAAGTCCTCTCGGTAACAGTTTTATCGTTCCTAACTGGTACAGAAAAGACCCGGCAGTCCAGTGGACATCGCCAATCAATGAGAGAGAAACAAAGCCGCGTTCATCCAGTCTCGCCGAATAGTCAAACTTGGGAACATTGTAAATTTGAACTTTCAGTAGGTCACCTGGGAGCAGGGCTGTTTCCGTTGGAGGCGAAGCAATAGACCCGTCGGCTTGGGTTGGGAGTGTTCTTGGGGGAAGGTTGTGTTGGCGGAGGGCCTTGGAACTGGGGACCTAAAGGCAACCAAGCCAGCAGCTTTGGCAAGCGAATCTGTGCAAGCTTACTCATATCTTCGCCTCCTTCTGCTTTGCTGAAGAGTCGCCGTAACCGGCTCCGTAATAGTCTAGCGTCTCCAGAGTAGAGAAATTGAGTGCAATACCGGCTTCATTACTCCCACCGCGCATCAATTAGTTTTTGGCGCGACGCACCTGAGCCTTATTGAATTCCGTGTAGCTGAGGACTAGACCAATGGCGTCGGCGAACTTTGCCAACAGGGTGGAATCGGCTAAGCCAAGCGCCGGCGGCGAGTCGATAATGACTATGTCGTATCCCTCAGAGAGTGTCCGCATAAGATTTATCGCCGCATGAGAATCGCTGTGGGCGATGGTGGAATCCGTCCAGCAGGGAAGAATGAAGAGTCCAGGCGGTTCGCTTACAGATTGGACGGCTTGTTGGATGGTTGCCGATCCTGCAAGGATAGAAGAGAGGCCTATCCCGGTAGAAGCAACAGTGAAGTTTGCGGCTAGGCCTGGTCGACGCATGTCGCCTTCGAGCAAAAGAACGCGAGCCCCGTTCAGGGCATATGCGCACCCTAGGGAAACTCTGCACAAGTTCTGCGTCGGCGGCCTGATGGATTAATCCGATGGTTAGGGGTGGATGGCGATGAGGCAACAGACTTTTGCGTCGCAGTCGAGCTTTGAGAAGTATGGCGGAAGTCTCGGCGGGAGTTGTTTCTGGATGAGATGGAAGTCGTTGATCCATGGGTCGAGTTACAGGCTCTGGTCGAGCCACACTACCCGAAGGCCGGCAACGGCCGTCGTCCTGTCGGGCTTGGGATCATGCTGCGGACCTACTTCATGCAGCAGTGGTTCAACTTGTCCGACCCTGGCGTCGAGGAGGCGTTTTACGAGTCCGCCACGCTGCGGCGGTTTGCCGGCGTCGACCTGGGCGTGGCTCCGGCACCAAATGAAACGACGGTGCTGCGCTTCCGTCACCTGCTCGAAAAGCATGACCTCGGCGGTGCCATGCTCGACGCGGTGAACCTGCATCTGGCAGCCAGGGGCATCCGCATCGAGACCGGTACGATCGTGGATGCGACCATTATCCACGCGCCTTCTTCGACCAAGAACGAGAAGAAAGAGCGTGATCCGGCGATGCGTCAGACTCGTAAGGGCAAGCAGTGGTACTTCGGACTGAAGGCGCACATCGGCGTTGATGCAAGAAGGTCACGTGCACTCGGTAGCAACGTCGGCGGCCAACGTCTCGGACGTACCTATGCTGCCGGATCTGCTACATGGGGAGGAGCGCAAGGTGTGGGGCGACGGCGGCTATCAAGGCCAGACGAAGGCCATCCGGCAGGCCGCGCCCAAAGCCCAGGACATGACCTGCAAGCGAACCAGGTTCAAGAACTATGTCGATGAAGCTGCAAAGAAGAAGAATACGACGAAATCAAAAGTAAGAGCGAAAGTAGAACACGTCTTCCGTATCCTGAAGCGCGTCTTCGGCTTCGACAAGGTGCGCTACCGAGGTATCGCCAAGAACCATCACCGGCTATGCACTAACTTCGCCGTCATCAACCTCTACCTCCACCGCAAGCACCTGGCAGGGCTGGCCGCATAGCGCCCGAAAACGGGCAACGACTCTTCAACACAGCGCAAACTCAGCCAAAACCAAATACAGGACGGTAGTATCGTAACAAACCGGCCGCCGACTCAAGACGTTTACTCATAACGTAAATCAGCCGCCTGCGCAGAGTCTCCCTAGATTTTCGTAAGATGTTCATTTAAAATGGTTTATTTTTGATAGTGACGATTACGTCTGGTCGATACAAGGCAGCATGGCAAATGAAGAGCAGCTACGCAACCTAATATAAAAGTGGAGAGCCGACAGCGATGGCTTCCGAGTGGAGCACGTCGCTTGGAACTCTCCGACTTTAGCCGTCACGCAATCTCAGTCGCAATGCTGGAAGCCCGTGCTCAGGCAATCGATCGGTGCATAGTTGACGTGCAGAGATTGCAGGACACCGCTGTCTAGCCTTTTTGCAACTGCCGCTCAACCGCTGACCAGTCTTACGCGTCGTCGCCGTGCTGTCGTCCCCTTCGTGTCCAGAGATGCTACGCCAGCAACTGAATATCGTTATTAGTTGGGGGAAGAAGGATCAGTTCCGCCTCTGAGCCACCCTTCTTCTTTTTCTGGCCCGTGAGCTAACACGATCGATTTGCCAGAGCGTCCCATCTGGTAGCGGCGCAGTTTACCCCTGAGAGATATCGCTTTACCGAACCAACTGCGCGGCCGATCATTCCGCTGCAGCCTCAACGGTGATGAGGTCTTCCAATGGAACTGACTCCGGCTCAGCCATTTGGCATCTCGCCTGTAGCAACGCATTAAGGGCTGTGTGCCGTGGACCCGGTTCCCAGCCGGAACGCCTTCCGCAGGCCGCTGTTTGAGAAAGTGCAGATTGCTTTGCAACGCGGGCGCACAATGCGCATTCAGGACAACGTCCTCAGACGTGGAGCCTTCCTCATCGATCAGGTCAATTGGAATGGAGACAAAATAAGTGGCCTCTGAATCGAGCATGCCCGATTAATGGAAGGCGGCACCCTTACCTTCCATCTTCGGTCAGGCATGCCAGGCTAGCACTCGGTCTGAGCAAAAGAGCCCGGCGTTTATTTCCCCGCGCTTTGAGCTGCAGTATCGTTCTGCGGTGATGGCGTCCCGCCGCTGCGGGTTCCGGGTTCAAGAAGGTTGTCCATGCAGGCGAGCGGCGCGTTGATGATGTTGCATCGGGCCGGCAGGCCATTCACGAAGCCTACGCTGTACGCAGCCCATGAGGATGGCTCGGAGAGTGGATAATCTGTGCTGATGATCTGCGCGCCTGAGTGTAACAGCTCGTCGCGGCGAGTGGTGTCGTTCGTTCGCGCGGCCACTGTCCCTTCATCCGCACGCGCGCGGATGAGGTAACCCTGCCGAACGAGTGCGTCGATCTCATCAGGGGTACCGCCGTTCTCTTCGGTGAATGCCGCATCCGGCCTGCCGGGTACGGCATTTGTAAAGAGCACTCGGCCTTCCAGAGCGGGATGACCGGCGGTGTAGGCTACTCCGTCGTTGCGCTGATCCAGCAGAAAGATCACCTTCCCGCGCGATGCGGCCAACGTCGGCCAGTGACCCGCCCGTACGGCCGCATCCATTGTGGAATAGCTGCCCCGTACCTGGTCTGGCAGTACCATTTCCTTGTCTGTGAACACGGAACGGATCGCGCGATCGACCGCGTCAAAGGTGGCGGGTGTGAAGGCCTCGGCCGTCACGCTGTTCGGGATCGACGGGGTGTTGCCATGCTTGGTTTCGATCAGCAGAAACAGGGGAATGTGGCTCGGATGTTCCTTCGACCAGGTGCGAATCTCTTGGAGACAGCCCGTAAAAAGGTGACATGAGCTGCGTTCGTTCAGGTCCGCAATGTGAATAACTTTGAAGCCCGGCTTCTCCATTTCATGGTTGGGATCAAAATCAGGGTCCGGGGGCAGGCCTGCCTCTTTGGTTAGCTCAACGACTCTTGGATGAGCAAATCGTCCGCCTTGTTCGTCCTGCACGATATCAATCTCAAGCTGCCGGACACCGCCGTTCAACTGCGTGGTGAGAGTCGCATGGTGATACTCCAGCGACTCATAGCTCTTGGCGTTGTGCATCCGTGCGAACTTTTCTTCGCTTGGAGCGAAGCCAAGGTTGTAGCTGTTGTGTGAGCCGATCACCTGGATTTGGTTGAGGTGAACGGCCGCGTCCTGGGTAGGCGACGTCTGTGCAAGCATGCCTGCGGCACACGGAAAGACCAGGAGTACGGCAAGGGCAATTCTTGAATGCATCCTGAGTCCTCGTGGGTTGACGGTAGTCGCATTTGGGGTGCCGAATGCAGCCATATCAGAAGATCACCTTAGCGGCAAATTGCAACTGGCGTGACGGGAACGCTGTCGTGATGGTGCCAAATGATGTGCCGTCCGAGATGTTCGTATCGGGAGCCTGCCAGTTGGTGTGGTTAAGCACGTTGAAGGTTTCGGCGCGCAGGTCCAGCTTCACCCTTTCCGTTACGACGGGGAACTGCTTGTGCAGGCCAACATCGGTGTTGTAGTACGCAAAGGATCGCAGGCTGTTGCGCGAAACATTTCCCCACGCAGACACGTTGCCGTAGCGCGTGTAAGAGGGGTAGTCGTAGCTGGTGTACTGGCCTGCTCCAGGTAAATAGCCGCTCAGGCCACGGCTCTTGTTTACCTTGTTGATGTTGCTCGTGGGTAGCACCGTAACGTTCGTTCCCTTCAAAGGTGATCCGGCGATATGCTGAGGCCGCAGATTGTCCAGATCGCTGGCGAAAAGTTCGCCGATCGTGGCGCCTCCCGTTCCGTTGAGCTGGGACGTGGTGGTGCTACTGGAAGAACTGGAGTAGATCATGTTGAACGGCAAGCCACTTGTGATGGTGTTAATTACGGTAGCCTGCCAGCCGCCGAGCAGGGCGTTGGCCACGCGGCTAGAATGAGCGCCAAATTGGCGGCCATGTCCATACGGCAAGTCATACACGATCGATGTCGTGTTATCAATCGGTTGATCGTAGCTGGATGGCCCGTAGTCATTACGGGGGTTGGCGTAGTTCACCCGCGATGTATCGCCATTATTCATCTCCAGGTGTCCGGAGGCGAGATCAAAGGCCCGGCTGTAGGTGAACGAGTTGAGAACGTAAAGGGCGCCCGCTCGCTTCTCAAACTTCACCTGCAGGGAGTTGTAATTTGCGATGCCGCTGCCATAAGCGATCTCAACATCGCCAAAGGTGGGTACGGGACGGCGGCTCTGATAGTTGCCGCAAGTGCTTGCCACCGCTGCAAGACAAGGATTGGCCTGGTTGTAGTCGGCAAGAATTTGAAGATGGGTAGCCTTGTTGCCCACATAGGAGATATCGAACAGCAGGCTTCCGGGCAGCTGCCGCTGTATGCCCAGGAAGTAACTCTGCACGTATCCCGTCTTGAAATTGGGATCTACGTAGCGTGAGGTTACGTTGAGTGGATTGAAGTAGGCTGGGCTGGTGAGAATGTTCGAGTAGCCCTGTTGCGTCTGCCGGAAGCATAGCGTCTGCACCTGGCTGTCTGTCGTGCATAGGCTCGTGGGAGTTGGGTAGATTGAGTTGTTATTGTTCACCGTGGCGTTGACCACATCGGGACCGTTATAGGTCAGGTTGTTCTCACCACCGGCACGGTTGAACTGCACATAGACCAATCCATAGCCGCCGCGCACATCGGTCTTCGCATCGACACTCTTCGAGAATCCGAAGCGCGGTGCTATGTTCTTCGTCGGAAGATGCACCAGCGTCCGGTTGTAAAGGCTTCCGTTGCTGGCAGGAGTCAACGTGTTGGTCGCGGGATTGAAGTTCGCAAGCCGGTTATTGGCCTCAAACTGCGGTGTCATGATCTCATAGCGAAGGCCTACATTGACCGACAACGAAGGAGTTACCTTCAGATCGTCCTGAAAATATCCCGCAAAGTAGCGCTGCCTCAACTGGACCACCGTGTAGTTGGTAAGAGAGTAGGACGAGCGGTTTCCGAACAGGAAGTCGGCTACTTCCTGTGCCTCCTGAATCTGGGTCGAAGCTGTGTTGCCTGCCGCAGTGTCGGTCGGGATGCATGCTGTTGTAACCGTCCCGGAACAAGTGGGAAAGAGACCAGACGGGCCCGCAGCATAACGGCTCGCATAGTTATCCTGGCCGTAGCTGGGATTGAAATCGTTGACGGTCGTGTGAATGATCTGCTGCTCATATCCAAACTTGAGCGACTGATTCCCATGGACCAGTGTGTAGTTGATCTTCGGGTTGTAAATGGTGGGATTTTGGTACTGCGGACTTGATGACTGGTTCCCCAACTGGGTGAAACCGGAGATGGACTGCGCATTCAAGCTACGAACCAGGCTTGGATCGGTCGGCAGCCCGTCCGTAATGCCATACTGCGTCAGAAGGGAGGTCTGTCCCTGGGTATACGGAGTTTTTGCGCCGATGTTGCGCGTGTATCCGAATCGAAAGTCCAGAAGTCTGTTCTGGCTAATGATCCATGTTGCGCCGCCGACGATCTGCCGGTTTTGAATATTCACGTTTGAATTCGCATTGCCGCCGGCCGGTCCACCGACAGTGGGCGGATCGAAGATCGCGGCCCGGTGCTCGCTATACCGCCCGAAGATCTTCCACTTCGCAAAGCTCTGGTCAACGCGGATGTCACCCTTGTCGTCGTTGATGGTGCCACGCGGCGCATTGCTATAGTTATTGGTGATGTTGTTATACGTGGGCGATGTCGTGCCGTTCGATCCGGTAACGTTGTTTGCCGGCAGGGCGGCGAGAACGGCAAGCGCGAATGGTGTCGATGCAGGCGCAATGTTTCCGGTCGTGTAAGCAGTGGCGGTAAGCGGATTATAAAGCGGAACGGGTGATGTGGTGCCGTCCACGCGGTGCAGCAAGAATTGTCCTGCACGCTGTTCTGAGTCCGGCAGGGTAACCGCGGCCTGCTGATAGGTAAAGATCTGTCGCACACCTTCGTAGTCGGCGAAGAAGAACAACTTGTCGTGCAGGATGGGTCCGCCGGTGGTGGCACCGAACTGGTTGCGGATCAGGCCAGGCTTGTTGCCGGTCGCAGTCTGGATTGGCCCGAAGGCATTCAGGTCAGTATTGCGAATGTAATCCCAGACCGCACCATGGAACTGGTTGGTACCGCTGCGGGTCGATACGTTGATCACTGCTCCCGGCATGCGACCGTACTCGGCGGCATAGTTGTTGGATTCAACCCGAAACTCGCTGACCGCATCGGGCGAAGGGGCAATATTCTCATCCTCAAACCCTTGATTGGACGTGCCATAGTTGCTGTTTTCCAGCCCGTCGATTAAGAACTCGTTGAATGCGGAACGCTGACCGTTGATGTTGAATGCCGCTTCCCGGCTAGAGGCCGTCTGGTTTTCCAACATTGATTTGCGAACACCAGGCGTGAGCAGCACAAGGTCAGCATAGGAGCGGCCATTCAGCGGCAGGTTTTCGACCTCCTTCTGGCCGATCACCTCGCTGCGTGAGCTGGTTTCCGTGTCAAGCAACTGCGCTGCGGAGGTAACTTCAACGACCTCATTGACGGAGCCCGGCTTGATATTTACATCGACACGTTGGCGAGCATCGGTGGACAGATTAAAAACCTCCGTCTTGCTGGCTTGGAAGTTCGCAAGCGCTGTCGAAATCAGATAGTTTCCGATGGGAACGGAGTCGAATTCGTACTTGCCTTCCTTGTCTGTGTGGCCAGTCTGCGAGACGCCTGTGGACACATTTCGAAGCGTTACGGAAACATCCTGCACCACAGCACCGGACGGATCCTTTACATAGCCCACGACAGAGGCAGAACCAAATTGGGCAGAAGCGCTTACTCCACCGGACAGGAGCGTCAGGACCAGGCAAGGCGTCGCTAGCAAGGTCAATACGTCATATTTTCTATTCTTCGTCATAAAGCTTCACCCGTTGCTTTGCGTCAAGTAATTCACGGAAATAAACCCGACGGTAAGTGGCTTGATTACGATCGGAGCAACATTGCATTTGTCTGAGCGGACGAACGGTACACGGGGTGGGCACCGACTGTCAATCGGAATGTTTAGCGCTAACGTAAAGTGAAAGTCACATTTTCAGCTTAGTGTGTCATCTGCAGTCAGATGAGAGCCCAAGCGCGCTAAAGACGGACGCTAAGCTCTTTTTTCTTCGGTGAAACTTTGCCCAATGTTGATGCACGTGCCACGAGTCTAGGGGGCACTCGTATGCTTTGAGCTTCCTGATCAGGCATTGCGGATAACTCAAGAGCAAGCCCACCAGCGAGCCGCCCCAGTTCAGACGCGCCTTGGTCGATGGAGCTCAGCGGCACACGGAGATAGTTGGCATAGCGGAGATTGCCGCAGCCAATGATTGCGATATCTTCGGGCACGCTCAGGCCAGCTTCGAGGATCGCCTCGATCGCGCCGATCGCCGTCAGGTCGTTGTAGCAGAACACGGCGTCAGGGCGGGGCTTCAGCTTCAGGAGCAACTTCATCATCTGCGCCCCCATCGCGTCACCGGTTTCTTCGACACGCTCTCGTTGAATGACGAGTCGATCCGAGGTGGAAAGTCCTGCCTCCACCAGCACATTTTGATAGCCACGCAATCGGTCAAACGAGGGACTCGAATTTCGCGCGCCGATATGCGCGATACGGCGCCGACCGAGCTCCAGCAGATGCCGGGTGGCCATTTCTCCGATGGCCACATCGTCGGAACCGACGAAGTTTGCTATGAGGTTGGGAAAGTTCCGATCGAAGAGCAGGTAGGGTGTCCGATTCACGCCAAGTTCGAAGAAGTTTCTGAGATTCGTCTGACAGGAGGCGATCATCAACACATCGACGCCACGGCTCAAGAGGTTGCGAATCTCCTCGTGCTCCACCTCTGGATCCTCTTCAGAAGAGGTGATAACCAGAGCTCGGCTATTGGTGCGGAGTATACCGCTGAGCGCCTTGGCGAACTCCGCAAAGTACGGATGCACCAGGTCAGGAACGACGAGCCCCATCGTGTACGTCCGGCCGCTGGCGAGCCCGCGCGCCACCAGATTGGGCCTGTAATTCAGCTCAGCCATGCGCTTCAAAACTCGCTTTCGGGTTGCATCACTGACGTCCAAGCTGCCGCGCGCTACCTTGGATACGGTTACCGTGGAAACGCCAAGATCATGCGCAATGTCTTTCAATCGAACGGCCATGAACGCTCCTGGTGAATCCTGTTCCGAGCTACTCTTTACATCACGATGCCTTTGCACAAAGCAGATGCACGCCCTTATACTTCGACCTCATGCGCAAGAGCCTCCTCCTGTTCGTCATTGCGGCCTCTCCGATGTTCGCGCAGCGGGACGCGGTCTCCTACGTGAATCCGCTCATCGGAACAGAGAAGAGTGCGTTAGGCTACGGGGGTACGATGCCATTTGTCACGCCTCCGTTCGGCATGACAAATTGGACGCCACAAACGCGCCAGAACAAGATTAGCGTAACGTCCTACAACTACGACGACGCAACCGTCTCCGGCTTTATTGGCACGCACCAGCCCGCCATTTGGATGGGCGATTACGGCTACGTCACGGTCGTGCCTCAGGTGGGGCCACTGCGGATCGCTGCTAATGAGCGCGCGATGCCCATGCGGCATGAGAATGAGAAAGCACAGCCCGATCGTTACAGCGTTATTCTGAGCGCCGGCGATCACGGTAATTTACGTGCTGAGTTGACTGCAACCACGCGCTGCGCCATGTTCCGCTTCACCTTTCCGTCAGACATCACGGCGCGCGTCCTTGTGGAGGCATCGCGGCCTGGGGTTGCAGGGGGAGCCTTCCTAAGCCCGCGAGCTGGTGAGATCTCCGGTTATAACGCAGACCGCATGGATTCTCACCTTGGGCCTATGAAGCTGCCCAACTTCAAAGGCTACTTCGTCGTCCAGTTTGAGACGGCACCGCTGAAGACAGAGACGTACGGCATGGAGCAGACCGGCGATCAGGCCTCCCGGGGTGCCTATGCGGAGTTCGCACCTGGCTCCAGTCTGCTGATGCGCGTAGGCACGTCCTTCCTCAGCGTCGATCAGGCGCGGGAGAACATTCGCCGGGAAATTCCGGGCTGGGACTTTGAGACCGCGGCGCAACGTCTTCGCGCCGCTTGGAATGAGAAACTGAGCGCCATACAGGTAGAAGGAGCCACGGACGCAGAGAAGTCGCGGCTCTACACCGCGCTTTACCACGCGTTGCTCTATCCCCGAACCTTCTCCGAGTACGGGCGTTATTACAGCGCCTTCGATGATCAGATCCACACTGGTGAGAGCTACACTGCATTCTCAATCTGGGATACATTCCGCGCTGAGAACAGCCTCTTGACGCTGCTTGTGCCGGAACGTATCGACGGCATGATCACCGCTCTGCTCCAGGACTTTCGTGAGGGAGGCTGGATGCCCAAGTGGCCGAATCCCAGCTACACAAACATCATGATTGCCACACACGCTGACTCGCTGGTCGCTGAGGCTTTTCGCAAGGGATTCCACGGGTTTGACCGTGAGCTTGCATGGAATGCCGTGTACAAGGATGCGATGACCCCGCCGGACGGGGATACGGCGCGGCGCTGGCTTGATCGTGAGGAACATACGCCGTATGAGGCTCGCGCAGGGCTGACCTACTACAAGCAGCTTGGCTTCATCCCGACCGATACGACCGATGAGTCAGCCTCTAACACCTTGGAAGACAGCTATGATGACTGGTGCGTCGCACAGGTAGCCCGGCTGACGGGAAGGGAAGAGGACTATCAGTTCTTTCTGCATAGATCCCTCAACAATCGGAGCCTCTACAACCCTGCGATCGGGTTGATGAATGGACGAAAGTCGGATGGTACGTGGGCACCGCTCGGGAGCTCTGAGGACACGCTTGAGAATCGCTCACGCGCGGGTTGGACCGAAGGCGACGCGTGGGCGTACACATGGTCTGCTCTTCATGATCAGGCGGGCCTGCTCGCACTGATGGGCGGCGCGGCTGCGTATGACAGCAAACTTGATCAGCACTTTAGTGGCGGGCACAATGTGCATCGGAACGAACCCAGCCACCACTATGGCTATCTCTATGATTTCGGCGGCCAGCCCTGGAAGACGCAGGCGATGGTGCGCAGCATCGCTGCAAAAGAGTATGCTGCCGGCCCCGGGGGATTGGACGGCGATGATGATTGTGGACAGATGTCCGCATGGCTGTTGTTTACAGCGCTCGGATTCTATCCCGTGAATCCAGCCAGCGGCGACTACATGATTGGCAGCCCTTTATACGCAAGGATAACGCTCCGGTTGGCGAACGGAAAGCAACTCCAGGTCGAGGCGGAAAACAATTCGGCGACCAATGTGTATATTCAGTCCGCGACGTTGAACGCCAAGCCCCTTACAGTGCCCCTCATCACGTGGGAACAGATCCAAGCCGGAGCCTCGCTGCACTTTGTAATGGGGCCGCGACCGTCTACATGGGCCAGCGCATGGCGGGCAGCCCCTATCGTGGCGAAGGTGTCACAATAAAAGAAGCCAGCCCCAAAATCCGCCGCGAAAGCAGGGCACGCGGCGGATCGGGGGTCCATGTCTTACCAGGCCAGGGTAGGCGGCAGGAACTCGGCAAACAAGTCGTCGTAATAGGGCTTTAATTCAACTATGTTCGGCTTCGTGTGGCCCTTGGAGTAGAGGTCGTACTGATTGAACTTGAGCACCCACTCCAGCATCGCGCGGTCTTTGTCATTGCACAGGTGGTCGTACGCGCCGTGCCGATGCCACGGATAGAACGAGTGGAAACGCAACATGTACAGCGATTCATCGCGCAGGTAGTTCTTCATCACCTCGCCGATGTAGCCGTCATGCCCGAACGACATATGCAGATTCTCAAGCCCACACTTTGGTTCATAAATGCCGTATTTACTCTGGTAAAGCGTGTTGTGCCGATCCGGGTTATTGGCGAAGTATTCCGGGAACACGATGTCCTTGGACCATGCGCAGCCTACCGGGAACGTATCGCCCACCACGCCCCACTGGGGTTCGCCGTAAAGGCAGAGACATTTACCCAGGTCATGGATGAATCCGGTCAGCACCATCCATCGCGGATGCCCATCGCGGCGAATCGCTTCTGACGTCTGCAGGAGATGCTCAATTTGGGTCAGGTCTGTGTCCGGATCGCTGTCGTCCACTAGAGTGTTTAAAAACTCGGCCGCTTCCCATATCGTTTTCTGTCCCTTCTTCAAGGAGAAGTAGGCCTTCTCTTTCTCTAGGACGTAGTCGACGGTCTGGTTCTCATGGTTAAGCCGGTAGAATTCCGCTACACCCGGTGTGGCGGTGGCATCATACTGGCGAAACTCTGATTCAGACTTACCTTCCTTGTAGCGGCCTTCCAGAAAGTCGTCCCAATCGTCGAGGTCATGGAGGGGGCCGGTGGGGATTACTGGCGCTGTGCTCATATTGGTCAGACTCCTTGGGGCTGGATAACTATTTGCATTCGGCTGCCAGCCATTCCCGTTACCGCTAACGTATACCATGTCCGATCTGCCACTCGCAAGCGTCAAAGCAATGCTGACTCATTTGTCTACTTGACATCCATGAATCGAAGTGGCTATGGTTGCGCGACGTTAGCGCTACCGGAGATCATCCCGCTTCCGCACGCGCCCCTTATCGGAGTCTTTCTGTATGCCTTCCAAAATGAACGGATCGGAGACGGTCAAGGCAATCCTTACGGACATCCAGTTTTGGATCCCAGCACTCGTGTTGCTCGGAGGTGTTGTCATGCTCGTGATCCTGCACTGAATCTCTGCATCGTGTCGTGTCCCGGCAACGAATGATAAGCACCCGCTTCGAAAGACTGATCCGCTGCAGTATCGACTGGTCAGCTAATGGAATGAGACTGACTGGATAAGGAGCAGTGCAATGGGCACAAGCCAAACCGCACCGGCGCAGAATGTAGCTTTCCGTGGCGTCACCTCGCTGCACGTGATGGGCGTTCTCTGCGGCTTGGCCGCGGGCGTGTGGCTGGGCGCGGCAGAGGCACCAACCAAGCTGGTCAACGCGGGCTTCTCGCCCTTTGCCATTTCGCTCTGCATGGTAGCAGGCGTCTTTACCGCACGCTGGACCTTTCCGACGCTGCTGAAGGGCACCACCTACGTCTTCGCTGACCTGATGGCGAAGAAGCACCTCATTGTCTGGGCCATTCTGGCTGGCGGCCTTTGGGCCGTGGCTAACACCCTTACCGTCTTCGCCATTCGCGATGTCGGCCTGGCGACGGCGTTCCCGCTCTGGAACACCAATTCACTCATCGGCCTGTTGTGGGGGCGTGTGCTTTTTCGCGAGCTTGAGGGCGCGGGTTTCCGAAACACGATCAAGGTGGTGTTTGGCGCGGTACTTATAGTCGTCTCCGCTATCATGCTCGGCTTCAGCACCATCCATGGCAGCGGCGTCAGGGCACCCCACGCGGTGCACGGTTTGATAGCCGCAGCCGGAGCCAGCCTGATGTGGGGCACGATGTATGTGCCCTATCGCAAGGCCTACTTGAGCGGCATGAACCCACTCTCATTCGTTACGGCCTTCACTGTGGGCGAGCTCGGCATGATGTTTGCTCTTACCTGGACGCTTGATGGAGGCGCGCACTCGAGTGTTTTCCAGCTTGTGCATAGCCAGCATCTACTCTTCTGGTTATTTCTCGGAGGCTTCGTCTGGGTGGTGGGCGACCTTTTCCAGCAGTTCGCCGCAAAGTATCTGGGTATCGGCCGTGGGATCCCTCTGTCAAACACCAACCAGCTCTGGGGGTTGGCCTGGGGCGCGCTCGTCTTTGGAGAACTTGCCACCGCCGACCGCGCGCACAAGATCTTGGTCATCAGCGGCTCGGTCATCATGATCCTCGGTGCACTCGCCATCAGCACTGCAGTCGCATCGTCCCGCGAGCATCTTTCCAATAACGCCGCGCTGGAGCGCGAGTGCGACCGCTACGGCCTCGACTATTGGGAGGTGCTGAGTGCGCAGAGCGGCGACGAGTTTGGCGCACGCGATGAACGCCGCCGCTGGTGGGATGTCATGATCGTCCTTGCCGCCGTGGGCGTCTTCATCTGGCTTGGCTCCCGTGCCATTGTCCCACCCATCTTCATTGATATACGTTGGCTTGCGGTCCTTACGGCAGTACTGGTTCTTGCGCTCCTAGGCGGCGGTTGGGCACTGTGGCGCAACACCCGCTTCAGCTGAACGCACCATTTTGTATCGGGAAGAGAGGCGTAAGTAACGCAAAGAACCTCGGCTTTCTGGCCGTGATGCCGGTCCGGACGTCTTCGTATCTTTCGGCGCGCTCCAGCATGCCGGCTACAAATCACTTCAAGGGAGACAGCCAGTTGAGTTCGAAATCATCAACGGCAGTAGCGGGAAGCCGCAAGCAGATCATGTGACCTTCACCTTTTGATCCTGCTCAAGCCGCGTAGTTCAACCCGCGATATCTGACTTTACTTCTACCGTACTTTAGCAACCTAAAGGCCGAAGGAGGGATGGAGCAGCTTCTTGTGGCGGCGCAAGATAGGACTCAGCGCACCAAGTCACTATGCACACTGGCACATCGAAGGTGATGCTTTCTCTCGTGTTACGCCATCGGCGACATGAGTGAGCAATGGGGCTCCTTCAACCAATGCGGTCAAGACTGTTACAGTTTACGCAAGCGCAGGTGTCCCAGCCGGGAATGGGCCCCGAGGAAGAATGCTTGCCAAGGCACAGGAGCACATCGAGTTTGATCCGCTGGGCTCGCTGGTGGACGCCGATATGGGCTCGTACGACCACTGAATCGATCAGCAGCGATCGTTGCCTCGGGGCACGCAGCCGAGTTCCGAGATGGATTTGAAGGGGCTGCTTGCATTGGCGACAAGCTCATGCCGATGCAAGCGAGAAGAAGACCTTAGCAGGGGGAGAATGGGAGAAAAATGCAAAGACGCAAGTTCATCAAAATGAGTGGGACGGTCATGGCTGCAACGGCACAGCGAGGCGCGTCTGCGTGGGCGAAGGGGAGAGAGGCTGTAGCAAGGACGACGCTCCCGCTGAATCGGAAGTGGCGGTATAAGCCGGCCAGGGTCGAGGGGGCGCATCTGGTGACATTCAACGATGCTGCCTTCGAGCCGGTGGTCATTCCACACACGAACGTGACGCTCCCGTGGCACAGCTTGGACGAGAAGGACTATGCGATTATCTCGACGTATTGCCGCCGGTTCCGTACATCCGCCGCGGCGAAGGGCAAACGGGTCTTCGTGGATTTCGAAGGAGCAATACCGCTTCGACGGTGTGGATCAAATGGCGTATCGCTCGGCGAGTACAAGGGTGGATCCACGCCGTTCTCATTCGACCTCACGGAGCATCTGCATCACGATGGTGAGAACGTGCTGGTGGTGCAACTCGATTCAACAGAGCGGCCTGATATCCCTACATTTGGATACGAGATCGATTACCTGACGTTTGGTGGTCTATCGAGAAGTATCTCTGCGGATTGTCTCACCGACATGTATCGACAACATCTCCGCGCGGCCAAAAGGCGTGCTGAGCGCTACGCCAACGGTGGATGTCGATGTCTTCCTGGCGGGCAAATCCGCCGAAGATCTGACGATTGAGGTAGAGCTACGCGATGGAGATCGCGTGATCGCAAAGACGACGAGCACGGGTAAGCTCACCGATGCGCCTGATCCGAACGCGAACATGAACCCTGCGACTACGGCTCCCGTATACGCGAGCACGCAGACCGCGGAAGATCCAGCCAGACATACGGTGACCCTGGAAGGGTTGGCGAGATCAAGCTATGGGACATCCATGATCCAAGCCTGTACACCATACATGTGCGGCTGATCGAAGCAGGGAAGCCGCTGGATGAGGAGCATCGTCGCATAGGCTTCCGCGAGGCTACTTTTACGGACCATGGTTTCTCGCTGAATGGAAAGATCGTGAAGCTGCGCGGGCTGGACCGTCACCAAACGTTCCCCTTCGTGGGGCAGGCGATGCCGGCGCTTACAGCGAAAGGACGCCGATATTCTGCGCAAGGGCCTGCGTTGCAATCTGGTTTTACCTGCTTTCCGCGACTCACGGACGCTGGTCGCATCGTGAGCTCGAACATCAGATCAGAAATGCGGCTTTTGAACGAACAATGTTGTCCGATCTAAAACTCGCAACAGTGTCGCGAGTTCTACCGATAGACGCTGTCGTCGTCTTCAAAGATAGCTACATGTTGGACTTTCTAGATCTCCCGGAAGCCCACAGCGAGGCGGACCTCCAGGCAGGACTACTCTTGAACCTCAAAAAGTTCCTGATGGAGTTGGGAGACGGCTTCGCCTTCGTCGGAGAGAAGGTTCGGGTGCAGGTCGGCAACCAGGACTTCGAACTCGACATGTCTTTATACCACCGGGATATTCAATGTCTTGTTGCTTTTGAACTCAAGACTGGGCGATTCGCGACTGAGCACATGGGCCAGCTCTCTTTTTATTTGGGGGCCTTGATCGGGATAGAAAACGGCCGCATGAAAACCCGAGCATCGGCGTTTTATTGTGCAGAACAAAGGACGATGAAGTCGTGGAGTACGCAATGAGCAGGCATCTCTCGCTGGCGCTTGTAGCCCAGTACGAAACAAAAATGATTCCGAAGGCGCTCCTGCAGCGGAAGCTTCATGAATGGAGCCTGATGATTGGTAAGGCAGAAGACTAAGAGAAGAGTGGATGAACTCCGCGGTTCATCCACCCAGGCTGACGGCTACTCGTCGTCAGCCCCATCCATCGGATCATCGGCGGCCTCGACGACCTTCGAGAGCCGCTTCAGGCTAATGGCATGGATCTCTGCGATCCGATGCTTGAACGTGATCCCGTTGACCTCATCCTCAACCTCGCGATACCGGAGTGTTCCTGGAGTGTCCGGCTTGAAATGTGCCAGTGGATAAGAGAGACACTGGACAAAGAGAGGGCATATGGGACGAGGGAAGAAGTACCAGCCTGAGCAGGTGGTAAATCTGTTGCGACAGATCGAAGTAGCCGTAGCGAACGGGAAGACGACGGCTCTGGCGTGTAAGGAAGCCGGGATCGTGGAGCAGACCGACTTCCGCTGGCGCAAGGAGTACGGCGGGTTGCAGGTGGACCAGGCGAAGCGACTGAAGGGGTTGGAGCAGGAGAACTCCAAGCTGAAGCGTTTGGTAGCGAACCTGAGCCTGGATAATCTTGCGTTGAAGAACTTCGCCTCGGGAAACTTCTAAGCCCTGAGCGACGACGGATCGCAGCAGACCATGCACAGCAGCAGCATGGGATGACAGAGCGCAGGGCATGCCGGCTGGCCTCCCAGCCGCGCGGCACGCAGCGCTACCGTGCGATCCGGCGGGAAGACGAAGATGCGCTTACGCAGGCGATCGTTCAGCTTGCCAGCCAGTACGTATGGGTATCGCCGGATCACGGCGCTGCTCAAGCGAGCTGGCTGGCGCGTGGACAAGGATCGCGTGGAGCGTATCTGGCGTCGCGAGGGGCTAAAGGTTCCACAGAAGCAGAGGCCACGAGGACGCCTGTGGCTCAACGATGGCTCGTGCGTGCGGCTCAGGCCGGAGCGGCGGAACCATGTATGGAGCTACGACTTCGTCAGTGCTCGGACGCATGATGGCCGCAGCGTACGGCTTCTCAACCTGATCGACGAACACACCAGAGAAAGCCTGCTGGTGCGTGCGGAACGCCGCTGGTCAAGCTCCAGGGTCATCTCTGCGCTGGCCGATGTGATGGTGATGAAGGGAGTGCCGGAACACCTTCGCTCGGACAAAAGCTGCCGGTTAGGCGAAGCACTCCGCTGGCTCACGCTTGCCCTGGGCGGCCGGGCGAGAGCGAGACTAGCGGAGCGTCTAGAGCTGCTCGCGAGTCGCTCGACGCTGCTACGGGAGCTTCATCACCGCAGGCATGTCCCTCCTGTTGAGGCGATCCAGCTTGACGTTGAGAGGTCGATGCAGGTTCTCAGGTTTAGCAGCATGCAGGGCGAACCGGTCGTTGAAGCGCTCGAGGAACCCGGGCAAAAACGAGTTGCCGGTCTCCATATCGCAGACGTTCTCAAGTCGGAGTTCTTTCACCAGGCGATCCTGCAGCGTGCGGTTGGCTCTCTCAACGCGCCCCTTGGCCTGGCTGGAGTTCGCGCAGATGATCTCGATGTTCAGCTCCGCCAGGGCACGACCGAACTGCGTCACTGAAGTAAGCCCGTGTTCTCACTGGGAACGAAGCGCAGCTGCATCAGGCCGCTTGTGGCATCGTCAATGAAGACCAGCAACGTGCAGGGTTCGCCGCGATCCTCGAACCAGCGATGTTCGCTACCGTCGATCTGCAGCAGTTCACCTCGACGCTCCCGTCGCAGTCTTGGCTGGTGGAAACTCCTGCGCTGCTTGCGTGATAGCCAAACGCCGGCCTCGACCAACCACTTACGCAAGGTCTCGCGTGAGACCGCAATTCCGTGCCGCTCCAGCAGAACCTCAGCTGCGAGCGTCGGCCCAAGGTCACGGTAGTTCTGCCGGACAAGTTCCAGGATCAGCTCACGAACACCCGCGGCCAACTTGTTGCTTGCCGGCCGGCCTCGACTCTTGTGGATCAGGGCTCCGCCGCCACCGTCGCGGTACCTGGCCACCAGTCGCTGCGCCTGCCTCAAGCTCACGGCTAGCACACCCGCCGCAGACTCCGTCGTACGACTGCCTGCCAATACCTCGGTCAAAACCTCAACCCGTCGTAACTCCCGCTTGCTCATCTGTAGCCAACCCATCTGCCGCCGCCGACCCTCAACTCAGGATGGGGGCAGCGACACTTTGGCTTTGCAGAGCTACGACATTATTGCGGCTCTTCCGTACATTTGGTGATTCTTTCCAGCGGCTCTTTGCAGGCGTAGCAAGGAGGTAGCACGCTGGAGGTTCCGGATGGTTCGAGGGACGCTGCTACCGAGCACTTCTGAAGTTGAATTGGTTTGTTTGCGGCCCAGGACTGGGTTGATTGAGGTTGAGCTTCGAACCTCTCGCCCTTTCTCTTGCTGCCCTGTCTGCGGTACGGCTTCGCGGCGGGTTCACAGCCGGTATCTACGCAGGCTGGGCGATCTGCCGTGGGAAGGTATTCCGGTCTCGATCCTGCTTCAGACCCGCAAGTTCTTCTGTGTTGTCGAGACTTGCCGCCGGCGCATTTTTACCGAACCGCTTTCCGGCACCGTGCTCCGCTATAGTCGGCGGACGCTGCGTTCTTGTGAAGCTCTGGACTGGATCACGGTTATGATCGGCGGTCAGGCCGGAGCTCGGCTGGCCCGTCGTCTCGGCCTGCTGGTCAGTGGCTCCACCTTACTGCGGCAGCTTCGTTGCCGCGCCCGATGTGCGCCGGTCGTGGCTCCGCGTGTACTCGGTATCGATGACTGGGCGTGGCGAAAAGGCCATCGCTACGGCACTATCCTGTGCGATCTGGAGAGCCGTAGGGTGATCGATCTGCTGCCGGACCGGGAGGCTGGAACTGTCGCTGAGTGGCTTCGGGAGCATCCTGGCAGTGAGATCGTGAGCCGGGACCGAGGCGGTATTTACGCTCAAGCCACACGGTTGGCCGCGCCTGGAGCCGTACAGGTGGCGGATCGCTGGCACCTGTTGCGGAACCTGAGCGAAGCACTGAAAAACGCGCTCAGTCCGCATCATCGACTGCTCACACAAGCAGCGAGAAGCAGCATGGGGGAGGTTCCAGGCGTCGTCACATCTCCGCAACCTTCGGTTCCGCCGTGGGAGTTACGGGCCAGCCTCCGCAACCGGGAGCGTCGCTTCAGCCGCTACGAAGAGGTGCATCGGCTGGGCCAGACAGGAGCGTCCCATGCTGCGATCGGCCGACAGCTGGGACTCGATCATCGCACCGTACGCAAGTTCCTCAGAACCGAGACGTTCCCCGAAGCGCAACGGAGCCCACGTCCAGGCATCGTCGATCCTTATGCCGAGTACCTCGACCGACGGCTTGAGCAGGGCTGCAGGAACGTGTCCCGGCTGTGGCGCGAACTGCGGGAACGAGGCTTCACGGGTCAACTTAACATCGTGAGACGCTGGCTTCGCTGCCGGCGTGGCTATCAACCGACCTCGGCAGCAGCCGCTCCACACAGAGCTGCACCACGTATCTCAGTCCGGCAGACGGTCTGGCACATCCTGAAGGAAACGCCCTCCGCTCAGACTTATCTTGAACAGGTCTACCAGGCTTCACCCGAGGTGTCTGTCGCGGCCAAGCTGGCCAAGGAGTTCTTCCGACTCATCACGCAGCGAGATCTTCCAGCCCTCACACCGTGGTTCGAGGCTGCGAAGACAACGGCACTGGCCGGCTTCGCCAGCCACCTGACCAGAGATCGAGATGCGGTTGAAGCGGCTCTCAAGCTCCCGTGGAGCCAGGGCCAGGTGGAAGGCCACGTCCATCGGCTCAAGCTCATCAAGCGCCAGATGTATGGCAGAGCCGGCTTCGACCTGCTCAGACTCAGAGTGCTTCACACCGCCTGAACAGGGCGGCCAAGAGCAGCCGCCCCAACTAAACCATCCTTCACCAAATGTACGGAAGAGCCATTATTGCTTTGCTCCTACAACTTGCAGGAGACATAAGCTTCATTATCGGACGTAATTCAATAATAGATTCACTCAAACTACCAGATGTAGCTGGCCACGATGCGAGGAGGCCCTGGCTTACCATCGATGATTTGGGTCTGGACGATCGCCTCGAAGTTCTGGTCAGGGCGCGGCAGCAGCTTGTTTCGTCTGAGCTCGGCAAGATATCTGTCATCCGTCAGCACCTGGCTGGCCGCGATCGTCCCATTCTCACCGATGCCAGCTGCGACGACGACGACCTGCTCGGTGGTGGGGTCATGGAACCTGGCTACGAGGCCGTAGTCGTCGTTCATCTTGATGAACGCCCCGGCCGTGTTGATGCTCCACTGGCGGTGCTCGGGACTATCGCGGTCCTGAATGGTGTAGTCATCGGTGGAGGTGCGGACGAAGTGAAAGCGCAATGGATCGGTAATGCGCATTGTCCACTGGTTGTTGAAGCCACAGATGAGGACGATCGGACCCTTCTGCAGGTCCGAAAACGAAGTGCCGGTCGAGGACGCAAGCGTTGACGTCTTGGAGCGCATGGAAAGCACTTGCTGAATGCTGGAGAGTGCCGTCGCGTCCGAGACCGCGATGGGGTCCGAGGCGAGCGGATGCCCGCTGACGGTAAACGGGGCGGGAGCCACTGCGTTGCTGTTGACCATCGCTACGACGGATCCGACTGAGATCATGACCGGGCCGTTGGCATCGATGACGGGCCGCCAGAAGAGGTCGGTGGCGGAGTCCCGGCGCAGATGCGGCATGAGTGCGGCAACGATCGCAACTGCCAGCGCGACGGCGAGACAGATGGAGAGACCGCGCCAACGGTTGATGTGCGCATCGTGCCAAGCTGGCTGCACTGGAACGAGGGGCGGCGTGGACGGCAGCGCGGGATAGGGTAAGACTCCGGGTTCCTTCGTGATGTTGTTGTCCGACAAGGTCAGCGCGCGAGACGGTGGGGCTCCAACGGCAGGACTTTCTGCCAGACGAAACTCCGGCACATAGGATCCTGGGCGCAGTTCGATTCTGAGCTCATGGAGGTGTTCGGGGTCGTAGTAATACTGTGCCAACCGTTTCCGAACCTCGCCGGCTGTGACGCGAACGACTGGATCGGCATTCAGGTCGTAATCCGAGGCTCGACCGAAGGCCTCAATGCCTACGGTCCGCTCCTTCAGCTCATCGCCCTGTCCGTTGAGCATCTTGCGGACGACGTAGTCCAGAAACGTGGGGTATCGCCGACTATGGCTGAAGAGGGGGCTACTCCGCAAGCGGCCAAGCTGCTGCTCCACAACCTCCGAGGGAATGCCTTGAATTTCCGTTTGCATGGGTAGATGTGGGTCCTGCGACAGACGATGACAGTATCATACTCCGCCCAACGGCCATCAAGCTAGACGGCTAACTGCAACATAATAAGCAGGTTGAGCTACAACCTTGAGCTCAATGCAGTAGCGCACCTATCCGGTGGAGCTCCGGCCTAGATAGGGTTGGCCTCGCTTTCAATCACAGCTTTTTAGATCTCTCTGTCAGTAAGGAAAGAACATGTCCGACGTGCATCGCCTGCGGTATTTCAGGTCTGTCTTATCTCTCTCGTTAGGGTGTTGCTTGCTGGTTCGTGCCGGGGCGCAGCAGACCTCTGGGTGGAAGCTTGTCTGGAGCGACGAATTCAATGGCGCGGCGGGCGCTCCGCCGGATGCAGCGAACTGGAAGTTTCAAACCGGACCTGGAGCGGCAATTGCGGGCAATGAAGAGGCGGAGATGTACTGCGCGCGAGACTCCTCCGCGCCGTGCAGGGCCGATCAGCCGAACGCTTATCTGGATGGAAAGGGGCACCTGATTCTGGTGGCTATCCGCACCGACGCGACCGTTACTGTCGGCGCCAAGAAGGCCTCTTCCCCGGTCTACACTTCTGCCCGCATGGTCAGCGTGCCGAGCTTCCTTTATGGACGTCTTGAGGCCAGCATCCGTATCCCGGCGGCAGGCAAAGGGATCTGGCCGGCGTTCTGGGCGCTGGGCCAGGAGGTTGGCGGTGTTCACTGGCCGGCGGTGGGCGAGATCGATGTGATGGAACAGTGGAACCCTCTGCCCGGCACACCAGAGAAGATTGACGGGGTGACGATCCACGGCGCAGTGCATGGGCCGCTCGCGCCTGGATCAAAGACTGGCTTTCTGGATCAAAGCGCGGACTATATCTTTCCTGCGAATCCCGCTGCCGGTCTGCACCAGTTTGCCGTGGATTGGACGCCTGGCGCGGTCGACTTCTATGTGGACGGCTACCTTTATCACCGAACCTCGGTCGGCTCACTGACGGGCAAGGAGCAGTGGGAGCAGGATCGCGGTCCCTTCTCGCTTCTGCTCAACCTGGCGATGGGGGGCGGGTTCTTCGGCTACCCAGACGCAAGCACAGGTGCGACCCCGACGATGGTCGTCGATTATGTACGGGTGTATCAGCGGCAGGAGAAGGCACTTGCGACGGGTTGGTCGAACGCAGATATCGGCGGCCCGGCGGAGGCGGGTTCGGCAGTTCTACGCGACGGGGTTTACACGGTGGCGGGAGGCGGGGCCGGTATCTCAGGACGCTTCGATCAGTTTCAGTTTGCGTACAAGCCCATGGCAGCCGACGGCGAGGTGACCGCGCATGTGATCGACCAGTCGTCCAAAGTCGCCCAGGCGAAGGCTGGGGTGATGCTGCGCGAGGGCCGGGGTGCGGCGTCGCCCTATGCGATGGCGTTTGTGTCGCCGGATGGGAGTGTTCATTTCCGCTTCCGCACGGCCCGCGGCGAGGTCCCGGGCGAGGTGCTCTATAAAGGACCGGCCACTTGGCTCAAGGTGGGGCGGCTGGGCGACGTCTTCACCGGCTACGCCTCAACTGATGGGAAGAAATGGGACGCGATCGGCAATGCGAAGCTGGCGTTGAAGCATGACCTGATCGCGGGTCTCATTGCCACCTCACGGGATAACAAGGCGGATAACTCTGTGCGATTCGACTATGTGGACGTGACGCGCACGGACGCGGCGTTCGATGGCGAAGCGGCTCCGCTGCCTGGCGTGGTGCAGGCAGAACGGTTCGACGCAGGCGGCGCCGGCTACACGTATAGCGCGGAGTTCGGGGACGGGGGGCCGCGGATCGAGGAGATGGCCGATGCAGCAGGGACAGAGAACAGCGCCCGTGGATACTCGCTGAAAGAGCTGAAGGCTGGACGTTATATCAATTACTCCGTCGAGGTGGCGAAGGATGGCGATTATGTGATCAACGTGCGGACGGCTTCCGCAGGCGCAGGCGGTACGCTGCACTTCAACCTGGACCAGAAGCCTTTGTCGAAGCCATTTTCCCTGCCCGCAACGGGTGGGAACGATACATGGCAAGAGGTCAAGTCGCCCATCGTCCATCTGAGCGCCGGCCGGCACACGCTGGCACTCGTGACGGACTCCGCCGGGGCCTCTGGCGTCATGGCCAACATCGATCTTTTTTCGGTACGTCCGCAATGATGCCACCGCTGACGGCCGGTCACAAACTTTGACTCTTACCGCTTCACCTTTGCTTTGGAGGCAACACGCATGTGCAATCTAACCTCAAAAACTGTCCGCTACCGCGCCGATCAGCAGCGTGGACCGGCTTCCCTCTTTAGGACGGCGGCGTTCGGCGTTGCCTTACTCCCAATGGTGTGTGTGACGCTGATGCCGCATGCCGCCTACGCCCAGACCACGACGGCAACGCTGAGCGGCAACATCGTCGACTCCTCCAATGCGATCGTCCCGGGAGCGGAGGTTGTGCTTGTCAACGCGGGCAACGGCAGCGTGCGCAGGACCAAGAGCAACTCCGGCGGATCGTTCGTCTTTGCAGCCGTGCCGACCGGGGATTACACGGTGACGGTAAAGTTCGGCGGCTTCAAGAGCAGCGTCGTCGAGGGCATTCACCTGAACCCGCAGGATACGCAGAACCTGTCCAAGATCATGCTGCAGATCGGCGAGGTGACGCAGGAGGTCGATGTATCGGCCAGCGATTCCGGCCTGAGCAACTCCGGGGAACGCAGTACGCTGATCACCGCCAAGGACATTCAGAAGCTTTCCATTGAAGGCCGCGACGTGGGCGAACTGGTGAAGATGCTACCCGGTTTTGCGATCGCACAGACCTCAGGCTCGATCGACAACCAGGCGTATGACCCATCGCAGGTGAGCGTGACGGGCGCGCTGCGTTCGTATGCAGCCAACGGCAACGCGGCCAATGGCGTGACGCTGCTCTCCGATGGTGCGAACGTCTCAGACCCCGGCAACTACGGCGACTCCACACAGAACGTCAACTCAGACATGGTGGAAGAGGTGAAGGTGCAGACCTCCAACTTCACCGCTGAGACCTCAAACGGGCCTATCGTAGTGAACGCGGTGGGCAAGTCCGGAACTAAGGACTTCCATGGCGAGCTGTACGCTTATGCCCGGACCTATCAGCTCAATGCGCAGGACTGGCTCTCAAAGTATGAAAGCCAGGCGAAGCCTGCAGACCGGTATGTCTATCCTGGCGGCAATCTCAGCGGACCGTTGCTAATTCCGGGAACAAACTTCAATCACAACAAGAAGCTCACCTTCTTCATCGGTGCTGAAGACTACGCACAGCGCAACATCTACGCGTACGGCAGCGCGTCTCAAGCCATTGCGCACGCGCTTGTGCCGACCGCAGCGATGCGCCAGGGCGACTTCAGTTGCGGATCGTTGCAGGCCTACCTGGGTACAGCGATCATCAGCGGATGTAATACGAACGGCAGTTCGAACATCGCGAATGCGGCCTACAACAACATTGCCACGGTCCCCACGCAGACACGGGACAATCACACGACCGGCAATGGACAGATTGCGTCGACTTACTTCGATCCCGGTGCGCTTGCGTTGTTGAATACGCTGCCGCTGCCAAACAGCGCTCCGTTGAATGGCTTCAACTACTTTCACACCAACCTGATCAACAACAACCTGTGGCAGGGACGCACGCGCATCGACTATTCCTTCTCCGACAAGGTGAAGCTGTTTGGGACGTATAACGTGGAGCGCGGCAGCCAAGGTGTGCCTGAGGTTCCGTACTATTCGCCTTCCCAAACCGCTCCCATGGGCGGTATTGACACACCGGGCGGGGGGTTGCTGAGCACGGTCAACTCTCAGACCGCTGGCTTGAACCTGACGGTCATTCTCTCTCCGCGCATGACGAATGAGTTGCAGGCGAATATGACGTGGCTCCACCAGGACTTCGGGCCGAAGACGCCGAGCGCATTGCTGAAGAGCACGATCGGCTATCCAAGCTCGTACTATGGCCTCTCCAATCCTGCGACGGGGAAGCCGATCAGCAACAGCACGCAGTTTCCCCAGTTCAGCGACTACGGCACGGATGGGCTACCGCTGAATCTTGCACCGGATTTCTCGGTCGGACAGCCGTATGCGACAAAGACGCTGCCTTCGCTTGCGGATAACTTTACGTTCGCGGTGAAGTCGCACACTCTTAAGGCCGGTGTGTATGGACAGAAAGTCGTCAATAACCAGCGGCTGGCATCCCAGGTCTCAAGCACCAGCGGGCGCATCGCCAACTACTACTTCGCGCCAAGCTTCACCGATCCGGATGGGTCGACTGTCTTCACCAGCGGCAACTATCTTGCGAACTTCCTGCAGGGCATGGTGGAGCAGTTCAGCCAGCAGAATATCGAACCGCAGCAGAATCTTATTTCTGGAATATCAATTGGTACATCACTGACTCGTGGAAGATTACTCCTCGTCTGACGATTGACTATGGCCTTCGTTTCGAGCACCTGGGGCCATGGCAGGATGCGCATGGACAAGGCATTGCAGTCTTCGACCCAACCACTGCGGGCGATACGAGCAACGCTCATCAGGGTTATACGTATCACGGCATCAACAGCTCGATCCCCAACTCAGGGGTGGCAGCACGCTTTGCCTTCTACGAACCCCGCCTCGGTATGGCCTTTGACGCCTTTGGCAACGGTAAGACCATGGTGCGCGGCGGATGGGGTATGTATCGCAACCATGACAATTGGAACGTGATCCAGCTCCCCGCATCACAGGCGCAGGGAGTAACTGTAACCAGCGTCTCGGGCGGCGCGGGAATCGACCTGAAGCAGATTGGCGCGAGCAACGTATCTGGCACAGTCGGAAACGGCAACTTCAGCTCCGGCTCTGCCTCAGCCAATAATTATGTTGTCGATCGGAATGACGACGAGCAACCCCTTACCTATACCTACAGCTTTACCGTCGATCAGGAGATGCCGAAGAATATGCACTTCGAGATCGCCTACACGGGAAATCAGGGACGTGATCTGACTGCGCAGAACGTGAATAATCTCGGGCTCTCTCTGCAGAACGTCAATCCTGTTCCAACTGGAGCGTTCTTTCATCCTGATCCAGTCACCGGAGCCGTTACACCGCTCGGGTTGATTGACAGTCTCAGCACCGCACAGGTCAACGACTTCCGCCCCTACAGCAAGCTGGGCAATATCTACGAACCGCGTCACAACCTTTACTCCTACTACAACGGTTTGCAGACCAGCCTCAACAAGCAAAGTGGCCGCCTGAGCTATGGCGTGAACTACACCTGGAGCAAGGCGCTCGGAATCAAGGATGGTTTTTATAACGGTAACGCTGTCGACGCCACGAACCTCCGCAACAACTATGGTGTGCTCTCTTTCGACCGCACCCACATCTTCAATGCGAGCTACAGCTACGACGAAGGGACGCCGTACAAAGGAGCACGCGCGCTGCGCATGCTCCTAAACAACTGGGCTATCTCCGGCATTACAGGGTTGCAGAGCGGACCCAACCTGCAGGCGACTTATTACGCAAACTTCAACCTGGTCGGCAAGCTGGGTCCGAGCGGCGGAACGCAGTTGAACGTGGATAACAAGACGTTTCTGGGGACGCCGGACGTGCAGTTGCAGCCCGTCCTTACGTGCAATCCCGGCGCTCACACCGCACCCAATCAGTTTGTGAACGGCGCGTGCTTTCAGCTTCCGCAAATCGGACAGAACGGCCAGTTCAACGATCCATATATTCATGGGCCCGCCTTCTTCAACAGCGATTTGACCTTGGTTCGCAACATCCCTATGAGGGAATCGAAAAACCTGCAGCTTCGCTTTGCCGCGTTCAACTTTGCCAACCACCCGCTTACGAGCTTCTCCACCTCCTTCCCGCAACAGGTGCAGCTCAACCTGAGCAACCTGTTGCCAACCGGCTACACCGCAAATCCCGCGACGGCTACGGTAGCTCCCGGCTTCGGTGTGTCAACGATCAAAGAAGGCCGTCGCGTCGTAGAGCTCGCAGCGAAGTTCACGTTCTAAGCCACATCATTCACCCGATATCCAGGATCTGAGGACTCGACATGCGCACTCTTTGTGTTACGAAACACGCCAGGAACATTGCAGCAATTATGCTTGCCATCGCAGCGAGCATCGGTACCACAGCGCTGGGGCAGAGTTTCACACCGCCAGCAGCCGCAACCTTCTCCAGTACCATGCCGTACAGCGATCTGGTGCAATCACAGGCTCTCGCCACCGACTCCAGCGGCGACATCTTCTTCTCTCGTCCGGCTTCCGGCATCCTCGCGGAGAAACCCGCAAGCGGCGGGGCGGAGATCATCCTCTACACTGCACCCTCCGGTAGCGGTGGATATCCCAAAGGCGTGGCGGCAAACGATACCTATGCCTATTTGACGGACTACTCAGGACACCTATGGCAGGTGCCCATCGGCGGCGGCACGGCCACGGATATCCTCAGCACATGTGGCTCCATCGATAACGGCTACCTCGGTACACAGGATGTCGCCACCGACGGCCTCGGCAATGTCTTCGTAGCAGGCAACAATGAGACGACGCTCTTCAAAATCACGCAGGCCGGCGCATGTTCCACTGTCGGTGGCATTACGCTGGATGCCAACTCACACGTGGCTGCCGACGCAGCAGGAGACCTGGCCTACTCGACCGCCGGCGTGCTCTATAGTATGCCTGCCGGTGCAACGGCATCCGTGGCTGTCCCAGGCACGTTCAACACCATCATCGGCCTTCGTTCCGACGCATCAGGCGACGTCTTCGTCACAACCTACAGCGGCATCATCGAAGTACCCTTCATCAGCGGAACGCTCGACGGCACCCGAGCCTTCACGGTTCTTACAGCAAGCTCCCAGAACGATGTGGCTGTCTCGCCAAACGGCGTGCTCCTCACAACCGACGGCACCAATATCTTCAGGAACGTGCTCGGTGCGATCCGATACGGATCAACCGCAGTGGGGATCAAATCATCGGTGCAGACGGTCTCCGTGATCTTCAACAGCGCACAGGTATTGACCGGCATCCGCTACGCGGCGGGTACGGGATCATCGACCGAGATCGTCAGTGCAGGCAGTGGAAGCTGCGCGATCGGTCAAAGCTACGTCGCAGGCTCGTCCTGCACGCTGGACCTCACGTTCACGCCGCAGTCGATCGGTGCACGGAACGGCGCGGTCGTTCTATCGTCAGCGGCTGGCGTCATCGGCACGGTTGCTGTGGCGGGACAGGGCTCCGGGGCAGGCCTCGTGCTCGATCCCGGGACACAGACAAACGTGGGCAGCGCATGGCAGTCACCCTCCGGCATTGCCGTTGGTGCTAGCGGGGAGTTGCTCGTGGCAGACAAGACCGCAGGCACTGTTTCGTACTTCGCGCCGGGCAGCACCACCGCGGTTGTGATTGCCTCCGGTCTGACGCAGCCCACCGCCGTGGCCCTGGCATCGGACGGTACAGCTTACATTGAAACCGCCACGGGCACAGTGATACAGGTTCCTTACAACGGCACCGCGTACGCCGCACCGGCAGCCATCGCAACCGGGCTCAAATCGCCGGGGGCAATCGCGATTGGACCCGGCGGAAGCCTTTACGTTGCCAACTCCGGCGCAGGTACAGTCGTCCGCTATCCGAACCAAAGCGGCACTCGTAACTTCTCAGCGTCCAGCATCGTGGGCAGTGGCTTCAAAGCGCCTGCGGGCATAGCCTTCGACGCAAGCGGCAGCCTCTACGTGGCAGACTCCACGGCGGGCAGCATCTCCAAAATCACCGGCACGACTGCGAGCGTCATAGCCGCAGGTCTTACATCTCCGAATGCAGTTGCTGTGGACGATTCCGGCAGCCTGTACGTTCTTTCAGCAGGCTCGGCGACCATCCTTCGCATTCCCTTTACCGGCGGTAGCTATGGCAGCAACAGCGCCACGTCGCTTGGCGTGGGGCTGACGTCGCTTGCCTCCTTCGCTGCGGATAGTGCGGGCAATCTCTATGTTGCGGACTCGGGTGCGCCTGCTGTGGCTGCCATCCGCCGCACAGCTGGTTTGCTGAACCTTGGCAGGATCAACGTCGGCTCCTCAAGCTCTGCACAAAGCCTCAGCCTCAGCAATGACGGAGACCTCTCGCTCGCACTCGGCTCCCCACTGTTTACTACCTCAGGCAACACCACCGACTTCGCGGTCAGCACCTCCTCCGCTAACGCCTGTGCTAGCGGGGGCACGCTTGTTACCGGAGCCACCTGCGCCGTCTCTGGGATCTTCACCCCAACTGCCGTCGGGACGCGCACTGAGACATTGACCTTCAACACGCAGGCGACAAACGCCACTGCCATCGCGGGCGCGTTCACCGGGACCGGCATCAACCTTCCGAAAACGACTCTTAGCCTCACGATCAACCCTTCCGGGACAGTGCCCTACGGAACCACGGTGACCGCAACAGCGGTTGTCGGCGCTCCCGCAGGCTCCACCAGTGCACCCACCGGATCAGTGACATTTCTTGTGAACGGTACAACGTACAAGGTGGTGACACTGGTCAATGGCACAGCCTCTGCATCGATCACCGGCCTGGCTGCGGGAAACAATACGATCGACGCCAGTTACAGCGGAGATGCCACGTACGCTGCAAGTTCGGGCGTGACGCAGAGCATCGTGGTAACGCTGGCACCCACTACAACTACCTTCACCAGCAGCATCACGAGCGCGACCCCAGTGGCACCTGGCACCAGCGTCACGCTGACCGCCACGGTTCTCGCCAGCGTGACCGGTGCGAAGCCCACAGGCACGGTGAACTTTGTGAGCAACGGCACAACGCTGGTATCGGCGGTCGTCAACTCCTCCACCGGTGTGGCTACGGTCACGACCACAGCACTTCCCGCCGGTGTGTATGCGATCGCCGCAGTCTATGGCGGCGATTCAGGATTCGCTCCCTCAACCTCCGCCGCCATCAGCGTCGCCATCCGGGTGCAGCAGTTCGATATCGGCAACGCGCCGTCGGCACTGAATGTCTCTGCACCCGGGTCGGTCACGACCAGCTTCAGCATCATTCCCATCGGTGGTTATGTGGGTGGGGTCGATATCGCCTGCTCGGGCCTGCCCGCGAACACCCAATGCACCTTCCTGCCAGCAACGTTAGCATTCAGTGGCACTGCCACCCCGCAAACCGTTCAACTGATCATCACAACCTATACTCCTGCGCCAACCACAGTCGCATGGGTGATGCCTTTCGGTATGCTCCTGATGATTGGCATGGCGCGCAGACGCAAGGCACTCGGTGTGATGCGCTCTTTCGGGACCCTAGCCCTATTGCTAAGCATCGGCACTGCACTGCTCGCAATCAATGGCTGTGCAGGCACCTCCAGCCCGACACCCAAAGGCACATCCAACGTTACGGTCACTCTTACCGGTACTCCAAACGGCTCCACGACTATCCCTGCGAACGGGACGGGGAACATCGTGAAAACTATAAGCCTCACCCTTACCGTGCAATAACTCTCAACCTGTAGCTGGTGTGAAGTTAAAGCATCGCTAGTTCCGCAGGACGGTGATCTCCTGATAAGGAGATCACCGTCTGCCCGTCCCGCGGACATCCTCTTAAAAGCGGTATAGCCGGTACGTTCTGCAGGACTTGTAAGAGCAGTGAACGCCCCTGGAGCCATATGAGGTATTCTGAACAGAATGAAGCTGCGCTCGATACAGCATTGGCGGGAATGTTAGCTGCCCGAGAGCCAATCGACTAGGAATCTTTCGTAGTCTAAGAATCAAATCAGCGACGCTCACAGGGATAGCAGGCACTTCACTTTGAACATGATAGGAAGCACCCAACCGCATGGGCTCTAAATTGTCCTTAGTAAACTTTGCCTTGAAGACTTCAGGTCGGCTACGTCTTCAAGCACTCACAAGATTTTTCAGGACGAGCATAGCGAACGGCGCATTCGTTACTCAGTTCATATTTACCCGCCCGCTAAGAGACTACTTGCTGGGCATTGTCGTACGGGCCCAACTGACTGCTGGGACATTTTCGGGGTCGTTCCGAGCACGACCTTCTAAGGTTTAGTGGTCTCGACATGGCTGATCCCATCCTGGAAGTATGCAACCTGCATAAGAATTATGATCAAGGGCGAATCGAGGCTCTTCGCGGCATCGATCTCTCGATTGACGCTGGCGAGTTCGTTGCGATCAGCGGACACAGTGGAAGCGGCAAATCTACCCTGCTCCACCTACTGGGCGGCCTTGATACTCCCACCAGTGGCGAGGTTCAGTTTAGAGGCGCGATTTTAGGCTCTTCAATCAGCCTCGACAAGTATCGCTGTCATCATGTCGGATTCATCTTCCAGTCCTTTTACCTGTTACCCACCCTGCGTGCTATCGAAAATGTGCAGGCTCCGATGCTCGCCACGGGAGACGGCGGCAGCGATCGCGAGAAACGCGCCGAGGCGCTGCTGCGCGAAGTAGGGCTGGAGTCTCGAATGCGCCAATACCCCAATGAACTCTCCGGGGGAGAACGACAACGCGTTGCAATTGCTCGGGCGCTCGCCAATAATCCTTCCATCTTGCTTGCGGATGAGCCCACTGGAAATCTGGACAGCAAGAACTCGGCGCGAATTATGGAAATTTTGACCGGGCTCCAGAAGACCCGCGGCATGACGCTCATTGTCATTACACATGAGCCTGAGATCGCGAACTCCGCACCGCGTCACATTCGAATCCACGATGGAAGGATCATGCCATGAGACTCGCCTCCTTTGTCGCTGCGGCAATGCTCTGCGTAGCAACCTCTGCGCATGCGGTAGACGCTCGAGCGGCAATTGCAATTGCACGGCAGCGCGTTGAAGCCACGGATTCTCGTGCCAGCGGGCACCTCGTTCGGGTCAATGCAAATGGAAAGAGGGTTAGCAATGCATTTACCCTTGAGGCGCATTGGTTCCCAGGCGTTCTGCGCGCGCTCATTGAGATCGTCCCGCCCCGGACGCCGGCGGAGAATGCGAATCAAGACGCGCGTGTCAGTATCTTGCTTGAAATGCGGCCAAACGGCCAGAATACGATTCAAATTTTCCGGCCACACGAGTCCGCTCCAGCTTTACTACCGTTTGATAAGTGGAGTGAGAGCGTATTCGGTAGCGACTTCAACTATGAAGACTTTTTGCAGCCAGAGTTCTACTGGCAGAACCAAACAATCCTCAGAAGTGATAAATTCGGCGTTCACGATTGCGATGTACTGAAGAGTGTGCCCGAAGGATCGAATCGTTCGCACTATGTCGAGGTCCAGACGTGGCTCGATCACAACATCAACTACCCCGTCTATGTTGAAAAAACACCGAAGGATGCAGCAGGCGTTAAAGAATTTACCTACTCTGGTTTGACCCAGTCGGGTGGAGTTTGGGCGGCCAGACAGGTGGGAGTGAAGGTGCGTGGCCGGCCTGGATTGACCCTCCTGCTCATCGAGCACGGAAGTACGAGAGCAAACCTGAACATCAGGGATTTCAGCCCTGAGAAAATCAGCCACTTTGAAGATCAGCCATGACCCACCTCTTCCTAAGTTGCACATCGGGGACCGGTAAGGTGGAAGCGGCTATTTCAGTGGAACAGCATCGGTAAATCGTTCTTTTAAGACTCGCCGAAGAAACTTGCCGCTATGATTCTGCGGCAGGGCGCCGGGCTCAAGAATCCAGATGCGCCGGGGCGCTTTGTAAGCCGCAAGATTGCTGCGGCACCAATCCACCAGGTCGGCTTCCTCGCAAAAAGAACCGGTCTGCAGTTCAACGGCGGCCACGGGGATTTCACCCTTTTCGTAGTGGGGGAGACCGAAGGCTACCGCGCGGGCCACAGCAGGATGGGCCAGAATCGCCTCTTCCAGTTCGCGAACGTACACGGAATAGCCACCCGACTTGATCACATCCTTTGTTCGCCCCACAAGCAGGATTAGCCCAAGGCGATTGCGCGTGGCCAGGTCACCGGTACGTAACCAGCCGTCCCGGGTAAGAAGGCCCTGAGCCTCGTCCTTCACCTTGTCTTTCCAGTAATGTGGGGCGAGACCTCGTCGACGAATCTGACATTCACCTGTAACCCCCACTGGCACAGTCTGGCCTTTCTCATCGACCAGGCGGATATGAAATGGTGGTACGGGGAAACACAAGTCGCCACTCCCGCGCAGCAATGGAAGTTCAATGCCCATCATGGCGAGTCCACCCAGTTCAACCAAACCATAGCCATTCAGGATCACAGGCGGTATACGCCGACCGAACAGCCAGGAGAGCGCTCCGAACTGGCGCAGTCGCCCACGAACCTCAGAAGGAAGATGGTCGCTTGCAGACAGCCAAACTCGCACACTCGCCAGGCGCGCGGGCGCGGGGTTGCTATTGACCACGCGGGCAAACATGGTTGGTACGCCAACGAAGGCAGTGACGTGGAAGCGCTCAACAAGGTCCAGCGCAGCCTCGACATCGAAGCGTTCAAGGAAGCACCCACGTATCCCGGCCATGAGGCCATATAAGGCAATGCTCACGGCCATAATGTGTGACCACGGCAAGGCTATCAGCGCAAGGTCTCGCGATCCTAAGAGTAGCCCGGAGAGTACCGTGGACGCGCGCGCTCCGAGTAGCGCATTGCTGGACAGGGCCGCCCCCTTGGGGAAACCACTAGTACCGGAAGTATGAAAGATAGCAACCGTTGCGGATGGATCGATGATGACTGGAGAGGCTGGCATACCCATCTCGGAGAGGCGCAGAAATCCGTCGAGCGTTTCCTTCTCGTCATCAGCTTGTATCCAGGTGCGTACTTCAAGAGCCTGGCGGTCACCAACGTTGCGTTCGAAGACCATCCTGTCGGTGATAAGAATCTCTGTGCCGCTATCGGCAAGAATCCTACGCACTTCCACGAGCGATAGTTGCGGGTTCAACGGAACCGCAATGCCTCCGGCGCGAATGATCGCAAGAAACCAATGAAAACATTCCCGATTGTTGCTGCGATAGATGGCAACCGGCTGCCCCGGGCGAAGCGCAATGGCCTGCCGCAAAAAGGTATCCATGGCGCAAACTTCATTGTGCAAGTCGGAGAGATGAAAGACGCCACTTTCGTGAACGGCGACTTCACAATCCCCCTTTTGACGAACGAGTTCATCGACAAGATTGGCCACCGTGACTCCACTGTCACGCGCGAGTCGATAACGTTGAATGATACTCATTGCGTAGAGATCGACTTTCGGCCCCAATCGCTGGCCACACAATAGTGGAAAAGATGGTCGAGATAATCGAGTACAGGTGGCGGACTCACCCCGGCGGGCCGCAGAAGGCGTTCGGCATTGCTGGTGTCAAACTGCATGCGCATGGTGAAATAATCACGATAAGCACTGCCGTCGCGTAGCACACGACGTTTGCGCCCCCACAAAGAGAGGAACAGAAGCGGCCGCACGAGGGCGAAGAAGATCTTCGGATCGATAAAGCGCGGCTCGGGACCGTTGAAGTATTCCATCGCACGATGTGCAACTTGCTGGATAGTCGCACTCGCAAGCGGTCCGGCACAGAGATGAACGGTGCAGCCCAGGGCGGCTTCATCAAACAGGAGTTGAACGACAGACCTGGCCACAAAATCCACGGGCACGATGTCGAGTACCGCGTCCGAGTAGCCAGGGACGGTGCGCCAAAGGCGTCGAGCGTAGATCTTCAGCGGCCAGTACATCATCTTGAAGCTGGAGGTAACGCCGGTTTTGGAGTCCCCTACGATGATGCTGGGACGCAGGATCATGCCGGGTATCGAAGCAAGACGCGACTGGACGAGGGCCTCCGCCTCCGCCTTCGTTTGTTCGTAGGTGTTGCGATAGCTCTGACCGACAACAAGCTCGTCTTCGCGCACTAGGCCCGATCGTTCGCCGGCAACGTAAGCTGTGCCAACATAGGCGAAGCTCCGAAGCTGGTGCGCCCCCCCTGCAAAATCGAGGATATGCCGTGTCCCTTCGACGTTAGTGCGACGGGCCTCATCGAGCGTGTGATCGAACCGCACTGTAGCCGCGGAGTGGATCACTCGGGTGGTCTCAGCCAAGAGGCGGTCGTAGGCAGCGGAATCCAGCCCGCAATTTGGCTGGCTAACGTCACCGGCAAAAACCTTGACCCGCGAGCGCTCCGCCAAAGGGATGAAGGCATCCGCACGTTGCTGAGCGGACTGGGTGGCCGTATCGCGGATAAGCAGCGCCAGTGTAGCGCTCGGCTTCCGCTCCAGAAGTTCGCGCACCAACTGCACTCCAAGGAAGCCAGTTGCGCCCGTAACTAAAATGATCTCTTCGTTATTCAGTTCAAAACCGTCCTTGGTCCACGTACGAAAGGAAGGCCGGGGATCATGACCGCAGGGGCTTATACGAAGCCTGCGCTAGGATCAAGTATAGCCTGCGGCGGTCTAAAGCCCTTGCGCCCGGTCTTGAGATGGAGAGAGTTACGTCGCAATAGCGAAGGCATGCGGCGGACCAGAGTCGAAATCGGCAGTGACGCTGTAAACGTCATATTCTGAATAGGCGCAGTCAATACATTGCGACAGACCAGCAACTCAACTTTTCTTCAAGCGAAGACAAAGGATGTATTTCAGTTTCATGGCCAAATCATTGTCGTTTACGGGTTTTGTTTTCAAAAATTTGCTCCGCCGGCGGATGAGAACTTTGCTCACCCTGGCGGGGATAGGAACAGCGGTTGGCGCGTTCGTGGGCCTCGTAGGTTTTTCGAGTGCCTTCGAACAGCAATGGTTGCGTATTTACTCCAGCAGCGGCACTGACATCGCCGTGATCCAGGGCACCTTTCTTAACACTTCGATGGACGAGTCGACGACAGCAAAGCTCTTGAAGTTGCCCGACGTGGCGCAGGCGTCGCCCACCATCTTCAACCTGATGGATCTGACCCCGGACGTGAATGCCCTGGTATACGGCTGGAAGGCGGATGCGTTTCAATTTAGTTCTCTACAGATTCTGAGTGGGCGGCGCTTTCGCGATGGCCAAGCAGAGGTCATGCTCGGCGACATGCTCGCGCAGAATCTGAAAAAGGCCCCGGGCGACAATCTTGACATCCAGGGAAAGCCTTTCGCAGTAACCGCTATCTACCACGGAGCTTCAACCCTTGAAGCGTCCGCGGTCGTCATGCCGCTTGATCAGTTGCAAGAGCTGAGCAGCCTGCAAGGCAAGGTTTCGACGATTGATGTTCGGCTGCGCCCAGTTCCCCGCGGAGAGGCTTCGGAACAATACTTAAAGCATGCTGAGACTGAGATCGAAGCAGCTCTACCCGGAATGCGAGCTGTCCCCGCAGCTCAACGCGCCAGCGACAATCAGTTCGTCAAGCTGGCCCATGCTTCGGCCTGGGGTACCTCTTCGCTCGCCCTCCTCATCGGCGTACTGGGAATCGCAAACACCATGGCAATGTCTGTTTTTGAGCGCACGAGGGAGATCGGCATCTTGCGCGCTCTAGGATGGAACCGCTGGCAGGTGCTGGCCCACATTGAGATTGAAGCAGTTGCACTCGGCCTCGGCGGGGGTTTGGTAGGTATCGCCGTAGGATGGTGCGGTTTGCGAGTGCTGGCCGCTTTGCCACAAACCGCGAGTCTCGTTTCGGCGTCACTCCATTTGCCACTCCTGGCCGAGGCGCTAGGAATCGCGGTGTTCGCCGGCTTAATTGCGGGAGCGCTTCCAGCGTGGCGCGCAGGGCAGCTTTCACCAGTTGATGCGCTTAGGCACGATTAGCCGATCGCGCAATCCTTTCGTCCGATCTCAGCCGCGAAACCTGTCGCTGCCAAGGATGGCAATGCCGATAGAAAATCGGAGCATTCCGCCGTGGTTGCCTGTACCGATTCATAAAAGCAAAGGGGCAAATGGCAAGATTCGGGGCATTTTGTTTTCCGGGAACCGGTCATCTCTATCCGATGACTGCGCTCGCACGTTCCTTGCAACTGAGAGGCCATGAGGTAGTGATCTTCGGGATCGCAGACACCGAGGCGACTGTGCGTGCGGCGGGTATCGAGTTTTGTCAGATCGGGGCCGAAGACTATCCGCCAGGAACCCTCAAAATGCTGGACGAGCACTTAGCCCGGCTAAAGGGGATTGCGGCCTTTCGATTCACCTTGGCCCGGATTAGAAATTCGACGCGGATGATCCTGCGCGATGGTCCACAGGCGGTCCGCTTAGCGAATGTAGAAACGCTGCTGGTCGACGAGGCCGAATTTGCTGGGAACGTGGCAGATCATTTAGGCCTGTCCTGGATCTCCATCGCCCTGCTTCCTCCCCTTCTTCCCGATGATCGATTTCCGCCCTTCTGGTTCGGCTGGTCGGCAGGCCAGGATCGGCTCAGCCGCTTCCGGAATCGTCTTGCCATTAGGTTCCTTCTGAGAATTGCTTCTCCCATCTTCAACGAAGTAAATCAGCAGCGCATCGAATGGGGGCTGAAGCCTTTAACAAATCCCGAAGACGGGTTATCACCGATAGCGCAAATCACGCAGTTGCCTCAGGCGCTGGAGTTCGAGATTTCCGGCAAAAACCCAGTTGGGCTTTATTACACGGGGCCATTCTTACACGCTCAACAGCGTCCTCCTGTCGACTTTCCCTGGGAACGCCTCGATGGACGGCCAATCATTTACGCCTCCATGGGTACTCTGCAGAACGGTTCGGAATCCATTTTCAAAACGATTACAGATGCCTGTGCCGGACTGGACGCACAGTTGGTGATTTCTCTGGGCGGCGGCCTTGATCCGGCACGACTGGGAAAGTTGGCCGGCGACCCCCTGGTAGTGCGTTTTGTTCCCCAGTTGGAGATCTTGAAGCGGGCATCCTTGGTGATCACACATGCAGGCATCAACACAGTCTTGGAATCTCTCTCGGAAGGAGTACCAATGGTGGCCATACCTCTCGCCAACGACCAGCCCGGAGTGGCTGCAAGGCTAAGGGCCCGTGGAGCATGCGTAGTGGTTTCACGACACACGTTAAACTTGGCCCGGCTTCGCAAAGCGGTCCTTCTCGTGCTTGAAGATGGCAAGTATCGTGAAGCAGCCCAGGTCTTACAGAAAACCATCCAGACATTGAATGGGCCAGACCGCGCTGCAGACCTTATCGAACAGGTCTTGCACATCCGCCCAACTCAGCTCAACCCCTGAGCCGCCTCATTTAGAACGGAAGAGCCGGTCGCCACACGTTCAGCCGCTCTGCTTGGCTTCTCTTCACCATCTTCGGCTGTGCGTGCCTGCACTCTGTCAACTCGATGCCGTCGCAATGCCCGCGGTTCGCTACGGACAAGGCCCACCAGATTTGACATATCGGCACACCCATCAATCGGCCGAGACGCTCTCCTCAATCGTGTCTTTGCATGGAGATCCAGTCCTCACAACCGTGATCATTTCGCGGATCTGCTCAATCACCAACTCCGGCTCGTCGAGATGCACCCAGTGCCCGCTCTTTTCCGCAATCAGTTGCTCCGCATCGAGTCCGATCTTCCGCAAGTCCGTGTCCGAAATCGCCTTTGGATGCCCCGGCGTCAACAACACCACCGGCATGCCCACAATGGGGGTCGCCTCGAGCATCTCCGCTACAGTCGCAGGAACTCCCTTGATATGCGCCGTCATACCGCGAAAATAGGCCGGGTTCGACCAGTGAGCTGCCACGATCGGCCATACCGCTGATGGCATTTTGTTCAATTCGCTTGTCACCCGCTCCAGCACATCGCGCCCACCAGTCACGCGCGTGAAGAGGTTGGTGAATCTGCCGGATCGATGTAGAAACGACATGGTCGTTAGTCGTGCCAGACCCGAATAGGCAATCGGCACAGCCCACTGTGTGAGTTGCACCCCTCGATCTAACAGCTTGCGCTGCGACTCATCTACAGGGGGCCACTCGTCGGTGCGCATTGCATCCACAAGCACCACGCCTATCACCTCATCGGGATACTCGGCCGCAAAATACCGAACGACCAATCCACCAAATGAATGCCCCACCAGGAGGTAAGGCGGTGCGATGCCGGCTGCCTGCAGCATCGCCCGCAACTCCTGCACCACCATGGAAGGAATGCGCTCCGACACCGCCGGGGTGCTCCAACCCAACCCCAACCTGTCGTAAGAAACCGTGTGCGCGAACTCACTCACGGACTCTTGAATCCGGGCCCAATTCTGACTCGTTGATCCGATTCCAGATTCGAAGATCACCGACGGGCCAGCCTCGTCGCCCATCTCCATCATGAAAAGCCGTCGGCGCTTCCCAATGTCTACCAATCGTCCTAACCGAAGAAAACGCCTTCGGTCATACCGCAACCCAATCCACTGATAGAGCAAGCCCACAACCGGAAGCAAGGGAGCTAAAATCAACAGCCACAACGTGCGGACCATGTACTGCTCTCCTTAAAATGTAGCTGTTGAGTTTGAAGCCTTTGCATGCAAGCCGCAAACCCATACCGCGTACAACACCTACAACATTCTTTCATCCTTCCACGCTCAGAACAACGTGTGTTGGTCCTCGTCCCCCCCCCGCAACCCGTACGGCATCTAGCTTGAAGCCGTCAAGCACCCGATAGCAAAGAGAGGCGTCATCCTCCTGCCCAAACGCTAGGTCTTCACACGAAGCTCGCATAAGCCGTGCGCTTCGCAAGACTCGCATGAGCCTATGAAAAGTTCGATACCACCCTCATAGACCTACACTAGGTCGCCTCGCCATCTTCATGGGAGCGAGACTTACAAAATTGCACTCACAACGTCGTACCAGCCGCCGCTCTTCATTGCATGACATAGAGTCAAAGGGCCGCCTCGCGGCAGCCCTTTGAATTGCGGAATCGAGGTGCGATGGACGACCTATGACTTACGCAGATCGTAGCGATCAAGGTTCATGACCTTGGTCCATGCAGCCACGAAGTCCTTCACGAAGATCTCCTTCGCGTCAGACGCTGCATAGACCTCCGCGATTGCGCGAAGCTGAGAGTTGGCGCCGAAGACAAGGTCGACACGGGTGCTTGTCCACTTGACTTCGCCGGTAGCGCGATCGAGACCATCAAAATGACCTTCCGCAGTGGTCGAGGCCTTCCACTCCGTGGCCATGTCCAGAAGGTTGACGAAGAAGTCGTTGGTCAGCGTACCCGGTGTGTTGGTGAGTACGCCGTCCTTGGACTGCTTGTAGTTCGCGCCGAGGACACGTAGCCCTCCGGTGAGGACCGTCATCTCCGGCGCGGTTAGCGTGAGCAGCTGGGCGCGATCGATGAACAACTCCTCTGCGCGCAGCTTGTGGCCCAGGCGGAGGTAGTTGCGGAAGCCATCGGCCGTCTGTTCGAGCGGCTCAAAGGCCTCCACGTCGGTCTGCTCTTGCGAGGCGTCCGTGCGGCCGGGAGCAAAGGGAACGGTCACGTCGTAACCAGCCTTCTTCGCAGCCTCCTCAACAGCAGCAGAGCCGCCAAGAACAATCAGATCAGCAATCGAGACCTTCTTGCTGGTGGATTCTGCGAAGGCTTTCTGGACCTCTTCCAAAGTCGCGAGGACCTTCGCAAGAACAACCGGCTGGTTGACCTCCCAGTTCTTCTGAGGCTCCAGGCGGATACGTGCGCCGTTGGCTCCCCCGCGCTTGTCGGAGCCGCGGAAGGACGAGGCAGCCGCCCAGGCAGTCGAAACAAGTTGCGAGATGGAGAAGCCGGAGATGAGGATCTTCTTGAGTGCGGCGATCTCCGCCTCCCCAATCAGTTCGTGATCGACGGCCGGAACGGGATCCTGCCAGATCAAACGCTCCTTGGGAACCAGCGGACCGAGGTAGCGCTCGATGGGACCCATATCGCGATGGGTCAGCTTGAACCAGGCGCGAGCGAACGCATCTGCGAACTGATCGGGATTCGCCTGGAAGCGCTTGCCGATCTTCTCGTACTCGGGATCGAACTTGAGCGCCATGTCGGAGGTAAACATCATGGGCAGATGCTTTTTGTCCGCAATGTGTGCATCCGGAATGTTGGCCGGCTCGCTGACGGCGTACCACTGCCATGCACCGCCAGGCCCCTTCTTCAGTGCCCAGTCGTAGTTGTAGAGGTTGTCGAGGTACTCGCTATCCCATTTGATAGGGCTGGACGTCCAGGCGCCTTCAAGACCGGAAGAGATAGTGTCTTCCGCGTTGCCTTTGCCCACGGAGTTCTTCCAGCCAAGTCCCTGCTGCTCGATCGGTGCGCCTTCCGGCTCGGGACCGACATTGGGGCCGGGATCATGTGCGCCGTGAGCCTTACCGAAGGTGTGACCGCCGGAGATCAGCGCGAAGGTCTCCTCATCGTTCATCGCCATACGGCCAAAGGTCTCGCGGATATCGCGCGCGGAGCCTACGGGATCCGGCTTGCCGTCCGGGCCTTCCGGGTTCACGTAGATAAGCCCCATCTGCACAGCAGCAAGAGGCTTGTCCAGCTCACGGTCCCCCTGGTAACGGTCGCTGCCGAGCCAGGTGTGCTCCGTACCCCAGAAGATGTCTTCCTGAGGAACCCACACATCAGCACGCCCACCAGCGTAGCCGAAGGTCTTGAAGCCCATGGACTCCAGCGCGACGTTGCCGGTGAGGATCATGAGATCGGCCCAGGAGATCTTCTTGCCGTACTTCTGCTTGATCGGCCAAAGCAAACGGCGAGCCTTATCGAGGCTTACGTTGTCCGGCCAGCTATTGAGCGGAGCGAACCGCTGCGTGCCCATGCCCGCGCCGCCGCGGCCGTCATAGGTGCGGTAGGTGCCGGCGCTGTGCCATGCCATGCGGATGAAGAAGGGGCCGTAGTGGCCGTAGTCCGCAGGCCACCAGCTCTGCGAGTCGGTCATGAGAACGTGCAGGTCCTTGATCACGGCGTCGAGATCGAGGGTCTTGAACTCCTTGGCATACTCGAAGTCTGCACCGGTAGGATCAGCCAGCTTGTTATTCTGGTGCAGGACGGCAAGGTCCAGGCGATCCGGCCACCAGTGCTCGTTACGCTGGATCTTGCGCGAGTTGTGAGTCACCGCACCATGCATGGGCGACTCCGTCTCAGTGCTGGTGATCGAGGGGTTGTTGCCATGCGGCACAGGGCACTTCATTTCGTTCGACATTGTTACTCCTTCGTTCTCGTTGCCGGGAAACTGTTTGCGGGTGGTCGGATCAGCTGCGTTTCGCTTTCTGGCACGCGGCACAGATTCCGATGACGTCGATGGCATAGCGTTCTGCCTGGAAGCCTCCGGGCAAGCTCTGCAATGCAGGTAGTTCGCCAAGATCCTTCTCGTCGAGATCCGTGATGGCTTTGCAGTGGGAGCAAACCATGTGGTGGTGAAGGTGGCTGTTCAGCTCGACTCGAAGAGAGCCGTGATGCATGCTGACTTCCTTGAGAACGCCTCTCTCAACGAAGAGATGAATATTCTTATAGACCGTAGCAAGAGAGATCGCAGGGATACGCCTCTTGACGCGTGCGTAGACCTCTTCCGGGCTCGGGTGCCCCGGCATGGTCTGCATCACCTCATAGAGGACCTGACGCTGGTGGGTCACGGTAAGCCCGTGGTCCGCACACAGTTCACGAAAGGGACGGGTCTCTTCAGTTTGAAAAGTCTGCATCAAGAGCTAGTAAACGATAATTTATATCGCACGTCAAGCGATGCCGAATGAGGCAATCAAACCGGCGATCCCTCTGCGGCCTTTGTCAGAAATAAAGCGTCCAACACGTATGATTGGCACCCGCCGCACCCTGCTCAAAGACACAGCCTTTGCAGCGGCAGCCTCCATGCTGCCGCTCGACCTATTGGCTCAGGATATTCCCTTTCTGGATGTGGCCTGTGCGGGCTCCGTTCGTCCCATGCTGGAAGGTCCCATGCGTGCTGCCGTGGCTGCGTCGTCGAAGCTGAACCTGCGGGTTCACGCACAGGGAGCCGATGCGGTGGCGAAGTCCATCATCGATGGCAGCCTGCCGGCGGACGTCTTCATCCCTATTACTGCAGGCCCGATGCTGACCGTGATGAGCGCCGGCAAAACCCAGGTGGCGAAGCCTTTCGCCCGTACAGAGTTGGTGGCCTTTCGCCCGTACAGAGTTGGTGATTGTCTACAGCCCGAAGAGCCGGTTCATAGAGCAGTTTGAAGCAGTATCACAGGGAAAGATGGAATGGTGGCAGGTCCTGCAGCAGCCCGCTCTTCGCCTGGTCCGCTCGAACCCCGCAGCCGACCCTTCCGGCCGTGCCATCCTGTTCACCCTGATGCTCGCAGCAAAGAAGTATCAGCAACCCGACCTGCTTGAACGCATCGCCGGCCCCCTGATGAATCCGCAGCAGATCCTCACCGGCGGTGACACCCAGCAGCGGCTCGCAGCCGGCGAACTCGACGCGAGCGCCTCCTACGGCGTAGGTCCAGAGTGGTCACACCTGCCTTATCTCTCGCTGCCTGCCGACATCAACCTCAGCGGCGATAACCTGCACGCCTTGCACCCGGATCTAAAGCTCAACCTCAACAACAGGACCTTCAATCCGGAGTCGCTGATCTTCTACGCAGCAGCCTTGAACAACGCAGCGAACCCTAAAGGTGCGGCGGCCTTCGTCGATTGGCTTGGCAGTGACGAGGCGCAGAAGCTCCTGGCGACTCATCGCTTCAACCCGCCCGGAGCAGTTCCTGCATTGCGTGGCTAAGTGTTCGCAATAAAGAGACCCGGCAGCTTGACGCTGCCGGGTCTCGCTCACTGCTACGCCGTTTAGAAAGCGAACTGGAGTGAGCTTGAAATAGTGCGCGGCGATCCTAGATGCGCCAGGTTCGCACTGGCATTGGCCCCAGTGATATCGCCAGCGGAGATAGTCGAGTAGTACCGCGTGTTCGTGATGTTGTCGCAGGTGAACCGCAACGTCGCCACCCGCGCAAAGACCGGACGCGAGTAACGGAACCCAAAATCAAACGTGTTGTAGCCGGTCGTCGTGTGCAGGTTCTGATCATCCTGCGGACGCTTGCCGACGAACTGCCAATCACCCGTGATGTTGAGATTGGCAATGCCCGGCACGCGATACTCGCTCAGGAAGTTCGACTTGTACGAGGGGATACCGACAAAGCGCTTCCCTTCCGTCGACGCCACATTCGTATCGTTCAGCCGGGCATTCAGCGCGGTAAATCCGCCGTCGATCAACAGGCGGCGAAACAGCGTGCCCTGCGCGGAGATCTCAGCGCCAAAGTTCACCTGCTGCCCTGCAATGGCGAAGATATTCTGCGTCGTGCTGCCGTTGTAGGAAAGGGTGTCGGCGAAAGGACGTTCCAGCCGGAAGAGTGCGGTCGTGATCGCCAGCGGATGCAGGTCAGTCTTGAAGCCGAGCTCCCATTCCTTGCTGCGATAAGGCGCAAGCGCAGCGCCGGAGTTGACGAGCGTTGCACTGACCGGCGCAAGATCACCCTGCTGCAGGCTGCTCGCGTAGGTTGCATAAGCGGTCGACCACGTCGTCGGCTTGTACAGCACGCTGGCCGAAGGGCTGATGCCCTGCTTATTCGAGCCGCTGGTCCTCGCCGTGGCCGAGTTGTTATCGACCCCGATAAAGTCCTGGCTGGCCGCAACCCGCACCAGAATGTGCGCGGGGAAGGTAATCAGATCACCAAGATTAAAGCCCTGCTGATGAACCACGGCCGATTGATAGAGCCCTCTGTTGTGGGGCAAGCCAACCGTCGGCGCAGCAAAGACCACCGGGTTGTTGACGTTTGCAAGACCCAGAAACAGACTTGCAGCCGAGTTGGCGGTATAGCTGTACTGGTTGAAGCGATATCCCTCGCTGGCCAGTGCCACATCCTGCTTGATGCCCCACTTCTTGATGACGCCAGTGATGTAACCGAGATCGCTCTCAACCCCAAAGCGCGGAGCAAAGCCGCTGCTGAGCGAACTGCTGTAGTCCCCGGCGTTATCCATAATAGTGTTCACAGGCGTATCGATGAAGCGGTCCAGCCTCTGCGCCGTTCCACCCGCCGTGGCGTGCCAGTTGGGCGAAAAGTCATGCAGCACTCGAACGCTGGTGGACTGCGTCGTCAGGTTGACGCCGGCATAAGCCTGCCCGAAGCCGACGCGCGTGGGGTCCGGTGCTAAGGGCAGAATGAAGTCCGCCGCAGCAACGTTCGTCTTGGACGAAGGACCATAGCTGAACCAGCCCGGATAGCCACGCTGGACGATGTCATAGACACTGTAGTGCGCGTCGATCGTCGTGGCCGGCGTGGGCCGCAGATCGAACGCAAACTCCGCGAGGCGGCGGCGCAGACGGCTCTCCGCGACGAACTGCGTGCCGTCACCGAAGAGTAAATTGGAGCGATAACCAAAGATCTTGTGCGGCCCCAGACGCCCACCAAAGTCACCATACACAGTGCCGATGGAGCTGGAGTCCTGCTCCAGAAAGATGTTTGCGGTGCGCTCTTCGGTCGGCCGCTTCAGAACGAAGTCGAACATACCGGAAGGGTTCGCCGGGCCGTACATCGCCGCGCCCAGTCCGCTTTCGACCTGCATCTCCTGGTACTGCTCCATGGGGTTGCCGCCTGTAATGGCAATGGACATACCGTCCATGCGCGTGTTCTGCGCGATCGAACCCTGAACGCCGCGCGTGGCCGGCCGCAGAATCTCAGGCCCCTGCTGCTCGGTAAACGAGACCAGCGGCAGGTACTTGATCGTGTCGCGCAGGTTCTTCACCTGGGTATTGGCAATCTCGTCTGCGGGAATCACCGTTATCGTATAAGGCTGGTTGACGACCGGCGCATCGCCCATGACACCGCGATTCACCTTGCTGACCGCGTAGCCATCTTCAGAGCTGCCGGTGGCATTCCCATTTACCGTCACCTGCGAGGAAACGCCGGCCACGTCAAACGTTCCATCCTGGTTGACGCTCTGCCCCTCAGCCACTGTCAGGGGCGCAATCACAATCGGCGCGAAGCCGTCTTTCTTAATCACCAGACGGTATTTGCCTGCGGTCACAGCTGAAAAGCTGTACTGCCCGGAAGCATCCGTCACCGTCTTCTGCAGTCTGCCGCTCTGCATCTCCTCCAGCGTGACGACGGCGCTGCCCACCAGCGACCGCTCCGGGTCCTTCACGGTTCCAGCCACCTGGGAGCTCTGGGCCAACGCACCAACAGCAGTAGAGATAAGGGAAAGGTAAATCAGAGGTCGAACAACAGCGCTGGAATGCATGGGGCTCCTTGTGAGGCAGGGCCCTCCTGGATCCTGATCAGGATTCTTAATCGGAAGGGGATATGAAAGGAGGCTGCACGGGCAGCCCGTTAGCTTATGAGCGGCGATCTTCTGCGGCGAAGGTCAATGCCTCGCTGTAACGATTTTATTCGGTTCAACACGCATGGTCAACGCCATCCACTAACGCGGATCGACAAGGCCCATCGCCAGCATGCCCAACGCCGTGATGCTGGGCAGGAAGAAGTAATCCCCGCCGCGCAGTTCGACGAACTGGGGCAGATGACGGCACAAATGCGGAGGATTGCTCTTGCTGCTGTCGCCCTGAACCATGAAGCGACCGCTGCCGTCATGATTGCCCATCAGAGGGTCTTTGTCGTTGCCCAGATGCGCGTCGTTCCCATATTCGATCCACTGCTGCTGAACGAACTCGAACTGCCGCGAGATGCTGGCGTTGAGCGCCATGAAGACGACGCCGCGATCGTCGGTGTCGGCCACCGGCTCATTCTCGCCAGCAAACCTGCCGTAGGGCAGTCCCCTCCGCGTGATCCTGCGGCGATGCACCAGCCTGCCTTCAAACCCGAACGCGTCCCGCGGATGCACGCGCCGAATGTGCGCACCCATCGGACAACGGGTACCGTCTGCATCCCCGCCGTACGTGAAGTTGGTACTGCGGTTCGGGTCCTGGGTCAGCGCAAAGTCAGGTCCGTCAGGCGAAAGCTCTATCGGCGTCCCGTCACGCCAACGGCCGATCAGCTTGGCGGCCAGCTTCTCTTTGGAATAGTCATCCCCGGCCCCATAGCGCCCGGCCTCGTCCGCCAGGAACTTGCGGAAGGTCGCCACGTTCTGATGTAGCTTGCGATAAATCATGAACGTGCCATTGCTCGCCAGCAGGTGAGGCACAGGCGCGACCGGCAGCTCACCAGCCTCATCCGCATAGCCCAGCAGCAGCTCTCCCGTGGCAAGCGGCGCCCAGCTTCCATCCGGCATCAGCTTACCCTGCCCAGGCTGCACGGAGCGCTCCACCCCCAGGTAATCCGGATTGCCAAAGCCGTCCGTGTACCCGAAATGTTCTTTCGTCGTAGGCTTCCCACCGGCCACGGCAGCCGCGGCATCCTGCGTCGCCAGTATCGTGGCACCGCCCACCTCCTCCAGCAACCCGATCAACTCCGCATGCCCAGAGGCCAGTGCCGCCGGCGTCATCGCATTTACCGCGACCCACGCGTGAACGAGGCCTTCCGTCCAGCACTCGTCCCACCGCTCCGGCGCATTGCGTCCGGTATCGTTCAGGATGGCGGCACGCTTCTTCATGCCTTGCTGGAACTCCACCGGAAAGCTCAGCAGCGTGGCGTCAGGCAGATCGAACGCTGCCAGTCCGGGATGAGTAAACGCAATGTTGAGCGTGCTCTGCGGCTTGCCACCGTCCCACGTCTGGCCCGTGGTGATCTTCGGCAGCAGCTTCAACAGCAGCGCACGAGCTCGTACAGAGTCCTCAAAGTGGAGAAAATAGTAACGAGCCAGCGGAAGGTTATATCCACGCAGCACGAAGCCCTGGATGTCGGTCGCGTTCAACTTACTCATTTCGCCCACCCGTCTTAATACCGCGATGTGGCCCCATGGAACCCGCTGGAGGCGTCGGCTCGGACGCCAGGTCTTGCGTAAATTGCAGGAACTCAGCTTGTAGTTGTGCAGGCGCCATGCCCTGATGCGACGCAATGAAGTTGGTCACCGCATGCTGGGTATACAGCGCACGCAGCGCCTGCGGAAGCGTCTTGTTGTTGATCGCCGCAAAGTAGAACGTCGTATCGAGCTGGCAGGACTTCATGTATTGGATGAACGCCCACCGGTCCGCCGCTCCCGGATACCCGACGCAGTGGCTCCAGATGGCGTCCAGTTGCTCCGGCACAGCATCCGCCAGCCCCCCGAGATAGCCCTCCAGATCGCCATCGCAGTTCGATTCAAAGACCAGGTACTTCGACTTCAGATGCTCTTCGCAAGACGGCATCCCGACGTAGATCACATCGTCCATCACCGCGATCCGCGCCAGATGCGTCCCGGCCGCAAGCGCAAACGGACTGTGCTGATCAGTCGGCAATCCCGCCAGATGTTTGCGAATCTGCAGATCGTGCGAGGGCGTCGCCCGCTCGTCATCAATGATGGGCGAAAGGATCGTGAGGCCATACAAGATACCGCTTTGATTGGGCATGGTCTCTCTCTCAGCACGCTACCGGCGCTTCGCCGGTCTCTCCCAGATGGCACTGCACCTGCAAAACAAAATCCCGGTACGCCTCTGCAAACTGCTCCGGAGTGCTCCCCTGCGCCTGTGTACTCAGCGCGTCGAACGCCTCCTGAACCACATGGGCCGACTTCAAATCATTCGCCGTCGCATGAGGATACGCAGTGTAGTAGTAGTCCGTGTCGAACTGCACTCGCGCAATGTACTCCTTGAACGGAGTCACCGGAACCGAGCCCGGAAACTTATCGCTCCACCGCCAGATCAGGTTCAGCCCCTTGCTCAGAACCGCGGAGAACGCGTCGATGTACTGATTCCAGGTCCCGTTGAAGTTACTAAAAAAGAGGAGATAGTCATACTTCAGATCTTCCTTTTCCTGCCCGTGACCGAGATGCGGGAAACGGCGGCGCGGGATGATCACCCACCGCGCAAACTCGATAAAAGAAAGGTTGATCAGGTCACTCTGTAACGGCTTGATATGCCAGAGCGCAAAGAAGATCGCCCGCAGCGCAAACGTCTTCCACGGCCGCATCGGCGTGATGACATTCATTGCATAGACTTTGCCGTTGACATTGCTCATCAGGGCCTCCCGAAGAAAATTCAAATAGGGGCCCCATAGAGAGTTCTCCCGCCGACCGACGCATCAGCAGCACATTCGAGTCAGTATCAGGGGAACGAGAGAAGTATGCCAGAGATGTCACGGCTTGCAAATATTTTTTCTGCCAGCCCACCGGGATACCATCCGCGAGGCACAGCAAAGCTAACCCTGTATCCCCGGTGCTATGCTTCCCGGACATGAAAATCGCCTCCTCTTCGCGACTCCTGACCCTCATCGCCTGCCTTGCCATGATGCAACCTCTTTGGGCTCAAGCTCATACCGAGGCAAGCGCCCATGGCACCCTGCTCGTCGTCAATCAGGCAGACCACAACGTCAGCTTTTTGCCAGCCTCTTCCGGCGCGGCTTCAGCAGTGGACGTGGGCGGTATAACCGGCCACGAACTCGCCCTCACCCCGGACGGCCGCACCGCCTTCATCCCCATCTACGGCAACTCCGGCGTAGGCAAACCCGGCACGGACGGCCAGACGATGACGGTCGTCTCCGTCCCCTCCCACAAGGTCATCGGCTCCGTGGACTTCGGCCACCCCGTCCGCCCTCACTGCGCCATCTTCGACAAAAAACGCAACCTCCTCTACGTCACCACTGAACTGGACAAGGCCATCACCGTCATTGACCCGAAGTCGTTGAAAATAGTAGGCACCATCCCCACGGGCCAGGAGCAATCCCACATGCTCACCATCTCGCATGACGGCCGCTTCGGCTATACCGCGAACGTCGGTCCCGGCACCGTCTCGGTCCTTGACCTCAACACCCGCAAGACCGTCAAGATCATCCCCATCTCTGCCCAAACCCAGCGCATCTCCATCTCCGCGGACGACCGCAAGGTCTTCACCGCGGACCAAACCAAACCTCAACTCGCAGTCATCGACACGGCCACCAACACGCTGCAAAGCTGGATTCCGCTGCCGGAGATCGCCTACGGAACCGCACCCACCCCCGACGGTCATTGGCTCCTGGCGGCCCTGCGCCCAACCAACCAGGTCGCCGTAATCGACCTGAAGACCATGAAGGTCACCACCACCATCGACGTCCCCAAGACCCCGACCGAGATCCTCATCCGTCCCGACGGCAAGGCAGCGTACGTCTCCTGCGGCGGCAAAGTCGCCGTCATCGATCTCGCCACCTGGAAGGTCCAGTCCATCCTGCAGGCAGGAGCCGGAGCGGACGGCCTCGCCTGGGCGCAATAAGATCTTTTCTTCAACCCACTCGCCTAACCCGCGAGACAAACGTTATGATGACCAGTCGAGAGGGCGCTTGATGATCACACGTCGTGAGTTTCTGGAGAAAGCAACAACTAGTACGGCTGCACTCGCCGTGGCATCGACAGCCAAAAGCTACGCACAGATTATGGGGTCGAACGATCGCCTGAACTTCGCGGTCATCGGCCTCAACAGCCGGGCCTACGCCCACCTGTCCGCCTTGAAGGCCAACAAGGCAAAGGCACGCATCACGCATGTATGTGACGTCGATAGCGTCACCCTGAAGAAGTTCGCAGGCGCCACGGAGCAGATGATGGGCACCGCTCCCGCCACGGACAAAGACTTCCGCCACATCCTCGCGCTCAAAGAGATCGACGCCATCACCATCGCCACGCCGGACCACTGGCATGCTCCCATGGCCATCGCCGGCCTCCAGGCGGGCAAGCACGTCTACGTGGAGAAACCCTGCAGCCATAACCCGGCAGAGGGCGCACTGCTCGTCCAGGCCCAGCAGAAGTATGGCAAGCTCGTCCAGATGGGGACGCAGCAGCGCTCCTCGCCCCACACCATTGAGATCGTGGACAAGATCCACAACGGCCTCATCGGCCACGCCTACTTCGCCAAAGCCTGGTACAGCAACGTGCGCAAATCGATCGGCACAGGCAAGGAAGTTCCTGTGCCAGCGCAGCTTGACTGGGATCTATGGCAGGGACCCGCACCGCGCCAACCCTATAAGGACAACCTCCAGCCTTACAACTGGCACTGGTTCCGCACCTACGGCACCGGCGAAACGCTCAACAACGGAACCCATGAAGTGGACGTCTGCCGCTGGGCTCTCGGCGTCGATTTCCCGGAGCGCATCACCTCCAGCGGAGGCCGCTACCACTTCAAGGACGACTGGCAGTTTTACGACACGCTCGTCACCAGCTTCACCTACCCGGACAAGATGATCTCCTGGGAAGGCAAATGCTGTGAGGGCATGAAGTACTACAACCGCGACCGTGGCTCGGTCATCATGGGCACCACGGGCTCAGTCCTCGTTGATCGTGACGGCTACGAGATCTACGACCTCAAAGGCAATAAGACCAGCGAGTTCAAGGTAGGCCAGAAGACCTCCTCCGCCGATCTCGTCGGCGCGGACTCCATGACCGACGCCCACTTCGCCAACTTCATCGCAGGCGTGCAGAAGGGCGAGAAGCTCAACGCACCCATCGCCGTCGGCAACGTCGCCGTGACCATGCTCCAGCTCTCGAACGTCGCCTGGGAGATGAATCGCGAACTCAAGCTCGATCCCGCAAACGCCCACATCCAGGCAGACTCCGAGGCCATGAAGCTCTGGGGCCGCGACTACGAAAAAGGTTGGGCGCCGCACCTCTAAACCGCCGCCCTTCCTACCTAAACCGCAGCAGCCATGAGGTTCCATCCCGATGAGTTCCACCAGTACCCGCCGCAACTTCCTCGCTTCAAGCGCCCTGGCAGCAGTCACCTGCGCCGTCGCTCCCACTCTCCCAGCCATGGCCGAGCCCGCCGTTCACGACGGCACTCCCTCGCCCATCAAGCTCGGCCTGGCCAGCTACACCTTCCGCAACTTCACCCGCGCCCAGATGATCGGCTACATGAAGCAGTTGAACGTCTCGGACCTCAACGTCAAGGACATCAAGGACCACCTCCCCACCGATCCCACCCTTGAAGCAGCCGCCGTCTCCGACTACACCGCCGCCGGCATCAAGCTCCACGCCGCCGGCGCCATCTACTTCCCCAAGGATGAAGACGACGACATCCGCGCCAAGTTCGAGTACTGCAAACGTGCCGGCATCAAGGTCATCGTCGCAGGCGACCCCACCCCGGCCAGCCTCCCGCGCGTTGAGAAGTTCGTCAAGGAATACGACATCAAGCTCGCCATCCACAATCACGGCCCGGAAGACAAGCTCTGGCAGTCGCCGCTGGATATCCTCAAGCTCATCAAGAACATGGACCCCCGCATCGGCTGCTGCATCGACGTCGGCCACACCGAACGCGCCGGCACGGACCCCATCAAGGCCATTCACGAAGTTGGCCCACGCCTCTTCAACATGCACATCAAGGACCTCACAGACCTTGGCGTCAAGGAGAGCCAGGTCGCCGTCGGCGATGGCAAGATCCCCATCCGCGGCATCTTTGAAGCCCTCATCGCTACCAAGTACCAGGGCTTCGTCGATCTGGAGTACGAGGTCCACGGTGACGATCCCATGCCCGGCGTCATCGGCAGCTTCGCGTACATGCGCGGCGCGCTGGCCGGTATGGGCTACTCCCGCCCCGCCTGAGACGAAGGGAGAAAGCATGAACAATCCAAGTAGAAGAGACCTCTGCGTAGCGCTCGCCGCCCTCGCATCAGTCGGCACGGCATCCGCCGAAACCCAGCCCACGTCCGCCCCTGAAACTGGCCCGCGCCTCCTGCACTCTGAGCTCTTCCCTTTTGACAAGCTCATTGCCAAGCCCTCCGCCAACGGAGGCGCAAGCCGCGCCGTCGTTCACGGCACCCTGGCCACGGGAGAGTTCGTCGAGGTCCACGAAACCACCTTGCCCCCAGGCCAGATGCCGCACCCACCGCATCGCCATACCCACTCGGAGTTCCTCCTCATCCGTGAAGGCAAGCTCCAGGTCGATAGCGACGGCCAGCGCGGCGTCATTGAAGCCGGCGGCGTCATCTTCACCGCATCCGGCGTCCTCCACGGCCTCAAGAACATTGGAGACGTGCCCGCAAACTACTTCGTCGTCGCAGTCGGCCTCCAGAAAGCCCTCCCCTGACGCCCGTTTATGACAACGCTCTACCCACTGGCGTATCGTCTCAGACATTGACTCATGCCCACCGCGGCATCAAGGAGCCTCAAGCACTATGACCAGTCTCACCAGGCGCAACTTCCTCGCCGGCACCGCTGCCGCTGCCGCCACGCTCGCCTCTCCACTGCGCGCCTTCGCCGCAGGCTCCTCGTTCAAGATCGGCGTCATCTCCGACGAAATCTCCCAGGACTTCGATCACGCCTGCTACGTCATCGCCAAGGACCTCGGCCTTCACTATGTGGAGCTGCGTGAGATCTGGGGAAAGAACCTGCAGGTCGTCTCCGATGCCCAGATCGCCGAAGCCCAGAAGATCCTCGCCAAGTACAGCCTGCAGGTGACCGATATCAGCAGCCCGCTCTACAAGGTCAACTGGCCCGGCGCACCCGTCTCTCAGTACGGCTCCAAGGAAGACCTCCACGGCGCAGCCGAGACCACCTTCAAGCAGCAGGATGAAGTCCTTGAGCGTTCCATCTCCCTCGCCAAACAGTTCAAGACCAACAAGGTCCGCTGCTTCGACTTCTGGCGCATCGACGACGTAAAACCCTACCGCAAGGCCATCGACGCCAAGCTTCAGGAGTCCGCGGAAAAATGCGCCCAGCAGAACATCATGCTCGTCCTTGAAAACGAGTTCGCCTGCAACACCGCCACCGGCCGCGAGTCCGGAACCACCCTCGCGGGCGTCAGCGCCAAGAACTTCGCTCTCAACTGGGACCCGGGCAACGCCGTCATGCGCGGCGAACTCGACGCCTTCCCCAACGGCTGGAACGCCATCCCCAAGGAACGCATCCACCACTGCCACGTCAAGAACGCCGTCAAGGACGCCACCGGCAAAATCGTCTGGTCTCCCGTCGATATCGGCTACGTCGATTGGGCCGCCCAGTTCCGCGCCATGAAGAAGATCGGTTACTCGGACGCCGTCAACCTGGAAACTCACTGGAAGGGCGGCGGCACCCCGGAAGCATCCACCCGCACCAGTTGGGCTGGCATGAAGAAAAATCTGCAGCAGGCCGACGCAATCTAGCCCCGCAATCGGGACGCTTATTCCTGGCTACTTCCAGGTATAAGCGTCCTCGATCATCGGCGCACCCACCCTGCCGTTCACCACATCCACCTTCAGCACAATCTCTACATTCGCATCGGCCCACCCCGGGCCCAGCCGCGCGTCCAGCGTATTCAAACTGCGCGGCGAGATGATGAACTGCGAAGCCGCATCCGTACCATAGCGCTGCAGCCCCGCCACCGCCACCACCATGCTGTCGGTTGAAGGATTACGAAACCGCGCCACAATCGCATAGTCCGGGCTCTCGGAATAAGGCCGCGCAAGATCCCGTACCCAATGACGTCCAGGCTGCGCCCCATCCACAATCTGCTCGCCCGGATGAGCACTGAAGTGAAACCGCAGAGGCTCCAGCAGCCGCTGCGTCCAGGCATTGTTGTAAGCGCCGATCAGCACCACCGGACTCTCACGAATCTGCGCCAGGCTCGTCGCGTTCGACGACTGAATCGTATAGCTGCCGCCCATCCCGTTCACCAGCGCCGCGACCCGCCCCATCGCGAGCCCGTTCTCAAAGGAGAGAAACGGATTCATCACGTCGTGGTCGGCAACCTGCGTCCCAATCCGCGAGGTCTGTGAAAACACCACGCCCCCCGGACTGATCAACACCGGCGCATTCGCCTGCAGAACCGGAGCCCAGAACTGATGCAGGCTGTCCCCCTTATGCCGCGCCATCAGACGCATCCACGCAGCTCCTCCCAGGAGCAGAAGAACCACCACCATCACCACAGGCAGCACCCACTTCCGCAATCCAGTTCCAGACCGAACCGGCGTACCCGGGGACAGCGGTCGGCGGCTCTCGTCCTGCACACGTTCCACCACGGCAACTGGAATCTCTACCTGCGCTGCTTCTCCAGCCTCATCCAGCATCAGGAACTCCGGCTGATAAGACCGAGCGGAAAGATGAATCTGAATCGAAGTCTCCGCCACCTCGTGATAGTGCAGAGAAAGTCGTTTCCGAACCTCACCCGCCGTATACCGCACCACCGTATCGGTGTTCGTGTCGTACGTAGGCGTCCTCCCAAACACCTCCACGCCGATCGTCCGTTCCTTAAGCTGATCCGCCTGACCCAACAAGCTCTGTTCCACCACGTATCGCAGGAACGCCGGATACCGTTTGCTGTTGCAGAAGTGCGGGCTGGCCAGCACCCCTTCGAGCGCACGCAACACCTCCGCGTGATCCTGCTCGCTCACAGGAACCCACCGCGTTCGAGTTGATTCGGCAGAGATCATCGCGTCCCGGAGGATCATACCGCAAACCCCTCCGCCCCTGTTTTTCCGCCTCAATCCGTTGGGACAAACGCTTGTTTCCAAGGAAAACGGCCATTCTGACTTGTGACAAACCGTGAGTCACTTGCAGATGGTGCTGCAAAGGCAGAGCGTGGTTCCGACTCCGGCACACCAATTCTGCCGGCGGGAGGCCTGGTGCAAGTACTGAACTTTATCGGCAATCTGGACAGACGAGCATTCCTCAAGACGGCAGCCGCCGCATCCGCAGCCCTCACCCTCAACCCGGCATGGGCCAAAGCTCCCGCCGAGAAAGAGGACGGTCACGCCCTCGTCGCCAAAACAGACCGCCAGCGAATCCTGACCGCAGCCAACCTATATCTCGCCCAGAAACCAGCCACCATCACAGACTTCCCCACCAAGCGCAGCCCCGGCGGCCTCCACGACTTCTACTCCCAGGCCGACTACTTCTGGCCCAACCCCAAAGACCCTAACGGCCCCTACATCAACCGCGACGGCCAGAGCAATCCCGAAAACTTCGCCGATCACCGCAAAGCCATGATCCGCCTCTCCGTCGAGATGCCCGCCCTCACCGCCGCCTGGGTCCTCCTTGGGGACAAGCAAGGCAAGCGTTACGGCGAAGCCGCCTGCGCCCACCTCCGCGCCTGGTTCGTCACCCCCGCCACCCGCATGAACCCCAACCTGGAGTTTTCGCAGGGCGTCAAAGGTGTCTCCACCGGCCGCTCCTTCGGCGTCATCGATACCCTCCACCTCGTAGAAGTCGCCCGCGCCGCCTCTTTCCTCATGGGCACCCTGCTCTCGCCGGAAGACAGCGCCGGAGTCAAAACCTGGTTCACCGAGTACCTCTCCTGGCTCAAAACCAGCAAGTTCGGCACCACCGAGCGCGATGCCCTCAACAACCACTCCATGTGCTGGGCCCTCCAGGCCGCGGAGTTCGCCCGCCTCATCAAGGACGAGACCACCCGCGCCGAGGTCTATCACCAATACATCACCATCCTCCTGCCCAACCAGCTAGGCCCCAACGGCTCCTTCCCCAAGGAGCTCCTCCGCACCAAGCCCTACAGCTACTCCATCTTCAACTTCGACGTCATGGCCGGCCTCTGCCAGTCCCTCAAGGGAGTACAGCAGGACGCCACAAAGTTTGCCCTCCCGGACGGCCGGGGCCTCTGCAAATCAGCCGAGTTCCTCTACCCATTCCTCAAGGATCGCAACGCCTGGCCGTACGCCCATGACGTCGAGCACTTCGACGCCCTCCCCGTTCGCTCCCCCGGCCTCCTCTTCGCCGGCCTCGCCTGCCACCAGCAGCCGTACCTCGACCTATGGAAATCCCTCAACCCAGACCCCACGGATCGCGAGATCATCCGCAACTACCCCATCCGCCAACCGCTTCTCTGGGTCTGACCCGCTCGTTCGCAGCACCGCACCATTCGATTCTCAGGAGCCACCATGCGTAACCCCTTCGTCAAAACAGCCTCACTCTATCTCCTCTCCGCCAGTCTGCTTGCCACGCCCAGCCTCCTCGCTCAGTCCAACACCGGCACCATCCTTGGCACCGTCCAGGACGACTCCGGAGCCGTAGTCCCGGACGCGACGGTCACCATCAAAAGCCTCGGCACCGGAGAAACCCGCACCGTCAAGAGCAGCGCCAACGGCGAATACACCTTTCCCAACCTCCAGATCGGCCATTACTCCGTCACCGTCACGCACGAAGGCTTCGCCAGCGTCCAGATCGCCGATACCGAGCTCCAGGTCGCCCAGAAGGCCACCATCAATCCCGTCATCCACGTCGGAGCCGTCACGGACAAGGTCACCGTCATCGCCGCCGAGGTCCCCCTCCTCAACGCCGCCACCTCCTCCGTCGGCCAGGTCATCGACACCCAGACCGTCCAGAACGTCCCCCTCAACGGCCGCAATTTCTGGCAGCTCACCCAGCTCACCCCCGGCGTCAGCTTCATCCAGGGCGGCCAGAACATCGCCTCCGGTGGAACCTCCATCCGCGCCAGCGCCGTCAACGTCAACGTCAACGGCCTCTCCCCCTCATGGACCGGCTGGTATCTCGACGGAGCCAACATCACCGAGTTCCAGCTCGGCGGCACCATCATTCAGCCCAACGTAGACGCCCTCCAGGAGTTCAAGGTTGAATCCGGCAACATGGGCGCGGACTACGGCCACAGCCCCACCGTCATCAACGCCACCCTCAAATCCGGCACCAACAAGTTCCACGGCGTCCTCTATGAGTTCCTCCGCAACAATGCCCTCGACGCCAAGAACTACTTCTTCGTCCCGCCCACCGGCAGCACTCAGCGTGATGAACCCCTCCACCGCAACCAGTTCGGCTTCGCAGTCGGCGGCCCCATCTATCGTGACAAGACCTTCTTCTTCGTAGATCTCCAGGAGACCCTCTTCTCCCAGGCCCAGAACTTCAACTCCGTCGTCCCCACAGCCGCCCAGCGCAACGGCGACTTCTCCGCCCTCCCCGTCATCCTCATAGACCCCACCACCAAGCTCCAGTTCCAGGATGGCGGCGTCCTCAACAAGATCCCCCAGAACCGCATCTCCCCGCAGGCCCAGTACCTCCTCAAGTACATGCCCCTGCCCAACTTCGTCTCCAACGGCACCAGCCGCGCCATCGTCACCAACAAGCTCAAGCAGCAATTAGGCCAAGGCGATATCCGCATCGACCACCAACTCTTCGCAGCCGATCACCTCACCGGCCGTTACTCCATCTCGGACAACCGTGAGACCGATCCCAACGCCTACACCGCCCTCGGCGGCTTCCCGCTCCGCAGCCGTGGCCAGAACGCCGTCGTCCGTGAAACCCACGTCTTCAGCCCCAAGCTCATCAACGATCTGCAGGTCTCCTACTACCGCAGCTACTTCCTCTTCACCAGCTCACTCCAGGGCACCAATATCGACGACCTCGCCGGCATCACCGGCCTCGACGGCCTCGCGCCGCCCTCCACCGTCGGCTTCCCCAGCGTCACCATCTCCAATTACTCCAACTACAACGGCCAGGCCAACAACAGCTATCCCAAGCAGAACAAGATCCGTTCCTGGCAGTATGTCGATCATCTCAACTACGCCAGCGGCAAGCAGGACATCCGCATCGGCTATGAGCTCTTCCACAACACCAACACCTTCATCGCAGGCAACAACTCCACCGGCACCTTCAACTTCAACGGCCTCTACACCGGCAAGAACTGCACCGCCACCGCCGGCGTAACCTGCGGAGACAACTTCGCGGACTTCCTCATCGGCGACCCCCTCAGCGGCAGCCGCAGCACCTTCCGCAACATCTGGGGCAGCAACGGAAACTTCCAGAGCATGTTCTTCCAGGACGACATCAAAGTCCTCCCCAACCTCACCGTCAATGCCGGCATCCGTGAAGAGATCAACCCCTTCTGGACCGCCCTCAAAGGCCAGACCTCCGGCTTCGATACCGCCACCGGCAAGCTCGTCATCCCCACCAACATCGACCCCAGCGTCCAGCCCCTCACCCCATCCCTCCTCACCCTCTTCGCGGACCGCTTCGAGACCACCGCCAGCCTCCACCTTCCGGAAAACGTCCGCTCCACCGCCTACGCTAACGTAGCCCCACGCCTCGGCTTCGCCTACAGCCCCAAACCCAGCACCGTCCTGCGCGGCGCATACGGCATCTTCTTCCTCTTCCCGGACGATAACGCCATCAACAACACCCAGAACACGGTCCCCTTCATCGCCTCGCAGACCGTCAACAACGCTACCCCAACACCCACCCTCACCTTCGGCAACTTCTTCTCCGGTCAACCCGTCGTCACGGCGAATACCACCAACGCCGTCTGCTCCTTCGGCTTCGTCGCCAACTCCTGCTCCACCCCCAGCATCACCAGCATGGCCCTCCACGTACAGAACACCTACATTCAGGAGTACAACGCAGCCGTCCAGCACCAATTCGGCGCACGCATCTCGCTGGACGTCGCCTACGTCGGCAACAAGACCACGCACATGCAGCAGGCCTTCCAGATCAACGATCCCAACCCCGCCGCCGGTGCCGTACAGAACCGCCGTCAACTCCCCCAGTGGGGCACCATCAGCGATTCACGCTTCGCCGGCAACGGCAGCTACAACGCCCTGCAGACCAAGTTTGAAGCGCGCGGCTTCGCCGGTGCCACCTTCCTCGCCAGCTACACCTACAGCAAGTGCCTCACCGACGGCACCTACACCTCCGTCGTCCGTGAAGACACCCCACTCATCCGTTACTACGGCGTCTGCAACTACGACCTCACCCACAACTTCGTCACCAGCTACGTCTATGAACTCCCCTTCGGCCGCGGCAAAACCTTCCTCAGCCACACCAACAGCATCATCAACCAGGCCATCGCCAACTGGCAGGTCTCCGGCATCGTCACCTTGCAGTCCGGCCTGCCCTACACCCCCACCATCAGCGCCGACCAGGCCAACACCGGCGTAGGCTCGCAGCGCCCCAACGTCATCGGCCGAGTCACCAACACCCGCAACGTCAACTGCTGGTTTTTCGACTCCAGGAACACCGCCTGCAAGTCCCTCGCACCCAACGCCACCGACGCCTACGCTCTCCCCACCCAGTACACCTACGGCAACGGCGGCATCAACCTCTTACGCTCGGACGGCCTCGTCCAGTTTGATATGTCGCTCCTCAAGGACTTCCACTTCTCCGAGTCCCGCTCGCTCGAACTCCGCGGCTCCTTCTTCAACCTCTTCAACCACGCCACCTTCGCCACCCCGGTCACCAACATCGACTCCACCACCGCCGGCCAAGTCAGCTCAACCCTCAACGGCTCCCGCCAGATCGAGCTGGCAGCCAAGATCTACTTCTAAAGCCGTCGATAGAAGGCAGTCACTAATAGAGCAACGGATAAATATGTTCGTCATTCTGGCGAAGCCAGAACCTCCATATTGGTATTTGTTGTTGCTCGTTTTATTCCTTGGCGGCATACCCTCAACTCAGAAGGCGAGCTTCGCGGCAACCTGCACCAACCGCGGAGCCGTCGCACTCACAATCTTCCCAAACAACGGATCTTCAAACTGACCATTCACCGCAGCCGGCCCAAAGAACTGCGCATGGTTGAACACGTTGAAACCCTCCAGCCGCAGGTTCAGCGTCATCGCATCCCGCAGCCGCACGCCCTTCTGCAGGCTGGCATCGTAGTTATCGATCCCCGGCCCGTAGAAGAACCTCCGCTTCGCATTTCCAAGCTGCCCCGGCAGCTCTTCCTGAAAACTCGCAACACGAAACGCATCCCGCCCACTACGACCGTCCTTGTTGATCTGTAAATTTCCCGGCGCATACTGTGGCGTATCGATCAGAAAATTATTCGCTCCATTCCCAAGCGTCCCCAGGTACGAGTTATCCGAGTTATCGGACAAGGTCACCGGCAGCCCGCTCGCAAACCGAGTCGTGCCGGACAAACTCCAGTCCTTCGTCCAACGATTGCTCCGCCCCACCAGCTGATCCACCCCAAGCTGGAGGTCATAAGTCGCCACAAAGTCATGCCGCAGATCGTAGGCAGAAATCGCCCGTGAATGTCGCGCATCCACAGGGTCCAACTGCTCCCCCAGATTCGATCCCTGATCGATCGACTTCCCATACGTATAGCTCAGCAGAAACGACGAACCCCGATGCTGATACTTCAACGTAGTCTGCAACGCGTTGTAGTTGGAGTTGGCAATCGAAGAGTCCGACGTATTCTCCCCATAGTTCGACCCCTGCCCCACCCGAGTCCCCCGCACCGTCTGTCCCGCTCCATTCGTATAAGCCGTATCCTCTCCAAACGCCCCGCACCCCGGCAGGCTCAGGCACAGTGCCGGATCGCCCGGATTCACGGACACCAGCGTCAGCAGATGATGCCCCTGGTTCCCCACATAGCTCGCCGTAAAAACCAGGTCGCGCGTGATCTGCCGTTGCAGGGACAGCATGTAGTTATTGATGTACGGAACCCTGTTGCGAGAGTTGAAGAACGGATCGGCCGCAATCGGCGTGAAGTTGGACCAGTCCACATTGTTGTCCGGATTGGAAGTCGAAACGTTATGCGGAGGAAACGGGAAAGGAAAGCGCTGCCCGTTATTCACACCCGTAGCCGCAGTAATAAACGGCGTAGCCAGCAGCGGCGGCCCCGGACTCAGATAGTTGAAGCCGAACGGCGGCACCGCATACATGATCCCCGCCGAAAGCCCCGGAAACGCCGTATAGAAGATCCCATAACTAGCCCGGATGCTGCTCTTGCCCGACTCCCCAAACAGCAGCCGTCCCAACCCGCTCTCAAACCGAGGCGCATAAGCCACCCCAATCCGCGGCGCAAAGTTCTTGAAGCTCGTCGGAGCAATCGTCTCCGGCACACCCGGATCGCCCGCAACCACAAACCCCGCAGGCGCTCCCGGATAAAGAACCGACTGCCGCCCCGCAATATAGGTCTGCAGTTGATGATTCTTCTCAGACCACGGCTCGACCACATCCCACCGAATCCCCAGATTCAAAGTAAGATCGTTCCGAACCCGCCAGCTATCCTGCGCATACACCCCCAGGTAATGATTCCGCAGATAGAACGGCTGCCCAGACGATTGCGTGTAGTTACTCGGTGTCCCAAGCAACAAATCCGCGTAAGCCGACCCCGTCTCCGTCCCATTGATATTGAACGTCCCGTTGAACGTAGCGTTCGGATGTTCGTTCACCTGCTCCTCATGAAACTGCGCTCCCACCTTCACCGTGTGCGCCCCAAACACTCGCGAGAACCCGTCGCTGACGTAGTACGTGTTATTCACCTGTGTCAGGTTCGTAATCGGAACACCCATCGTGAACGAAGGAAACGTCACATTCTCGACGCCTTCAAACTCCGGAGCCTGCACATAGATTCCTGGCGTCCCGGCTCCCGTCGTAAACCCCTGTGACGCCAATGACACGCCCAGCCCGCCCTGCGGCTTCCCAACCACATTCGCATACCGCAAATACCCCAGATTGAACTCGTTCACGGAGTTCGCCCCAATCACCTTCGTATCGGACACAGAGAGCAGTTGCGCCCGCCCAATCGTCAGCGCATCGAACCCCGGAATCGAAGCCCCGCCCTGCGACCCCGGATAAGGATTGTCCAGCGTGTAATCGTCCAGGAAGTAATACGCAGAGATCCTTCCAGCGCGAGTATCCGCATCCAGCCGGAACGATCCTTTGTCATCCCGGTTCGTCTGCGTTGAAGCCGATGTAGAAAACAATCCATCGCCCGCATTTGGCGTAGGAATGAACCCCAGCAGGCTTTTGCCCGGCGCCCCCCACGCAGACTGCGGGATTGAAAGATTCGGAAACACGCATTGCGTCGTGCTCACACAGTCACTGCCGTACCTCGCAGGCATGGCGTTCAGGTTGTTAGCGTCCACCGGCATCGACTCACCCGCCCGGTAGGTATACGGCTCACCACTCGCCACCGAATACCCCAGCTTCGGCGCAAGCACTTGGGTCGCCAGGTAAGGCCCACTCACCACGGTAGGCACGTCGATGGAGGTCCCACTCACCACCGCCTTGGTCGTAAACTCCGCGGCGTCCGCCGAAAAATTTCCCGTACGCTCGGCCACGGTCGGAACAGAGATGTTCCCCGTCGAGATACCCTGCGTCTCCCGCGTCCCCTGGTAGTCCGCGAAGAAGAACAGCTTCGTATGCCCGACCGGCCCACCCAGCGTCCCGCCAAACTGATTCTGCTTGAACTCCGGCCGCGTCGGATCGAAGTACCCCCGCGCATCGAGCGCAGTGTTCCGGAAGAACTCGAACGCCCCACCATGAAGCCGTCCGCCACCCGACTTCGTCACCACCGTCACCACACCACCGTTGTAGTTCCCATACTCCGGATCGAAGTTATTCGTCAGCACCCGGAACTGCTCGATCGAATCTAGGTCCGGCACCACGGAAGTCCCGCCGTTCATGTGCTCCTGCACATCCACCCCGTTCACCATGAAGCCGTTTGAAGACTCACGCTGCCCGTTGATCGAAACATTCCCCGGATTCTCATCCCCAGAAGGCGAGATCCCACCCGTCACCCCCGCCATGATCACGGCATTCGGCAGCAGCGTCGAAACCGGCGCAACCCCCGGCTGAATCGACAGCAGATCCGTATAGCTCCGCCCGTTCAGCGGGAGTGCTGCCATCTGGTCGCCCGTCACCACCTCGCCCAGATGCGTCGCGCTCGTCTCCACCTGGATCCCCGTCTCACTCGTCACCGTCACGCTGTCCGACCGGTTTCCCACCGCCAGCTCAGTATCCACCCGCACCACCGAGTCCGTATCCACCGTCAGGTTCGACTTGCGCTGCGGCGTAAACCCATCCGCCGAGATCGTCAGCTCATAATGCCCCACCGGCAGATTCGGAAACGAGTAAAGCCCCTGCCCATTCGCCACAGTCTTGTAAACCGTCTGCTGACCCACACTGACCAGCGTCAAAGCCGCCCCCGGAATCACCGCGCCACTCGCGTCGGTCACAGTGCCAGACACACTGCCACCCGTCGCGGCATGAAGCGAGGAGCCTGAACCAATCAAAATTGAAGCAAGAAGGATCTGCCGCTTGGCAGAGGAAAGTCGATCATTCATCAAGAGCACGTGCACCTCAAATAAACGGAAAACGAGGCATAAAGCTCAGGCTGAATGAGCGATCGCCCCCGTTTCCACGCGGGGTAGAATCACAAACCAATCCTGGGTAGGTCTCCTGATTGACAGGTGAGGCTGACTTCAGCCTCTAACCCTCCGCCTTCCCCGGCTCTTCACCGAGTGGCATCTGAAAGGTCGTTCCTGATCACAGTGGCGGGACCATGCCGGACTTACACCGGCTTCCCTGTTATGCCCTCGCGGGCACCCAAGATCTTTACTTCATCAAAGTAGCACGGCTGCAGAGTTGATCGCACAAGAAACACACCGCACCGTCCACACCCGTCCATTCCACCGCAGATCCGTCAATGAAAGCGGCGCAACGTCCACCCGCCAGAAAGCCGCAGCCGGCGCGCCCATCGCCAACACCACCGCACTCTTGATCACCCCTGGACAAGTCATCGCCACCGTATGCCCAGCAGCCGTCCGCCCCTCCATCCATCGAGCAGTCCGCTCTATCACCCCCGCCACCGACTCCCCTCCATGCGGTCGCGCCTCCACATCCGTCAGCCACCCCATCAGCCCCTCCGGATCACGCCCCTCAACCTCCCCCAACCCCAGCCCGCGCCAATCCCCATAGTCAAAATCCCGCAGGCCTCCATCCACCACCCCCGTCAGCCCGAGCCCCTCCGCAGTCATCCTCACCCGCACCTCCGGACCCATCAGCACATCCTGCGCCCGAGGCCCATTCCACCCCAGCCCAGCAATCCGCGACCCCTCACCACTCTCAAGCCCCTCATCCAGCGGAAAACTCGCTGCCCTCACCGCCGCAGTAGCCCCATGACTGATAAACGTCACCCTTGATGTCATCTCTTTGTCCAATTCCCCATAAACCCACCCCTCCGCCTTGACACTGATCTTAGCCGCACATAGGCTCGGACTAGCTTCTGGAAATGAGAGCAAAGAAGCCGGTGCAAATCCGGCACGGTCGCGCCCCTGTAATCGGCTGCCCCGCAGCTGAAAGTCAGACCTTCCCTCATTCGAACGAGCACTGCATTGGGACGCACGATCCCAGGAGGCAACACAATGGCACATTCCGCAACCACCCCCGTCGCAGCACCCCTCTCCATCCCCGTCATCCCCATGCGCGAGCTCCTCCCGTGGGCGCTCTTCGCAGGCCTCATGCTCCTCATGGCGATCTACTTCGTCGGCGCAGAGCAGGGTGCCACCGCCCTGTTCCACGGCACCGCCGTCCATGAGTTCCTGCACGACGGCCGCCACCTGCTCGGCTTCCCCTGCCACTAAAGCAGCGCCGCACCACTCCATAGGTCGTCCATGATCCGATCCCTGCTCGTTCGCGGGATGCTCACCGGCATCCTCGCCGGACTCATCGTCTTCGCCTTCGCCCGTCTCGTCGGCGAACCGGAAGTCGACCGCGCCATAGCCTTCGAAACCGCACAAGACCAATCCAAAGGCGAAGCCGCCGAAACCCCCATAGTCACCCGCCCCACTCAAAAGGGTCTAGGCCTCCTCACCGGCACCATCGTCTATTCCATCGCGCTAGGCGGCATCTTCGGCCTCGTCTTCGCCTACGCCCAGGGCCGTTACGCCATCACCGAACCACGCCCCCTCGCCGCCCTCATCGCACTCCTCGGCTGGCTCTCCATCGTCCTCATCCCCACCTTAAAATACCCAGCCAATCCCCCCGCAGTAGGCGATCCCGCCACCATCGGCATCCGCACCGCAGCCTACTTCCTCCTCATCGCCCTCTCCCTCGCGACCCTCACCCTGCCCTTCCAGCTCAACCGCCGCCTCACCCCGCACCTCGGCACCTGGAACGCGGCCATATCAGCCTCAGCGATCTACGTCCTCCTGGTAGCCATCCTCTACAAGCTCCTCCCCGTCATCGACGAAGTCCCCAAAGACTTCCCCGCCACCCTCCTCTGGCGTTTCCGCATCGCCTCCTGGGGCATGCAGGCCGTCCTCTTCGCTACCATAGGCCTGATCTTCGGCTTCCTCACAGAACGCGATCAGAATACACACCGGCAGGAGGCCTAGCCCATGTCCACCCACCGCCAACGCGTCATCCGTGCCGATGGCCGCGCCTTCAACATCGTTCAACACCGAGCCCACCTCTCCTACTGCTCCCTTGGCTGCTGCTGCGGCATCACCGAGCGTGGCTACGCAGCCGTCCCCGTAGACGTCTACAAAGAGGAGTGGCTCAAGCGCAAGATCCGCAACGACGTCCACCTCACCCAGGGCGGCTGCCTCGGCCCCTGCGCCCTCGCCAACGTCGTCAGCCTCGTCTTCGACCAGAAAAGCATCTGGTTCCACTCCGTCAACGGCCCCTGGCTCGTCCGCCAGATCTACGACTACATCGACGCCATGCTCGCCGCCGACCGCTTCATCCAGCCCCCCTCAGAGCTCAGCGAGTACGTCTTCAACTACTACGATTGGGACGTCCGCCTCCCATCCCCCTCAGAAAATCCAGACAACCTCGTCCAGCTTCAAACCCCCCAATCCACCGGCGCAATCATGCTCCTCTCCCACGCCGACACCGACCTCCTCACCCTCATCAAAGCCTCCGAATCCCTCCCCGAAGACCTCCGCGCCAGCGCCTTCTCCCTCAACGCCCTCAAGACCGAAGACCAGCTCCAAGTCCTGATAACCGGCGAGCTCAGCAAAGCCCGAGTCATCATCGTCCGCTGCCACGGCCCCCTCAGCTGCATCCCCGGCTTCGACCGCCTCAAGCAGGCCTGCATCGACCGCAACCAGTCCCTCGTCCTCATCAGCGGCTGCGGAGAAAACACCTCGGAGTTCGCCGAAACCGTCAACGTCCCAGCAGATGTCACCCACTCCGCAGCCGAATACCTCGCCCTCGGCGGAGCCAACAACCTCGCTGAAATGTTCCGCTTCCTCTCCGACCGCCTCATGCTCACCGGCCACGGCTACGCCGCCCCCAGCCCCATGCCCGAGCACGGCATCTATTTACCTGACACCGACGCAGCAACGTATGAAGACTGGCAGCGCCAGGCCGACCCCACCCGCCCCACCGTGGCCGTCCTCTTCTACCGTGCCCACCGCATGAGCGGCAACACCGCCTTCATCGACGTCCTCGCCTCCGCCCTCGATTCCAAAGGCGTCAACGCCCTCTGCATCTTCACCTCCAGTCTCAAGGCCAAGCAGGACGGCCGCCCCGCAGCCTTCAAACTGATCGAAGGCCGCGCCGACGTCCTCATCTCCACCCTCTCCTTCGCCCTCGGCGAGGTCAACACCGGCAACATCACCCTCCCCGGCGAGTCCTCCGACTCCCTCCAGCACCTCGGCATCCCCGTCCTCCAGGCCATCGCCAGCGGCATGCCCCGAGGCGCATGGGAGGGCTCCCGCCGCGGCCTCACCGCACTCGACACCGCAGTCAACGTAGCCATCCCGGAGTTCGACGGCCGCATCATCACCGTCCCCATCTCCTTCAAGGAGCGCAACACCGCCAGTACGGAAGGTCTCTACGTAGCCCACGAAGAACGCGCCGCACGCGTAGCCGGCCTCGCAGCCCGCATCGCAGCACTCCGCCGCACCCCCAACAAAGATCGCCGCATCGCCTTCGTCCTCACCAACTCCGCCGCCAAAGCCTCGCAGGTAGGCGGTGCCGTAGGCCTCGACACTCCAGCCTCCCTCCTCACCACCCTCCGCGCCATGCGAGCCCGCCGCTACACCATCTCGTCGCTGCCTGACACCTCAGACGAGCTCATGCAGTCCCTCCTCCAGCGCGGCTCCTACGACGAAAACCACCCGCTGGACCCCGCCCAGGCCCAACGCTTCTCCCGCGCAGCCTACGGCAAAATCTTCGAAGCCTTTCCCGCCCGCCCCAACCGCCGCATGCAGGACTTCTGGGGAGCACCCCAGCCCAACGGCCCCAGCATCCTCCCACCCAAGAAGACTGACGCCAAACTCCTCCCCACCATCGGCGGCAAGATCGTCCGCATCACCCAGGAAGAGCCCTGGGGCGACGACCGCGACTACCTCTTCGCCGCCATGGATCTCGGCAACGCCCTCATCGCCCTGCAGCCCCCGCGCGGCTACGGCATCGACCCCGACTCCATCTACCACACCCCCGATCTCCCCCCCACGCACCACTACACCGCCTTCTACCGCTGGCTAGGCACCCCCCAGTCGGAAGGCGGCTGGGGCGCAGACGCCATCGTCCACATGGGCAAGCATGGCACCCTCGAGTGGCTCCCCGGCAAAGGCATCGGCCTCTCCGGCGAGTGCTACCCCGATCTCCTCCTCGGCGATCTCCCCCTTGTCTATCCCTTCATCGTCAACGACCCCGGCGAAGGCAGCCAGTCCAAGCGCCGCGCCCACGCCGTCATCGTCGATCACCTCACCCCGCCCATGACCACCGCCGAGACCTACGGCGCCCTCGCAGAGCTCAACCAGCTCGTCAACGAGTACTACGCCGTAGAAAAACTCGACCCCGCCAAGATCCCCTTCCTCCAGCAGCAGATCTGGAAGCTCGTCGAAGAAACCAACCTCAAGGCCGACCTCGACCTCAAGACCATGCTCACCAGCGAGCGCGGCGACCACTCCCACGAGTGGGACGACACCCTCACCCCCGAAGGCATCCCCGCCCAGCTCGCCACAATGAACGGCAACGAGGTCGCCCACCTCATCGAAGACCTCGACGGCTACCTCTGTGAGCTCGGCATGGCCCAGATCCGCGACGGCCTCCACATCCTCGGCCAGATGCCGCCCCTCCCGGAGATGCTCCGCTCCCTCACCCGCCTCGCCAACATCAACACCCCCAGCCTCCAGGCCGCATTAGCCACCACCTTCGGCTTCGATCTCCCCACGCTCCTCGATAAACCCGGCCAGCCCCTTAAAGTAACACTTGAACTATTAGGCCAGCCCTGCCACACCCACGCAGACGCCCTCGAGATCCTTGACCGCGCAGCCCTCGACCTCTACACCATGCTTGAAACCCTCGGCTTCCGGCCTGACTCCATCCCTGCTGTGCAGCACGCCATCCTCCGCGCGGAGTCGCCCGACATCACCGCCGCTCTCACCTTCGCCTGCACAGAGCTCGTCCCAAATCTGGAACAATCCGGCGACGAGATCGAACATCTCCTCGACGCCCTCGAAGGCAAATACATCCCCGCCGGTCCCGCCGGCGCACCCACCCGCGGCATGGCCCACATCCTCCCCACCGGCCGCAACTTCTACGCCGTAGACCCCCGCGCCCTGCCCTCGCAGGCCGCTTGGCGAGTAGGCCTCCAGCTCGCCCATGAAGCCATTGAGCGCTTCCGCCGCGAAGAAGGCGTCTACCCTGAAATGATGGGCCTCAGCGTCTGGGGAACCTCCCAGATGCGCACCCACGGCGACGACCTCGCGGAAGCCTTCGCCCTCCTCGGCGTCCAGCCCGTCTGGAACCCGCAGTCCCGCCGCATGGACGGCATCACCATCATCCCCCTCGCAGAACTCGGCCGCCCCCGCGTAGACGTCACCCTCCGCATCAGCGGCTTCTTCCGCGACGCCTTCCCCCACCTCATCGACATCTTCGATCAGGCCATCTCGCAGGTCGTAGAGCTGGACGAACCCCTGGACCAGAACTTCCCCCGCAAGCACTACCTCGCGGACCTTGAAACCCACAAAGCCCTCCCCACCCACGAAGCCGAAGCCCAGGCCCGCTACCGCATCTTCGGCTCCAAACCCGGCTCCTACGGCGCAGGCATCCTCCCCCTCATCGAGACCGGCAACTGGACCGGCGACCACGACTTTGCCCGCGCCTTCCTCACCTGGGGCGGCTACGCCTACGGCAAAGGCGCAGACGGCGTAGACGCCCAGCCCATCTTCGCCGAGCGCCTCAAGTCCATCCAGGTCGCCCTCCACAACCAGGACAACCGGGAGCACGACATCTTCGACTCCGACGACTACTTCCAGTTCCACGGCGGCATGGTCGCCTCCATCCGCGCCCTCACCGGCCTCCAGCCCAAAGCCTACTTCGGCGACACCTCCCGCCCCGAATCCGCACAGGTCCGCGACCTCAAAGAGGAAGCCCTCCGCGTCTACCGCTCCCGCGTCGTCAACCCCAAATGGATCGACTCCATCAAGCGCCACGGCTACAAGGGCGGCCTCGAACTCGCCGCCACCGTCGACTACATCTTCGGCTTCGACGCCACCGCCCACGTAGCCCCGGACTTCGTCTACGAAGGCCTCGCCGAGCACTACGCCCTAGCCCCTGAGATGCGCGAGTTCCTGGCCGCCTCCAACCCCTGGGCCCTCACCTCCATCGCAGAGCGTCTCCTCGAAGCCGCCCGCCGCGACCTCTGGGAGAACCCCGCCCCAGAAACCCTCGCAGCCCTCCGCCAGGTTCTCCTCGACACCGAAACCGTCCTGGAAGCTCGCGGCGAAACCCACGCCGAAACCAGACCAGAGCCCGTAGCATGAGACCCGCCCCATACCCTTTCGCCGCCATTGTTGGCCAGCAGCAGATGAAGCTGGCTCTCCTGTTAGCCGCTGTGGACTGGCGGCTCGGAGTCCTCCTCCGCGGCGACAAAGGCTCCGGCAAAACCACCACCGCCCGAGCCCTCGCAGCTCTCTTACTCTCACCAGCGCCCTTCATCAACCTCCCCATCGGCGCAACCGAAGATCGCCTCCTTGGCGGCCTCCACCTAGAGCGCGCCCTGCAAGGCGACCCCATCCTCAAACCCGGCCTCCTCTCCCAGGCCCACGGCGGCGTCCTCTACGTCGACGAAATAAACCTCCTCCCCGCCCACCTCGGCGACGCACTCCTCGACGCAGCAGCCAGCGGCATCCACACCATAGAACGCGAAGGCCTCAGCGCCTCCCACCCCGCAGAGTTCGTCCTCCTCGGCAGCATGAACCCGGAAGAAGGCACCCTCCGCCCCCAACTCCTCGACCGCTTCGCCCTCTCGGTCGACATCTCCGCCCCCACAGACCCGCTCACGCGCCAGCAGGTCGTAGAGCAACGCCTCACCTACGAACGCAACCCCCAAGCCTTCGCCCAAAACTGGTCCGCAGAACAATCCCATCTCCAGTCACAAATCACCACCGCCCGGCGCACCCTCCCCACCATCCTCTGCCCCCCAGAGATCCTGGCCCTCATCACCCAAACCATAGCCGCCCAGAACATCCGCTCCCTCCGCGCCGACCTGGCCACCGTCCGAGCCGCCATAGCCCTAGCCGCCCTCACAGCCTCCCCAGAAGTCACCCCCGAGCACGTAGAAACCGTCCTCCCATTAGTCCTCGCCCACCGCACCCGCACCCCAAACCGCACTCCCCCACCCCAGCAGCCTCCCACCCCACCCCCACCCCCTCAATCAGAGAAAGACTCCCCAACGCAAGAAGCAATCGACCGCATCTTCACCCCCCACCAGGTCGAAGCCCCAACCCTACGCCTCACCCAACCCGCACAGCCCCCACAAACCACCGGCCCAGTCACCAGCACCCGAGCCACCCCAACCCCCACCGAACTCGATCTCCGCACCACCCTGACCCACGCCCTCCGCGAAACCGGCACCCCAACCCCCCGCCTCTCCGACCTCCACGAAAAAATCCGCACCCCCCGCCCCGGCACCCGTTTCCTCCTCGTCATCGACTCCTCCGGCTCCCACGCCGCCCAGGAACGCATGCGCCTCGTCAAAGGCGCAGTCACCGCCCTCCTCACCCGCTCCTTCCAGCGCAACGACGAAGCCGCCATCATCCTCTTCCGCGGCACCGCCGCCCAGATCCTCCTCGAGCCCACCCAGACCCTCGCAGACGCCATCGCCGCCCTCGAATACCTCCCCACCGGAGGCCGCACCCCCCTGGCTCACGCCCTCACCCTGGCCCAAACCCTCATCACCCCCACCACCCTCCTCATCCTCCTCACAGACGGCCGCGCCAACGTCCCCATAAACAACGGAGACCCCTGGCAAGAAGCCCTCGCAGCCGCGCACCACATCACCTGCCCCACCCTCATCATCGACACCGAGCCCCCCCAAAACGCCACCGGCCAAACCCGCACCCTCGCCGAATCCATCAACGCCCGCTACATCACCCTAGAAGACCTCCCCACCCTCGAAACCCTCACCCTAAGCCACAGCCAGCGAAGCTAACGAGGAAAAGCCACAAACATCCCCTCACACCTCTTCCCCGCCCCACTCCCCGCCGTCCCGTTCTTCGTCACATCCTCCCCCGCCAGGTTAAGGTTCATAGCCCCCGGCCCCACCTTAAAGTCCGCGTGATTCACCGAGTACGAATACTTCCCCCCATCCACCACAACATCATCCAGATTCACCCCCACCCGATGATCCTTGGCAAACCCATTGAACGAGATCTTCCCCCCACCCGCAACACTCACCCGCCGCAGCGTAATATCCACGAAGCTTGGATAAAGCGTCCCCTCCATGCTCCCATTCGCGCTATAAGCCGTATCCAGCAGAATCGGATTCGGCGAGTTCCTGACACACACATCCTCATAGCTCACGTCATGCACCAGCCCACCCCTGGCCGCATTGCTCTTGATTCTGATCCCGTTATCCGCCCCGTCAATCGATAGATCGAACACCCTCACCTTACTCACGCCTCCATTCGTCTCGCTCCCAATCGACATCCCATGCCCGCGATAAAAATGATTGTGGCTCACCGTCATCTGCGTCAGCCCGCCCGTCCCACCCTTGATCGCAATGTCGTCATCCCCCGTACTGATAAAGCTATGCGTCACCGTAATGTTCTTAGACCCCGCCCCCGGATCGATCCCATCCGTATTCCGCGCACCCTTCCCCGGCGTATCGATCTTCACCCCCCAAACCGTGAACCCATCCCCCGCGTTATAGACCACATGAAAGTTAGGCGAGTTCCTCAACGTAATCCGATAAAGCGTGAAGTCATCCGCATGATTCGCCACGATCAGCCGGCTCACCTTCTGCCCCCCACCCGGCCGAGCCTCCTCCGCCAGATCCCACGCACTCTTCCCCACCCCAGCCATCTTCACCCCGCCACGCCCGTCGATCACCCCATCCCCCATCACCCCCGCGCCCTTCACGTTCTCCACCGAGATTAGCGGCCGACACCCCCGCCCCGGCGTCGCACTCACTATCCCACAGCTTCCCGGCGATACCTCCAGCACCTTGGGATCAACCGACTCATACAACGTCACACCCTTATCCACCACCAGCGCAACCCCCGCCCGCATCTGCAGAGGCCCACTCAAAAACGCATTCGCCCCGTCGCGTCCCCGCAACACAACCGACTTCCCCGCCCCACACCCATCCATCGCCTTCTGAATCCGTTCCGTATCCAGCTTCCCTTCATCCGCCGCGGCAATCCCACCACCCTGCCCGGTAATCCGCGCATCCAGCGAAACACAAGCCACCGGAATCACCGGCTCCGTCACTGTCCGCGAATCCTGCCCCCCAGCCACCCCAGCCAACAGCCCCAAACCACACCCAAACACACCGAAAATGAATCGCATAAAGAAACACAGCCTCCAGAGGTCCAACCATTATGCATCGGTTGCCCCTCATTCGTCTGCTCAAAACTCTCTAGCTCGTAATCTCCGTCAGCAAAGGTCCAACCTCCACCGTCGCCTCGCCCAGCATCGCCTGGATGCGATTCCGGCCCGCATGCTTCGCCGCATACAGCGCCTGGTCCGCGCTGATGATCAGGTGTTCTGCAGAGGTACCGGACTCAGCCGCCACGCCAAAGCTGCACGTCACGTCGATCGACCCCGCATCCACACATGTCGGCTCGTTCGCAATCGCATAACGAAACTCTTCCGCCCTCTGCAACCCATCCGCCAGCGTACAGCCCGGCAGCACCACCAGGAACTCCTCGCCCCCGTAGCGCCCCGCAGAATCATACGGACGGATCAGCCCGTTGATCCTGGCCGCAACCTCCTCCAGCACGCAATCGCCCGCCACATGGCCCAGCGTATCGTTCACTCGCTTGAAGTGGTCCACGTCCACCATCAGTACGCACACAGACCCGCTGTCACGCCTCGCCCGGTCAACCTCTCGCGTCAGGATCTCCAGAATCGCTCTGCGATTCCACAGCCGCGTCAGCCCATCCTTCGTCGCCTGCTCATGCAGCGCGTCATGAGCCGAAGCAGCCGCCTGCAGCGCCTCCTGCAACTCCTTCGTCCGCGAACTCACCCGCGTCTCCAGCGTCTGATTCCGTCTCACCAGGAACCGGATGCGGATGCGGTACATCAGCGCCCCCAGCAGCAGCGCGCTCAACCAGCAACACAGTTGGAAGATCGTCGTCTGCCAGAAGTGCGGCGTGATCGTCAGCGGCAGCACCGCCGTGTAGCCGTTCCACTCCCCGTTCTGATTGCCCGCCTGCACCTCAAACTGATACTTGCCCGGGTCGATCCGCGTGTAGTACGCCTCGCGCCGGTCGCCCACATCCACCCAGTCCTGGTCGAATCCCTTCAGCCGATAGCGAAACCGCACCTGCTCCGGAGCCACGAAATCCGGCGCCGTGAACTTGATCTCCACATCGCCCGTGCCCAGTCCGATCGGCTCGCCAACATCGAAAACCGCCGGCCGCCGGTTGAACAGCACATGCTCCACAAACGGCAGCGGCGTACTCTTCACCGTCTCGCTGTGCGCCGGGTCGATCATCACCAGGCCAGCCGTCGTCGCAAACCAGATCCGGTTCTCCACGTCCCGCCACACGGATGGATTCGCCCCAAAGTTACATTCGGCTGACCGCATCCCGTCCGCCGTCCCATACATGATGCTGTGGATCGAACTCACACGCCCCTCCGCGTAGTCGTTCAACTCCTTCTTGCTCACCCGGAAGATGCCCTTGTTGCACGTCATCCATAGGTTCCCCAGGCTGTCCTCCACAATCGCGCCCACCGTCAGGTTAGCCAGTCCCTGCTCAACGGAGTATGTCGTGATCCGCCCATTCTTGATCCGGTTCAACCCGCCCGGAGAGGTACCCGCCCACACCACGCCCTCTTTGTCCACGTACACGGCCTGGGAAAAGTCGCTCAACAGACCGTCCTGCTTCGTCAGCGTCTGCAGCACCTTTCCATCGCGAACATGGCTGATCCCGCCATGATCCGTCCCCAGCCACATCGATCCATCGGCCGCGAAAGAAGCGGTATTGAGCAGCCCCGGGATCGCATAATGCGTAAACGTCCCCAGGTGATAGCGCACCAGGCCGTCGTTCTCGTAGTACCCCAGCCACATATCGCCGTCCGGAGCATCCATGATCATCTGCAGCCGTCCTTCGCTGCCCGCCGGATCGCGAAAGTTCTCGATCTTGCCGTCCTTCAAATGGCTCAGGATGCCATGCTCCGTGCCGATCCACAGACTGCCGTCCAGACCCTCATGCAGCGCAAAGACCGTGCCCCCCGGCAGACCTTCTTTCAGCCCATAAACCTGAACGCTGCCGTCTTTGAAGATGTGGTCCAGACCCTTGCTGTCCGTACCCGCCCAGAAGCTTCCGTCCCGCGCCTGCAGTACGCTCCACACCATGTTCTCGGACAGCCCCTCCTGCACTCCGAAGCTCGTGAACAGTCCATCCCTCAACTCCAGGACGCCGCCTTCTCCCAGGCCCACCCACAGATGGCCCAGGTGATCCTCAAACAACTGCGCCACATCGTCGTTCGGCAGGCCCTGCTGCACGGTGTACCGCTCCAGCTTGCCGTCCCGCAGCGTCGCCATTCCGCTATGCTCAAATCCGATCCAGAGATGATCGTTGTGATCCACCAGCAGTGAAGAGATCCGCGCATGAGGAGGCATCATCGCCTCCGGCCAGTTCTGAAGCAGCTTGCCGTTCCAGTGCGACAATCCCTCAGTCGACCCGATCCACAACGATTGGTCCTGCCCCACCGCAAGGCCTTGAATCGAAGCCCCCGGTGCGCCGTCCTTCGCTCCAAACGCCTCGACCTTGCCGCCCTTGCGACGGAAAAGACCCTTCTCCGTCCCAAACCACAGGCTACCGTCTCTCGTCTCCACGATGCTCTGCACGCTCGCGCTCGGAAGACCGTCCTGAGCCGTGAAAAAATGCACGACATCGTGATCCACGGAGTAAAGCCCCCGTCCCGTCCCCACCCAGATCCGCCCGTCCTGCGCCTCATGAATCGTATTGATCGGAGACTGCGCGGAAAGCACCGTATGGAACGCACCATGCTGCATATGCGTCAGGTTGCTCCGCGTCCCGATCCACAGACTGCCGTCGCGGCTTGAAGCCATCGTCTTCACGAACGCATCCCGGAAGTCCCGATTATGGCTTGCGTCGAACACTGTCGTCGTCAACCCGTCGAAGCGCCCCAGCCCCTCCTGCGTCCCGAACCACATATACCCGTCAGTTGTCTGCGCCACCGCGTCCACGGAGTTCTGCGGCAGCCCATTGCGGTCCGTCAGCGTCATCTGCACGTACTGCGTCAGTTGCTTGCGGTCGTCCAGCGCAGAGCAACGCATCGGGGCGAGCGCCCCCAGGACCGCCAGCAGGGCCATAAGCCCCCATGTCCCCGGAAATAGAGCGCGCCCTTCGGTACGAGCCCGGTCAATCGTTTGCTCAACGTCGTTGCGAGTCTGTCGAGGCCGGCCAAAAATCTGCAACGCGACACATAGTCTTCCGTGCTCACGCTTCGCCATTCGACGGGCCCCCTTCCTCACACTCGACGCCTCTTCATTCACGCCGGAAAGTTATAAAAAAATCTGCTTCCCTATGGGTATAGGGCTTCCCCAACAACCTGTACATCCCACTGTGGCGTTATATTCCTGAGAATCGCTGTAGCAAATGGCACACCGGGGGTAACTACCCCGCATCACTTGAACGCTTCGATACGCTTCATACCTCAGTAAGATCGGCCCATCCACACGCTTCATCACAAGTGGAAGCAAACGCATGGCATCTCGCGATCGCAGATGCCGCCCTCCGGATTCGTTCCCGTAGAGCAACGGCACAATCTTCGCCTGTTTCAACCGAACTCAAGTATCGCGTCCCAAAGCCGCCCGCACCATCACCCCTTCGGGTCACAGCCCACCCAGGCTCACTCTGAAAATTCATCCGCCACAAGATCCATCCCAGGAGAAAGGATAAGCAAAGGAAATCAAGAAGAAAAAGGATCAAAGGATCAAAATAAGCAAAGCCACGTCTCGATCCGCCCTGATCGCTCTTATCCCTTTTTATCCCCGTAATCTTTGCCCTTGTCCTTAGCTCCGGGCCGGCTCTCTTCGTCGATCCGTTTCACCAGCCTCTTCCGCACCGTCTCGATATGATCCCGCATACACCGCTGGGCTTTCTTCTTGTCCCCGGACTCCAGCGCCTCCACGATCGCCGCATGAGCCGCCGGCGCCGTGCTGGAGGAAAGGTCGTAGCTCTTGCTCCGGCACAGCCAGATCTTGTTCTGCACATTCCGCAGCGTGCCCCCCAGCTCCTCATTACCCGTCGCCTGCGCAATCAGGGCGTGGAACCGGTTGTCTTCTTCAATGTGCTTGACCTTGTCATGCGACTGGAGACCCTGCTTCATGTCGTCCACGCTCTGCCACAAAGCCTGAAGCAGCTCCGGCGTCACCTTCGCCTTGGCCACCGCGTGAGCCTCCAACACTCCTCGCAGGTCATACAGGTCGTTCACATCCTGCGCCGTGAACTGCCGCAGGTAAGCCCCGCGGCGCGATTCGATCCGGATCAGGCCTTCGCCCTGCAGCGTATTCAAAGCCTCCCGCACCGGAGACTTGCTGATGCCAAGCTGGCTCGCCAGCATGTCCTCCGTCAGACGCTGGTGCCACTCGACCTTGCCTTCGAGCATCGAGCGTTTGATCGACAGATAAGCCAGTTCAGTCAGGTTAGGGAGCGGATCCAGCTTTTCGACCAATCGAGCCTCACAGCAGGGGAATCTGCCAAGTGTAGCGCACGCCCCGCAGACACCACGATTTGTGGTGCGCCACCACGCATTTGTGGTAACGAATCTGCTAGGTAGAAAACGGGTCCGTGAGCGAATTGCTCTGTGGAGTCAACAACTTGGCTCCATCTTCCGTAATCACCATGTCATCCTCCAACCGCACCCCAAACTCACCCGGGAGATAGATTCCGGGCTCATCCGAAAAAGTCATGTTCGCCTTGATAACAGTGGAGTTACCTCGCACCAGATACGTCCACTCATGCATATCCATCCCGATCCCGTGCCCCACCCGATGCAGAAAGTTCTTGTAATCCGGCCCGAATCCCGCATCCGTAATGACCTTACGTGCCGCAGAATCAACAACTTGCGCCTCAATCCCAGGCCGCGCCGTAGCCACCGCCGCAGCCTGCGCCTTGTGTACCACCTCAAACACCTTCAGCATCCGGTCCGTAGGCTTCCCATACACGAAAGTCCTTGATAAATCAGAGTAATAGCCCTCCGCAGTGCATCCGTCGTCAATCAAAACGATCTCATTTTCCTTGATAATCTGCGGTGTCAAAGACCCATGCGGCAAAGCCGAGTAGATTCCCGTCTGACAGCTCGCATCTCCTTGAAAACCAACGCGTTGATACGCCGCGGCACACAGATTGGAAAAGTCCCGCGTGGTCATTCCTGGATGTGCTGCTGTGAAGACTGCCTCGTAAACCTGTAGCGTGACAGAACTTGCGAGCCGCATCAACGCCAATTCCGCGGGCGATTTGATTTCGCGACAACCCGCAGTCACCGCGGTGGCATCCACCAGCTTGAGGTGGGGGTTGGCCTTGGCTATCTCACTGGCGTAGATGTAGGGGGTCTTCTCCTCTATGCCTAAGGTGCCGGTGCCGCCTAAACCCTTCCCTACCAGCGCGGAGGGGCTCTCGTGTTCCTGCCAGGTGTAGATGCGGGTGGACTTGCCTCCGGGGACGGAGTCCATGCGCTCCATCATGCGGTCCTTCTCGAAGGCGGGGCAGACGATGAAGGCCTCGCCCTTGCGCGGCAGGATGAAGGCGAAGAGGCGTTCTGAATTTCCGGAGCGGATTCCGGTGAAGTAGAGGAGGGAGGTGCCACCCACCAGGAGGATTGCGTCCATTCCGTTCTGGGCCATGAGTTCCTGGGCGCGGGCGAAGCGGTGTTCGCGTTCCGCCAAGGTGATCGGGATGGCTTCGCTTTTGCGGTTCTTGAGGGCGGCTATGGCGGGGGGGAGGGGGCCAGATTCGGCGGGTGCGGTTCGCTGGGCCTGGGCGAGGGGTGCTAGGGTCAGTGCGGCGGAGGTCTGGAGGAAGTGGCGACGGTCCAATTTAGCTCCTGGACGGAGGCCTTTGGGGTATGCCCCACCCCCGTCGAATTGATCTAAAGTCTTGATTCGATTGGGGTTAGATCTGGATATGGTTGCCAAGATCTTCATTCTAAAGGACTTAGCGTTTAGGCGCAGCAAATAATGGACTTACGGGCGACGCCGGCAAGTTCTTAATTTTCTCTGTACTTCTATTATTCACTATTTGCAGGGGTAAATACCCCATCTTTATTCCTCATGGAATGAGTGACTTAGGTCGTTTTGGGGCTTGACACGCGAATTTGCTGAGGTTTTTGAAGAAATTATTTTCAGGCGATCAGTTCGGCGTTTGTTATCAGTGGGTTGGGCTGGGCCTCGGCTACGAGCTGAAGGAGGAGGACAGTGATGTTGTCCGTGCCTCCGCGCTCCTTGGCGACTGCGATCATATTCCGGGCGGAGGATTCGAGGTCGCAGGCTCCGATTATGAGGCCGAGTTCCTTCTGCTCGATGTAGCGGGTGAGGCCGTCTGAGGCGAGGAGGACGATGTCTCCGGGGGTGAGGTCGGCGGAGAAGAAGTCGGGATCTACGGCGGCGGAGACGCCGATGGCGCGGGTGATGACCGATTGCATGCCCTTAAGGTCCACGCTGCCCGCGTCCTCCACTTTCACGACGCCGGTGCGGATGAGCTCGTTGATGTAGGAGTGGTCGACGGTGATCTGCATGCACTGGTGGCCCTGAATGAGGTAGGCGCGGCTATCCCCGACGTTGCCGATGAAGAGTTTTGAGTCTTCAATGCAGGCGGCGACGAGGGTGGTTCCCATGCCTTTGTGGGCGGGCTGGAGTCCGACCTCGTGGACGGCTGAGTTGGCGGCGACGATGGCCTGGTTCAGGATGGCCTCAATGGGTGTCGCGGGGGCTGCATCCGAGACGACCTGGAGGAAGGTGGAGACGGCCATCTGGCTGGCGACCTCTCCGCTGGCCATCCCGCCCATGCCGTCACAGACGACGTAGACCTGGCGGTCTGGATCGTAACCGAAGGAGTCTTCGTTGTTGGTGCGGACGCACCCGACGTCACTGAGGGCGGCAACTTCTACCTTGTTTGGCACTTTAGAACTCCCTTGAGGCAGTGAAAAAGCAGTGATGGTGCAGTGGTACGGTAGTGACGGTTCAGTAGGAACGCGGGCCTATTTGGTGACGGTGGAGACACAGTGCATGGAGTGGCGCATGTAGTCGGGGTTGAGGAGTTTTGCGCCGTTTTCGTCGAGATCGAAGTTATAGATGATGTCGACGCCGGTCTGGGATTTTTCTGTGATGCCGTTGTTCTGGAAGATGTATTCGAGCTTGTTGGGCGCGGGGTGCTTGGCGGCGTAGGCGAAGTGGAAGATGGACCAGGGGCCGAAGCTGTTCTTGGTCTGGCCGGAGCCGGCGAGCTTGACCGAGCCCTGCACACGATACTGCCAGGTGATGTGGCTGGAGGTGCCGACGGTGGAGTAGGAGGTGCCGTCCACATCCAGCGTGGCCGCAGTGAGGCTGGGGGTAGCTTCCTGGGTGATGGAGAAGTTGAGGCTCGGGGTGGTGGCGCCGTTGGGGAGCAGAATGGCGGCGACCGACTTGGTGGCGTTGAGGAAGTTGAGCAGGGCCGGGTTGACCTGCGTGCCGGGGACGGCGCTGTAGAGGGTGCCGTTATAGGCGATGAACTTGGACTGACTGGCGACGAAGACGCCGATGGGTCCGGTGGGGCTGAAGAAGGTTGCGACCTCTTCCGGGGTGGCGTCGAGCTTGGCGTCGGGGTTGAAGGGGAACTTGTCCAGGACGGTCTTGGCGGCGGCGCAGAAGTCTCCGCCTTCCTTGTTGGCTGCCTTGCCGCCAGCCTTGCCGGCGATGCCGCCGACATAGGTAATGGGTTCGCGGAGGAGACGTTCCGCGCTGGTGTCTACAACTCCGGCGGGATCGAAGCTGCCACGCATGCCGTTGACGGCTGTTTCCGCCGTTCCGGCGGCGCTGTTGACTCCGCTGGGGTCCGGGGTGCCGGGGGCGGAGATCATCTGGCGGAGGGCCTGCTCGATGGCGGTGAGCTTTTCCGTGTAGCCGGAGTTGGTGGGTGCGGTATCCGTCTTCACGATCGCCTGCGGCATCTGGAAGGGCTGGCTGAAGGCGGGGATGCTGACGGAGGTGTTGCGCGAGACGAGACCGAGGACCTGAAGGACCGGTGAGGCGGGCCCATCAAGCTCATGGAGGCGGTTGGCAGCGTCTTCCAGGCCGCCGAAGCCGTTGACCTGAGAGGTCTTGATGAAGGTGCGCCAAGCACCGAGGAAGTCGGTCTGGTAACGCTCGGAGAGCTGGTCACGGAGGTGGCCGCGATCGATGGGCGCGGTGACTGGTCCGGTGACCCACTCTTCTCCGGAGAGGTACTGATCCGGGTGGTTGATGGCGTCCTGCATGAAGGTGAAGCCATCCTTGGAGAAGGAGCCGTCAACGATGGTGGGTGCGCTGACGATGCGGACGGAGCCGGGGTAGAGCTTCTTGAACTCGATGGGCTGGAACTTGCGGTCGGCGGCGGCCTTCATGCTGAGGTAGACATGATCCATGCCGGCAAAGGAGTTGAGATAGCCGCGGGTGTTGGCGATGAGGGTCTGGTCGGGTTTGCCGCCGAGGCGGGCGAGGCAGGAGTTGGGCTCAGGGAGGACGCCGGCGTAGTACTCGAACTGATTTTCAGCGAGCGCTCCGGTTTCGGCGGTGACGGAGCGGGCGGCGACCCACTCTGAGAAGAGGACGGGCGGTAGGAAGTCCGTGGTGCTCTTGTCCGGGTTGGAGGTGGTGATGAGCCATGCCTTGAGGGGCTTGTATGTAGCCTGATACTCGTCCGTGGGGAGCGCTTTGACGGGCAGGGCGGCGAGCTTGGTAGTGATGTTGTTCTGGGTCTGGGTGAGGAGAAGTTTGTTGAAGCGGTCACCCCAGGCATGACAGGCGGCGATGTGGATGTCCTCGCCGCGATAGATGCCCCAGCGATCCATGAGGGGCGCGCCGTCCTTGTGGTAGCCGTCGAGTTCAACGAGGACCTGGCGGAGTTCTTCGAGAGACTGCAGGTCAGCGACGGAGGCTACGTCGGATTTGCCGACGGGATGGATGTCACGGGTGGCGGCCGCAGCGCGATTTTCCAGACTGCGGTTGTTGAAGAAGGAGATGGTGAGGAGGACGAGGTAGACGGCGAAGAGAGCGCAGACGCAGGCGGCGAGGAAGCGCTTTACACCGGAGACACGGGTGCTGGAGCGACTGGATTCGAGCGCGGTCTTGTCCGTGAGGACGAGGCGGGAGAAGAAGTACGGCAGGAAGACCCACTGGGCTACCTTGCGGGTTGAGGAGGAGCGGACGGGTGTGGGCGCGGCCTGCTGCTGCATGGCGGCGATGGAGAAGATCTTGGTGGCGCCGGCGTTGGGATCGACAATGGGTGCTGAATGCTGTGCGCCGACGGAGAGGACGTCCTCCACGATGTGGGCGCGCATGCCTGAGAAGAAGAAACCGCGCAGGTAGGGGTTGACGCCGATCTGGGTGGGGCGTGCGACCTCTACGAGGAAGTCCACGATGCCGGGGCGGATCTTGCGGAGGTCGCGTGGGAACTCATACGAGCGGGCGAGGGTTTGGGGTTGGCCGCCGCGTGCGAGGAGCTCGAGGCGGAACTCCGAGAGCAGGTAGGCGACCTCGTCGAAGCGCTGGCCGATTTGCTGGGCGGCGCGATCTGCATAGAGGCCAGCACCTGCGGCACCGGTTTCAGCGAGCATGGAGCCGAGGGGCGTGGTGACTTCGGCTTCGGTGAGATTGGCTGCGTACTCTGCGAAGGCGGTGACGGTGTCCAGCTTGGTGAAGAGGACGTAGACGGGGAGAGAGATGCCGAGGGATTGCGAGATCTGGCGGAGGCGCTCGTTCATGGACTGAGCGAGGGCGCGAATCTGCTCCGAGGTGCTGGGGGCGAGGATGCGCTCGATGGAGACGCAGAGGACAACGGCGCGGGTGGGCTGGAGGGCGGATTTGGAGAGGGCTGCGGAGACCTTGCCGGGAGCGGTGAGCTTGACGAGGCGCTGCCAGAGACCGGGCTGGCGGAGGAGTGCGCCGGAGGCCTCTACGACGGCCGCGGAGCCGGTGAGCCAGATGTTGATGCTCTGGGTGGGGACGATGGATTGATCGCGGTAGACCTGGCCGGCGAGGAGTTCGGGGTCGAGGCCGGACTGGAGGATGGTCTGGGTTTTGGCGGAGTTTTCGTCGCCGATGACGTAGATGAGGGGAAGCTGGGCGAGGGACTTGATGCCGGGGCGATTGGCCTGCTTGAGCTTGTTGTCTGCGTCCTTGATGAGTGAGTCAAGGTTGGACTGATCGGCTGCGTTGGCGGGTTCGCCGGCGGGGGAGATCTTGTTGAGGTACCAGATGATGACGGCGCAGGCGGCGGCTCCGAGGAGGCCAAGGATGACGATGAAGAGGACGGTGCGCTGGGTGGGGAGATGCAGGAGGAAGCCTACGCCGATGACGAGGGCGAGATAGAGGACGAAGCCGAGGACGACGAGCCAGATGCGTTTCACAGGGAGAGCCTCGTAAAGGGAGTGAAGAGGGCAGCGCTGCGAATGCTGCCGAGGCCGGAGCCGAGGGTGAGGGTGTAGACGGCGAAGAGCACGATGGTCAACACGATGAGGCAGGCGGCGGCGAGATACAGGGAGGTGAGCCACTTATCGCGTTTGGCGACGATTTTGACCTCTGGTACGGCACTGAGGCGGGCGAGGGCGAGCGGGCCACGGATGCGGATGATCTTGTCGCGGATGCGGGACAGAATACCGCTTATCTCGCCGCCTTCGCCGAAGGCGTACTTGCCACGATAGCCAAGGAGGAGGCAGATGGCGTGGAGCTCGAGGGTGTCGGCGACTTCCGTGGATTCGGGGGCGTTGAGGAGGTCTGCGACCTGGCGGAAGAAGGTCTCGCCGGCGAAGTGGCCGCCGAACATCTCTTCCTGGAGAGGGCGGCGGGACCAATCGGCGAAGACGGGGTCCTGGGAGTTGAGGACACTTTCATCGAGGAAACCGATGATGGCGTAGAGGGCCATGTGGCTGGTGGCATCGGAGTAACCGAGAGAGCGGACCTCCTGGACGGAGGCCGCGATCATCTTGCGGATAGAGACGCGGAAGGCTGCGGCGTCGGGGATTCGCTGGGCTCCGTAACGCATGCGGAGGACGACGGTGATGACGTCCTGGAAGGAGAGGGCGAGTGAGTTGGTGCGGGCGGCGGGTGGGGCCTGCGGAATAGTGGCGGCGGTGCTCATGCGTTGGCCTCAAGGATGACGGTGATTTCAAAGACGGCGTCGCGGATGTCACCGGGCACATAGATGCCGACGCGCTTGGTCTGGAGGATGTGCTGCCAGCAGGCTCCGGCGGAGCTGATGCTGAAGTAGTGCATGTCCGCCTCAGCCGACATGGAGGAGGGAGGGACAGAGAGGTGGAGGAGCTCGAGTCCGGGGAGGGCGCGCTGGACGAGCTTGGTGACGCCTTCGGCGGAGCAGATCTTGACGAGGTGCGGGGTAAGGCGGAGGAGGTCGGACTCGGCGAGCGAGGACCGGATGCCGAAGATCCAGCGGGCGCGGCGGAAGCAACGCTCGTCGTTGACGTTGGCGACGAAGACGTAGGGCTCGGACTTGGTGAAGTCGAGGGTGAGGGTGTTGGAGGGGACGACGATCTCAAGATGGCGGCGGATGTGGGCGTCGAGGGCGTGGAAGACGGACTGGAGATGGAGGTGGGAGTAGGGGGGGATGTCGGATGGATTGGACTCGAGCGAAAAGGTGCAGAGGGCGCCGGAGAGGCGGACGAGATCGAGGTAGAGCTCCTCGGGGTGGCTGTGCTTGGCGTCGAGATGCTGCTGGAGGGATGGGATGGCGGAGCAGAGGGCGTGGAGGAACCAGTAGTTGGCGACGTCGAGGGAGGAGCTGCCGATCTCGAACTGGCCTTCACGCTTTTTGCCGCGGGAGACGGTCTTGATGCGCTCGTTGAGGGTTTCAATGAGGCGCTTGAGGAGGGTGAGGAGGTTCTCGTTGGCGGAGATGCGGAGGGCGGGAGGGATGAAGTCGGGATCGACGGCGAAGCCGCCTTTGCCATCGCGGAAGATGCGGGCAAGGGGGAAGGAGATAGCGTCGGGGGTGAGCTGGGCCTGGCTGACGAGGGTGAGATTTTTATTGCCGAAGGCTACGGTGTACTCGTCCTGGCCGCTGGTGTCGTCGGTGATGGTGCGGTCGGCGGAGGAGTAGCGGGCGGCGTTGGATTTCAGGGTGGCGGTGTCGCAGTCGAGGCCGCGAGAGGAGCGCTTGGGGACGGTGAGGAAGAGGGTGATCTCGCTGTCGGTGGGGGAGAAGAGGTCTTTGAGGCTGACGGCGGGGGGTGCGGGATCGCTGTCGGGGATCTCGAAGACAAGGCCGTCCGGGAAGATGCCGGAGGCGTAACGGAGGACGACGTTGCCGTTGCGGATGGCTTCGGTGTCGAGGGAGAGGCTGATGAGGCCCCAGGGATTGCGGCGAAGGCCTGCTGAGAGGAACCAGAGGGAGTCTTCGAAATAGCGGCTCTGAGTCTGGAAGTGATGTGGGCCAAGATGCATTCCCTCCGACCAGACGACGCGAGAGAGGAACTTCATAGGGAGCGGTCCATAGTGTTTCTGACGTTCGGAGAACGGCGGCGGTTTAGGGGGTTTCAGGAGCGATGCCTGCGAGGAAAACAGGCTGAGACCAACAGGGGTAACTCGCCGCGTTTGAAGAGGCTGTAGCGCCATACTAGGAATCTTTGCCGGGGGTGTCAAGAAACATTCTCTGGATCGGATATCATCCTTCCACGCGGGGTACGCGCGACAGGGGATGAGTCCCGGAGAAGAGATTGATGGCGGATCCGAATTTCAAAAATGACAGCGAGATGAATCGGGCGCAGGCTTCGAGCGGCGGTGCGACGGATATCTTTGGGACGATCTCTTCGGACAGCGCACCGGGCGAGAAGGATGATGAGTTGGCACGGCTGCTGGGGCTCGCATCCGCGCCGCCGGTTGCTCAGGCTTCTGCGCCTGGGTGGGAGCCAGTTGCAACACCGGTGAAGGAGGCCGAGGCGGTTCGGCCGGCTGCGCCCATGGTTCACGAGGTGACGTTCAAGGAAGACAACACGGCTGCACAGGATGGATCTGAGGCGCTGAAGAACCTGCTGCGGAACTCTCCTCCGGCTGCTCCTGTTGCCCCTGTTGCGCCGGCACCGGTCGCTCCTCCTCCACCGCCCGCCGCGCCGCTTGTGCCGAACAGCGGGTTCACACAACTGCTGAGGGCTTTGAACTATGACCAGCCACCGGCTACTGCACCGGTTGCTCCGCCTCCCTCCCCTGTTGCTGCTCCCCCTCCTGCCGCGCCTGCGGTGGAGTCGATCACGCAGTTGCTGCGGACGATCGACGAGCCTGTGGCTGAGGCCAAGCCGGTGGAGGCTGCACCGTTGAAGAAGGCGCAGGTGACGTCATTCCGGGGGGCTCCTGCGACGGTGGGTGCGCCGGCACCTGAGGGTGTGGCGGCTCCGCCTGCCGCTCCAGTTGCTCCAGTGAGCCAGCCGGGGTCGTTTACGCAGTTGTTCAATACGCTCGACTTTGCACCTCCGGCGCCTGCTGCTCCGGTGGCCCCGCCTGCTCCAGTTCTACCGCCGGTGGCAGTTGAAACCGTAGCGCCCTATGTAGCTCCAGAGACAGCGCCACCGGTGATTGCGGCGCCTATGGCGGCACCTGCGGCTGCAAGTCCGGGTTCTTTTACGCAAATGTTCCAGGCGCTCGATACGTCGCCTGCTGCGCCTCCTGTTGTGGAGACACAGGCTGCTGCGCCGGCACCCGCGCCGGTTGCTGCCGAGGCCGGTCCGGGATCGTTTACGCGGATCTTCAATACGCTGGATATGCCGCTGCCGAGCTCAGAGCAGCTTGCTCCGAAGGCGAGCGAGCCGGGATCGTTCAGTCGGCCGGCCCAAGTGCCAGAGGCTCCGCCGGGCTCTCCAAGTCCGGGTTCGTTTACGCAGATGTTCCAGGCGCTCGATGCGGCTCCTGCTGCGTCTACTCCCATCCCAGCGCCTCCTGCGGAGCCGGTACGGGCTCCTGTGGTTGCCGCGCCGTCTGAGCCTGCGGCGGCTGCGCCGAAGGCGAGCGAGCCGGGATCGTTTACGCAGATGTTCAATGCTTCCACGATGTCACCGCAGAGTGCGCCGCAGCATGAAGCGCCACGCTATACTCCGGAGCCTGTGGCTGCCGCACCGAAGTCTGAACCGGGATCGTTCACGCAGATGTTTAGTGCGCTTTCAGAGCCTGAGACAAAGCCTGCTCTGCCTGAGGCTCGGGGATATGTGGCTGCTCCTCCCCCTCCGGCGGCTCCGCCTGCGCCACCGGCCGCTGCGAGTGACGGGACGTTTACGCAGTTGTTCCGGACGCTCGATTCAGAGCCTGCGGAGAGCAAGCCGGCGGTGAGTCAGCCTGTGCGTCAGGAGGCTGCGGGCGGCGATCCGTTTGGGAGTCCCGATCCATACTCGAGACCGAGTGTGGCTCCACCGGCCAGCTCCGATGCGGGGATGGGAGCCTCGCAGATGTTCTCCACGTATGCGGAGCCGCAGGCGAGACGGCCTGAGACTGTTGCGCCTCCTGCGAGGGATATGGGGTACAGCCAGCCCAAGCCTCCGCCGCAGGCTCCTCCTGCGGGGAGCGGAGGCTTGACGCAGTTGCTGCGGACGCTTGATCAGCCTGCACAGTCCAGCACGCCGAGTTCGGCGTGGGAGGCGCAGACTCCTAATGCACAAGGTTTTCCCCCTGCAGGTCTGCCTGCGGCGGGCTTTCCTCCGGCTGGACAGGCACCGATGTATACACCGCCGCCTGTGGCTCCGTCGGGTGCGGGCCCGAGTGAGTTCACGCGCATTGTGACGGCTTCCGCGCTGCGGGAGGCTGGGCTGCGCGGGCCGAGCGGCGGCGGCGCTCCTGCGGAGGCTCCGGCTGCGGCGGCTGGGGGTTCGCCGTTAGGAGTTACGTTCACGCCGCCTTCGATGTCCATGCCACACATGCCTGCCATGCCTTCAGCGGGTAGCGGGGCTGCGCCTCACTTCGCGCCGCCTGCCATGCCGGGGATGCCTGGTGCGAGTGGTGGAGGAGTTCACTTTACCGGGCCTGCCATGCCTTCTGCTCCTGCGGTGCCGCAGTTGAAGGCACCTGAGCTCAAGGTTGAGGCACCGGCTGCGGGGAAGATGCAGCAGATGCTCCCGCTGCTGCTGATCCTGGTGATCTTTCTGCTGGTGGCAATTCTGGTGGCTGTGGTGTTGCTGATGAAAAAGTGAAGCTATTGATACTAAGGAGTCGCCACTCGGTAGTCCTTATTTGCTTCACCCCAACTGCTACGGCTTGAACCCAACGCTCTCCCACAATGCCCCCGGCGCATACACTGCCCCGGCCGATACTGTCCGCCACACCTTGCGTGTGTTGTGAATGTCGGCCATCGGGTCCGCGTCGAGCAAGAGCACGTCCCCACGCTTGCCTACCTCCAACGATCCTGATTCTTTCTCCACTCCTACCGCGCGTGCCGTCTCGATCGTCGCCGACTGCAGCGCCTCCAGCGGCGTGAACCCAGCTTGCACATACAGTTCCATCTCGCGGTGCAGCGAGTACCCGGGGATCGCCTGGTCTGTGCCTGCAATGACGGGGATGCCCGCCGCATGCACGGCCCCGACCATCGCCGGAAAAAGACTCCATCGGTTATCCACCGCGTGGGCCCGAGCCGCCGGAGCAGCGGGCGAATTCAGTGCTGCATAGAGCTGCGGGGCCACGTGGTCCAGCCCCGGCTCTAACTCACTCATCGGTTTTGTGTGAATTTGCGTTTCAAACAGCGCAATGGTCGGATCGAGTACCGTGTGGTGCTGCTTCATCACGTCCAGCAGCTCTTTCGCCTTCGGCTGTGTGACGTCGAGGAAGACGTCTGCCGTGCGTATCGGCTTGCCATCCGGGCCAAGCGTGGGCTTTACCAGATAGGGGATGAGGTATTGAATATGGTTGATCTGGTCCATGCCATCATTGATACCTTCCACGGCGGTCATGCCATCCGGAATGTGCCCCGTCACCGTCATCCCTTGCGCATGCGCGGCTAAGCAGATGGCCTTCACAATCTCCGGCTGCACCGAACTGTAGATCTTGATCTGCTTTGCACCCGCGCCTTTGTATTTCGTAACGATCATCTGCGCCTGTTCGGGCGTATCGGCAATTACCACGCCGAGCGACCGTGCTCGTTTCCCGTCCTTGCCGCTGCCGTCGATGATGCCCGCGAACTCCAAATGCGGCCCGACCGCCGGATCTGCCTTGCGATCCAACTCATCATGCACCGTTGTGATGAAGTCGTATTCGTTGCCGACATCGCGAACGCTCGTCACACCTGCGGCGAGATAGATAGGACCCCACTCCACCTGCTCGTAGTGTGCATGGGCATCCCAAAGCCCCGGCACTGCAAATTTGCCGCGCGCATCGAGCACCGTCGCACCTCGCGGCACCTTAATTTTCCCTTTCGATCCTACCGCCGTAATTACACCGTCGCTCATCACAATCACCGAGTCCTTGACAGCAGCCACACCCGTGGAATCCTCAAGGGTTGCTCCCGTGATCACGAGCACCTTGGCGGGTCTCATGCGGGCCGAAGCGCTCAACGTCTTCAGTGCCGAAAGATTGTTCTTTACTCCAGCGGATATGAATGTGCTCAAATCGTTGGCAAACGCGTCGCGCAGCGCTTCGAAGTGATCGAATTCAGCATCGATCGACACCAGCGCAGCGAGGTCCTGCGCCTCATCCATCCACAGACTCTCCTGCCCCCAGATCAGTCCGCCAACGGTGTACCCATGCAACAAATGGCCTTCCACCGTGAGCTCTCCAGCAGGGAGGATGTGCACCGTCGCGCCTGATGGATACGCCGTGAACGCCGCCGGCTTCCCCTGCAGCAGCCACCACCGCATCATCTGCTCCTGCATCGCGACAGGCGAATAGCCATCGGTCATAAACCATGGCCCCTTCGGCGTCACCGAGGTCTTCTTGTCATTTGCACTGACCAGCAATGCTTCATCGGCAAGTGTCATCGTGTCATCCATCGGTGACAGTCGCGAAGACTTTCCCTTCGCCGCATAGCTCAGAGGTAGCATGTCCGCCGTATGCGCCGTGAAGGTCGTTTCCAGCGATACCGGTGTCGACCTGTCCGTAAACAAGAAGTGCGAGCGCAGCGTATACGTATCGCCGCTTGCAGCGATGCTGTACGTCTCTTTGCCTATGGGCTGCGCAAACTTGTGCAGCACAAATATGCCAGACGTAGCGGGCTGCTGCGCGAAGGTAAGCGATGCAGACATAAAGAGAAAGGCATAGATCAGGCGAAGAGAGCGCATGGTGTTCTCCTTTATGCAGCAAGAGCCGTGTGCAGCGGACGACGTGAGTGTATCGCAAGAGAGCAAGCAATACAGTCATCGATCAAACCCTGAAAGCTCCAGTTCAGTTGGCTTTAGGCAGGAGGATGATGAGTTCCATCTGGGGATTTAGGAGGTCTGAGGGGGCGTAGACGGCGAAGTTGCGGGCGCGTTGTACGGCCTCCCAGGCGGTGCCGCTGCGCTCGATGCTGAAGTACTGGTAGCGGAGCTTGACGGGGATGGCGCGGGGAGGCTGCTCGACGTGGGTGAGCTTGATGCCGGGGAGGGCCTGGCGGACGAGCATCTCGATGTGGGTGGCGGAGCAGACCTTGGTGAGCTTGGGGATGCGGTCGATGAGGTCGGTGTCGCGCATGTCGGCGGAGACGGCGAGGTAGAAGCGGGAGTTGTCGAACCAGGCGTCCTTGTCGATGGAGGCGGCGTAGATGGTCTCGCGCGTGAGGTTGAGGGGGATGGAGACGACGTTGGTGGGGACGACGGTCTCAAGCATGATGCGGAGGAGACGGTCGAGCTCGATGAAGCAGGGGCCGAGGTTGTCGTGGTCGTAGCGCGGGAGGTCGCGGGGATCGATCTGGGTGGAGAAGGCGGTGAGCGCGCCGGCGAGGTCGGAGAGATCGCCGAAGAGCATCTCGGGCTGGACGCTGGAGGATTCGAGGTAGTGGCGGAGGCCGGGGAGGTGGGTGTTGATGGTGTAGAGGAGCCAGAAGTTGGCGACGTCCGAGGCGGTGAAGTCGGCGAGGGTCTGGTTCTTTTGACGGCGGCTGCCGGAGAGCTGGCTGGAACGGGTGACGAGGAGCTCGATCAGGCCGCGGATGATGCTGGTGAGCGTTTCGTTGCCGTGTACGTCTATGAGAGATGGAACGTAGGTTGGGTCGAGGTGGTACATTCCCGTTTCGGTCTTGAGGACGCGCGCGCAGGCCAGGAGGACGGAGCCTTCAAGGTTTTCGCCTTCAGCGAGGAGCTGGAGATTTTTACGGGCGACCTGTACAGGCTTTTCATTGCTGCCGCTGTTTTCGTCGCGAGTCATCTGAAGCTGTGCGAGGTAGCGGGTGCTGACGCGGCCGCGCTGGAGTGAGACGTTCATGCCGCCTTGCAGGTACTGCGGGATGGCAAGGTAGAACATGCAGGTCTCGCGTCCGTCGCGGAAACATTCGTCAAGGACTCGGGAGGGTGGCGCGGGATCGGAAGCGGGGACGTCGATGGGGAGAGCGTCAGGGAAGATGCCGGTTGCAACAGAGATGGTGAGCGTGCCTTCGGTGAGGGCCTTGGCGTCGATCTGGATCTTGAGGAAGCCCCAGGATTTTGAGACAAGCGAATCGAGATAGAAGCGCACGGTGTCTTCGACGAAGCGTTCCTGCGACTGCAGGTGCTGCGGGGACAGGAAGGTGCCTTTGGACCAGATGACGGGCTGCAACTGTCGCATGCGAGGTGCTCCGAACCGATGAGGATCGCTTGTTAGCTTATCGCATCACTGTACCGCTTCTTGATGCGGGTGAGAGGGCGATTGTTTGGGGGTGAGAGGATGGGTGGAGAGGAAGCTTCAAGGCTCTTCAAAAATTTACTTGTAGGGGAGGACCGGGTTGCGATAGAGTTCACTCCTCAAAGGAAATAGGGCCCTGCGTTACCTCTGTTGCAAGCCTCATTGCTGAAGTGAAGGTTCAGCGATAGTCTCTGACTTGTGTTCCCGTGTGGGTGCGATGGTTTCATCCAGACGATACAGAAGACGTTACCATCCGCTCACATCGGGCCCGAGCGAATGGTAAGAGAAGCAGCGGATTTTCTGCTGGACTTCCACAGGGAGTTGTGGTCTTGTTAGGGGCACCGAAAAAAACCAAGGATGGGGAGCATCATGGCTGAGAGTACGCAACACAAACTCGATCGTGTGAGATCGCCGCGCGTTCATATCACGTATGACGTTGAAGTCGGCAATGCAATTGAACTTAAGGAATTGCCGTTCGTGATGGGTGTGCTGGGCGATCTGACCGGCCAGCCTGAGACTCCGCTGGCCGCATTGAAAGACCGCAAGTTCGTGGAGATCAACCCGGACAACTTTGACACGGTTTTGAAGGGGATGCAGCCGCACCTGGCATACTCTGTTGACAACAAGCTGAGCGACGACCCGAATGCAGGACAGGTGAAGGTGAATCTTCACTTCGAGAGCATGGACGACTTTTCGCCGGAGAACGTGGCGAAGCAGGTCAAGCCGCTGAAGGAGCTTCTGGATCTGCGCACGCGGCTCTCCGATCTGCGCGGCACGCTGCAGGGCAACGACAAGCTGGACCAGATGCTGTTCGATGCGGTTTCGAACACGGAAGATCGAAACAAGCTTCGTGCGGAAGTCGGCACGACCCCGGAGGGTGGAAATGAGTAGTGCAGCGAACCCGCTGGCGAGCGCCAGCACCGCAGAAGCAGTCGAGACGGGCGAGCCTTCCCTTCTTGATCAGATCGTCGCGCAGGGCCGTTTCAGCCGCGAGGCTGGCGATCTAGAGCGAGGCAAAGATCTGGTGAAGGAGTTCGTCAGCCAGGTGCTCGAAGGACAGATGACGTTGAGCAAGGATGCCGAGGCGACGATCAGCGCACGCATCGCGCAGCTTGACCGTCTGATCTCGATCCAGTTGAACGAGGTGATTCATCACCCTTCGTTCCAGAAGCTGGAAGCGACGTGGCGCGGCATCAAGTACCTGATGGATCAGAGCGAGACGAACGACATGCTCAAGATCAAGGTGCTGAACGCGTCCAAGAAAGACCTGCTGCGCGATCTTCAGCGTGCACCGGAGTTCGATCAGAGCGCCTTATTCAAGAAGGTCTACGAAGAGGAGTTCGGCGTATTCGGCGGCGCTCCGTTCGCGGCGATGGTCGGCGATTACGAGTTTGGCCGTGGTCCTGAAGATCTGGAGCTGCTCGAGAAGATCGGGCAGGTCGCATCCGCGGCGCATGCTCCGTTCCTTTCCGCTGCCGCTCCTGGCTTGATGAACCTGAGCGACTACACACAGCTCGGCGCTCCACGCGATATGTCGAAGATCTTCGACAGCACCGAGTATGCGAAGTGGAAGTCGTTCCGTCAGTCCGACGACTCCCGCTACGTTGCGTTGACGCTTCCGCACATCCTGATGCGCCAGCCGTACGGGCAGGATACGAAGCAGATCGAAGCGTTTGCGTATGAGGAAGCGGTGGACGGCCGCGACCACTCGAAGTATCTGTGGGGCAATGCGGCGTTCGGCCTGGCTGCACGCATGACGAACTCGTTTGCGCGGTCCGGCTGGTGCTCGGCGATCCGCGGCGTGGAAGGCGGGGGCCTGGTCGAAGGACTGACGGCCCATAACTTCACGACCGACGAGGGCGATGTCGCGCTGAAGTGTCCGACCGAGGTGACGATCACCGACCGTCGTGAAAAAGAGCTTGCCGATCAGGGTTTTGTTCCCCTGGTTCATTGCAAGGGGACGGACAAGGCCGCGTTCTTCAGCGTCCAGACCGTCAACAAGCCGAAGCTGTACGACAAGCCGGAGGCGAATGCCAATGCCCGGCTTTCGGCCCAGCTTCCGTACATCATGGCGATGTCTCGTTTCGCACATTACCTCAAGGCGATGATGCGCGATAAGATCGGCAGCGCGATGAGCCGTGTCGAGGCAGAGAAGTTCCTAAATCAGTGGGTCAACCAGTACGTGCTTGCGGATGACACAGGATCTGCGGCGGCAAAGGCAAAACGGCCTTTACGCGAGGCTCGTATTGAGGTCATGTCGGTTCCTGGAAATGCGGGTGCGCTGCGCGCAGTCGCGTTTATGCGGCCGCATTTCCAACTGGATGAGTTGACCGTTTCTCTGAGGCTGGTGGCGGATCTGCCGGCTCCCGCGAAGTAATGGCGGGAGCATTCGGAATATCGACCAGTCTTTACAATTCATGAAGTATTAGCCGCAGCATTCACACAACAAGGAGAAGTCATGGCCGTAGATTTTTTTTTCAAACTCGCAGATATCCCCGGTGAGTCCGTGGATTCCAAGCACCCCAACGAAATCAGCGTGATGTCTTTCAGCTGGGGGGCGAGCCAGACCACCTCGGTCTCGGGTTCGGGCGGATCAGGAGCCGGCAAGGCGTCTCTTGCGGACCTGAGCATCATGAAGAACTACGACGTAGCGAGCGGTCCGATGTACAAGGCCCTCCTGCTCGGCACCCACATTGCAACCGGCGTGCTGACGGCCGTGAAGTCCGGCGGCGACGGCAGCCCGTTCCTGACGATCTCTCTGGGCGAGGTTTTTATCACCAGCGTGCAGGTCAGCGGATCAAGCGAAGTTCCGATGGAGAGCGTGTCCTTCAGCTACAACACGATCTCGACCGAGTATGCACAGCAGGATGAGACCGGCAAGCTGAATGTGAAGGCTGCCATCAACTACAACCTGAAGCAGAACCTCGTCAGCTAGGCAGATCATGACGGCGTTGGACCTGTACAAAAAAGGTGAGTTGCAAGAAGCGATCAAGGTGCTTGGTGACGAGGTCAGGAGCAATCCTCTCGACACCAAGCGCCGCACCTTTCTGTTCGAGCTTCTCTGCTTCGCCGGCAACTACGACCGCGCCGAGAAGCAGTTGGATTTTCTGGCAGGAGATGGCGGGAAAACGGCCGCCGGCGCTTTGATGTATCGCAGTGCCCTGCATGCGGAGAGAACGCGGCAGGATCTCTTCGCGAAGAAGGCTTATCCAGAGTTGAATGCCTCCGTCGAGCCACTGACTGGAATGTGGAACGGTCAGGCTTTCTCCGATCTGCGAGATGCCGACCCACGGATCGGCGCAAATCTTGAGGTCTTTATTGCGGGCAGCTACACCTGGATTCCCATGAAGTACATGGAGCAGATCGAGATCGAGAAGCCCGAGAGCCTGCGTGATCTGATCTGGGCTCGGGCGCGCATTGAGACGAGCAAGGCCTTCCGCCTACAGGACCTGGGCGAGGTTCTGATCCCTGTTCTGTCGCCGTTCTCTTATCAGCAGGCGGACGATGCGGTGAAGCTCGGCCGGATGACGGTATGGGAGTCCGCGGATGGTGAGGCGGAGGTTCCGTTCGGCCAGCGCATGATGCTGATCGACGGTGAGGAAGTTCCTCTGCTGGAGTTGAACAGCATCGATTGGGAACGGATCGCGGAGGAAGTCGCCGATGCCTCTGCGTGAGGATCTGCTCGAGCCGATCGCCGGTGCCAATCCTTCCGGGACCAACCTCTACTACGACAAAGTCTTCGATCAGATTAAGGAAGCCCGTATCGAAGATGACGATAGCGGTTCGGCGGGTGCGTGGGAACGCACGCCGAAGAAGGCCGACCACGTCCTTGTGATCAAGCTGGCGAGCGAGACGCTTGCCAAGCGAACGAAGGATCTAAGGCTTGCGGGCTGGCTGATCGAGTCGCACCTGAAGCGAGAGGGAATTGCACTGCTTCCCGGGTGCCTCGATCTGATATTGAAGCTGCAAGATCAGTTCTGGGATACGGTTTTTCCCGAGATCGATGACGACGGCGACCTGGGGCTGCGCGTCACCGCGATTGAAGCTCCTGTGAACCGTATTGCCAGCTTCGTCAAAGGGCTTCCCATTCTGAAGAACGGCTTTGGGCAGTCGAAGTACGTTGAATCCCGCAAGGTGGGCTATGAGAAGGCTGCCGACACCAAGGAAAAGCGCGAGGCTCGCCAGGACGCCATCAACCAGGGCCAGGTCACGGCCGAAGATTTCGATATCGCCTTTGCGGCTACTCCAAAGACATTTTTTGTTGCAACGGAAGAGGCCCTCACGGCTTCCCTTCTCCTGATCGATGAGATGGGGGTGTTTCAGGAGGACAAGTACGGCGACGATTATCCTGCGATGAACAAGCTCGTCACGTCGCTTGAGGAGGTGAAGCAGGCTGTCTCCGGGCTATTGAATGAACGGCGTAAGACGGAACCGGATATTGAGATCGCTCCGGAACCTGAGCCCGAGCCTGAACCGGAACCTGTAGTGGTCGTTGCCGCTCCGATCGCGGTTGCTGTCGAAAGCCAAGCTGCCCCTGCAGCCGTACCGGTAGTGCAGACGGCTCCGTTGAAAGCCGCTGGATTCGGTGGGGTTCCGACGACTCCCGAGCAGGCACACACGGCGGTGATGGAAGGCGCCCTGTTTCTGCACGGTCAGGCTCCACAATCGCCGGTTCCTTACCTGGTCTGCTCCGGTTTGCGGTTTGGAGAGATGCGCGCGCAGGGGGCGGTTTATGAGCTGAACTTTGCCGTCGCCCCTCCTACAGAGACGCGCCAGGCTTTGAAGCGGCTGGCGAGCGAGAGCAACTGGAACGATCTTCTGACACTAGGTCTCAAAACACTGGGAGAGCCCTGTGCGCGGACGTGGCTCGATCTGCAACGGTATCTATGGCGCGGCGCGACAGGGCTGGGAGCGAATGCGCTGGCTGCAGCGATCGTCAGCACCGTGCGTGGCGTGCTGATCGATCTGCCGGAGATTCGCGGGTGGTCGCTGGATGATGACACTCCTGCGGCGAACGCGGAGACACAACAATGGATCGATGCGGCGATCCTGCCTCCGGCACCGGTGATCGAAGAAGAAAAGCCCACGGTTGAAGCGCCGGTTGTGGCTGCTCCACCGCCGATGGGTGCCGGACCAGAACAGATGAAGGGACCCGACATCTATGAGCAGGCTACGATTCTGCTGAAGAGCGGCAAGACAGGCGAGGCCATTACCCTGCTGGTGCGGGACGCTGAACTGCAACCGAGTGGACGCACCCGTTTCCAACGCCGTGTGCAGGTTGCACAACTCTGCCTGGTTGCGGATCAGGGAGCGATTGCTTATCCGGTTCTGGTAGAGCTTTCCAAGGAGATCGAACGGCGCGGGCTGGAGACGTGGGAGACAGGCGAGATGCTAGCGCACCCCCTGGGTCTGCTGCTCAAGTGCCTAGACAAGCGAGGCAGCCCGGCAGAGGAGAAGGAAGTCGTGTTTGAACGTTTGTGTCGGCTCGATCCGCAGGCGGCATTGGGCAGGCTTGCTTAGCCACAGGACAGCGGTTGGGAGAGAGTGCAGTGGCCAAGAGCAAAGCAGAAAATCTCGTAACGCAATCGCTGCTGGACCGGCTGTGCGATGTGGATGACTGGCCTACGACGCGGCAGCAGTCTATGCGAGTTTATCGTGAATCGATCAAGCGGGATGTGGAGTATCTGCTGAACTCGCGGAGGCCACCGATTGAGGATATCAACCTCTATCCGAGGGCGGCGGCTTCAGTGATCAATTATGGGTTGCCGGATATTCATTCGTATTCAGAGTCCGCCGGAGACCAGAGCGCACTGATGACGGCGATGCTACAGACGTTGCGGAGATTTGAGCCGAGAATTCAGGGCGTGCGGGTGTTTGTTTCGCGCGGGGAGGCGATGACGCGGAGTCTTCAGTTTCGGATTGAGGGGCGCATTCAGTTCGACACGCAGGTTGAGAATATCGAGTTCGACACGGTGCTGGAGTTGACGCGCGGTGAGTATGAGGTGAAGTAGGCGATGTCGGAAGAGTTGCTGGAGTATTACGAGCGCGAGCTGAACTACCTGCGGCAGATGGGGGGCGACTTTGCGCGCCGCTATCCGCGGGTGGCAAGCCGTTTGCTGCTCACGGGCGACTCCTGCGAAGATCCGCATGTGGAAAGGCTGCTGGAAGGATTTGCGTTCATGGCGGCGCGGGTTCATCGGCGCATCGATGATGACTTTCCGGAGATCAGCGAATCGCTGCTGAACATGATCTACCCGGCCTACCTGCGGCCAATTCCCTCGATGACGATTGTGGAGTGTCTGTCCGATCCTGGGCAGGGGAAGAAGACGGCGGGTACGAAGATTCCGCGCGGCTCCGCGATGGTGACGAAGGCGACGGTAGATGGGATGCCGTGCCGGTTCGAATCAGCTTATGAGGTTGAGCTTTGGCCGTTCTCGGTGGTGGAGGCGGAGTGGCGGCAGGTGGAGCGGCTCCAGTATCCGGTGCGGGCTTCAGGCGAGGTGCAAGCGGTGACGGCTGCGCGGCTGAAGCTGAAGTGCTTTCAGGACGTGGAGTTTGAAGGGCTTCCGCTTTCGACGCTTCGGTTTCATCTGGCGGGCGACGCAAGCGTCGTCTACAACCTGTACGAGATGATCTCGGCGAACTGCATTGAGATCATTTTGCGCGATCCGAAGAACCGGACCCGAACGATCTCGCTGGAGCCCGGGCAGATCCGAATGGTGGGTTTCGAAAAGGATGAGGCGGTGATTCCGCATGAGCGGCGATCGGCTGAAGGACATCGTCTGCTGCAGGAGTACTTTGCGCTGCCGGAGAAGTTCCTGTTCTTCGACCTGAGCGGGCTGGAGGCGCTGGGGGAAACAGGATTTGGGGACGAGGCGGAGATTATCTTTCTGTTCTCTCGGTTTGAGCGGTCAGACCGGCAGCAGGTGATGGAGTTGGGGGTCAGTGCACGAACGTTCCGGCTGGGATGCACGCCGGTGATCAACCTGTTTCCGCAGACGGCCGAGCCAATTTTGCTGACGCAGACCAAGCATGAGTATACGGTGATTCCCGATGGCCGGCACGCGGCGATGATGGAGGTCTTCAGCATCGACGAGGTGATTGCGGCGAACCCGAAGCTGCGGCAGTCGGTCACGCTGGAGCCAGTGAACGCGCATCGGTATGAGACCCGGGAGCAGAAGGACACGGCCTACTGGACGGCGACGCGGAATGTGAGTCAGCTTGGAGAGCGCGAGCCTTCCGTACTGACGATCTCCGTGGTGGATCTGAACGGGCAACTGAAGAGCCCGGATGCGGACGTGCTGACGGTACGGACGACCTGCTCGAACTTCGATTTGCCGTCACGATTCAATTTCGGTACGACCGAGAGCGACATGGAGGCTGTGGGTCATGCGGCGGCGAAGGTCGTGAACGTGCTGCGGCGGCCCACGGCGAGTGCCGATCCACCGCAGGGCAAAGGTCAAGTTTGGCGGCTGGTCTCTTTGCTTTCGTTGAACTACCTGTCTCTGACGGAAGATGGGAAGACGGCGCTGCAGGAGATTCTGCGGCTGCACAACTTTACGGATTCGCAGCACCTGGAGAACCACATCGGCAGCATTCAGAAGATGACCTCCGGGCCACACTTCGCGCTGGTGCTTTCCGACTACGGACTGGTGCCGGCGCGCGGTACCGAGGTTCACCTGGAGCTTGATGAACAGCAGTTCGTTGGCGGCGGCGTTTACCTGTTTGCGGCGGTTCTGGATCGATTTCTGGCGGGATATGCCTCCATCAACAGCTTCTCGCAGCTTTCCGTGCGGACGAATCTCAGGAAGGAGGTAATGCGGACATGGCCACCGAGAGCGGGCACGAAGGTTCTGCTTTAGAGACGGACCGGGCGCAGTTTGAGGCCGTCCGGAAGATGCTTGATGACGAGCCGTTCCGCGTTCGCTTCTTCCAGGCTGTGCGGATGCTGCAGCGAATGGAGAAGGGCCGAGGCACTGTAGGCGGTTTTTCGCAGCCGCAGGATGAGACTCTTCGCTTCTCTTCCCTTCCGACGTTCGGGTTTCCGCCGAGTGAGATCTATGACCTGGAGCGGATGTCCTCCGGGCAATTGAAGATGACCGTGCAGTTCATGGGACTGACTTCCGCCCTGTCTGCGCTGCCTTCGATGTACACGGAACAGGCGTTGACGCGGATTCGCGAAAAAGATCGCGCGATGGTTGAGTTTTTTGATATTTTCAACCATCGCATTCTTTCGCTTTTCTACCGCGCCTGGGAGAAGCACCGCTACTACATCGGGTATGAGGCTGGACTCGATGACAAGCTGAGCCTCCGTCTGCTGGACATTCTGGGGCTGGGCACGGAAGGTCTTCGGAATCGTGCGCGGCTTTCCGATAAGACCTATATCTACTATGCCGGACTGCTGGGACGGCACATTCGTACGGCGGATTCGCTCCGTCAGATCTTGGAGGACTTCTTCGACGTTCCGGTGCAGATCAACCAGTTTGCCGGGACGTGGCGTTCCCTGCCGAAGGAGAATATGACGTTTCTTTCGGGAAGCGGGCGGATGAGCGAACAGCTTGGACTGGGCGTGGTGACGGGCGAAGAGGTCTGGGATCATCACGGCCGGATTCAGATTTCCTTGGGGCCAATGCGTTTTGACCGGTATCAACAGTTTTTACCGGGTGAGACCGGATACAACGAGTTGGTCGGATGGATGCAGTTCTACTCCGACGGCGCGTACGAGACCCAGGTGCAGTTGATTTTGGATAAGCAGGATGTGCCCGAGTGTGAGTTGGACGGGCAGGGCCAGAGTACCCCGCGGCTTGGGCTTGTGAGCTGGTTGAAGACACGGCCGAGGATGACGGATGCAGGTGAGGCGACCTACCTTTTGGCTTAGAAAATTTCTCTAGAGTTTGCAGCAAGAAAGGCTATCCCCGTGAGTCTGAATCTGAAGTCCCTGATTGCGAAGTTGAACGATACGACCCGCAGCGTGCTCGAAGCGTCGGCTGGTTTGTGCATGTCTCGCACGCACTATGACATCGAGATCGAGCACTACCTCGTGAAGGCGATGGAGAGCAGCGATAACGATATCGCGTCGATCCTAAAGCATTACGGCGTGGATAAGTCGCGACTCTCGAAGGAGTTGGACCGGGCGCTGGACAATATCAAGACGGGCAATGCGCGGTCCCCGGCGTTCAGCCCTCAGTTGGTGAAGATGTTGGCGGAGGCGTGGACTGTGGCGTCGATCGAGTACGATGCGGGCAGCGTACGTACGGGCTTTACGCTGCTGGCGCTACTAACCCACGAGGACCTTGCACGCGCCGTGAAAGAGATCAGCCGCGAGCTACAGAAGATTGAACCAGAGGGGCTGCGTAAGGACTTCTATACGATCGTGGCGAACTCGCGCGAGGTACAGGCGAGTCTGAAGCCAACGGGCGGAACGGGCGACGCGACGACCAGCGATGGGCCTGCGGCGGGCAAGGGTAAGACTCCGAATCTGGATCAGTACTGCGTGAATCTGACCGGTAACGCGAAGGCCGGAAAGATCGACCCGGTGCTGGGACGCGATGCTGAGGTTCGTCAGATGATCGACATCCTGATGCGCCGCCGGCAGAACAATCCGATCCTGACCGGTGAGGCGGGTGTGGGTAAGACCGCTGTCGTGGAAGGGCTGGCGAACCGGATCGTTCAAGGTGATGTGCCCCCGGCACTGCAGGGAGTTCACCTGTACAGCCTCGACCTGGCGTTGTTGCAAGCCGGCGCGAGCGTGAAGGGTGAGTTCGAGCAGAGGCTCAAGGGACTGATCAACGAGGTGAAGTCTTCGACCGAGAAGATCATCTTGTTTATCGACGAAGCGCATACGATGATCGGCGCGGGCGGTACGGCGGGACAGAACGATGCGGCCAACCTGTTGAAGCCGGCTCTCGCACGTGGCGAGTTGAGAACGATTGCTGCAACGACGTGGTCTGAGTACAAAAAGTACTTTGAGAAAGATCCGGCTTTGGCGAGGCGCTTTCAGGTTGTGAAGGTCGAGGAGCCGAGCGAAGAGGTCTGCTGCACGATGCTCCGTGGAATTGTTGCTTCGCTCGAGAAGCATCACGGACTGCGGATTCTGGATGAGGCGATTGTCGCGACGGTCAAGCTCTCGCACCGGTACATTGCCGGTCGCCAGTTACCGGATAAGGCGGTCAGCGTTCTGGATACGGCTTGTGCACGCCTGGCTCTCGGACAGAACTCAATGCCTCCTCAGTTGGAAGACGTTCTGCGGACGATCGACAGCCTTGAGGTGCAGAAGCGGGTGCTGGAGCGTGAGAACGTGATCGGCGCTAGCCATGGCGAACGTGTGACCGAGATCGACGAGAAGATCGCCAAGAACAAGGCGACGCTTGAAGAGTTGAAGGAGCGCTGGGAGAAAGAGAAGGCTCTCGTTTCCGGCATTCGCACGATCCAGATCGAGCTTGAGGCTGAACCGAAGAAGGACGAGGCAGCCGCGGCAGAGGCACGGAAGAAGCTGGGCGAGCTTGAAGCAGAGTTGCTGGCACTGCAGGGTGAAACCGGACTGATGAGCGTTTCGGTCGACGCTCAGATCTGCGGTGCGGTGATCTCGGCCTGGACGGGCATTCCGCTGGGCAAGATGATGAAGGACGAGATCTCGACTGTGCTGACGCTTGCCGAACACCTGAAGAAGCGTGTCATCGGACAGGACCATGCGCTGGCTGCAATCGCACAACGCATTCTCACCTCCAAGGCGAATATGGACGATCCGGTCAAACCGATTGGCGTCTTCATGCTGGTGGGACCGAGCGGCGTGGGCAAGACGGAGACGGCGATCGCGCTGGCCGACCTGCTCTACGGCGGCGAGAAGAACATGATCACGATCAACATGTCGGAGTTCCAGGAAGCACATACGGTATCGACGCTGAAGGGTTCGCCTCCGGGCTATGTGGGATACGGCGAGGGCGGTGTGCTGACCGAGGCTGTGCGTCGCCGTCCTTACTCCGTTGTGCTGCTGGATGAGTGCGAGAAGGCTCATCCGGACGTGCTGGAGCTGTTCTTCCAAGTGTTCGATAAGGGCCGGATGGAGGATGGTGAGGGCCGCGAGATAGATTTCCGGAACACAATCATCCTGCTGACGAGCAACGCAGCGACGGATACGTTGATGAAGCTGTGCGCCGATCCGGAGACGATGCCGTTCTCCGATGGACTGCTGGCGGCGATCAAGCCGGAGCTGAACAAGATCTTCAAGCCGGCGTTCCTGGGCCGCATGATCACGGTGCCTTACTTCCCTGTTAGGGATGAAGCTCTGAAACAGATCATCCGGCTGAAGCTTGGCAAGATCCAGAAGCGGCTACGCGAGACGCACAAGGTCACGATGACGTATGACGATGCGTTACTGAACGAGGTGGCGTCGCGTTGCACGGAGGTCGAAAGCGGTGCGCGAAACGTGGACAATATTCTGTCCAATACGATGCTGCCCGAGATCTCGCGGCAGATGCTCGGGAAACTGGCGGAGGGCGAGACGATTGAGAGTGTCGCGATCTCCGTGGCGGACGGTAAGATGACGTACGATTGGCAGGAAGTGGCAAAGGCAGCCTGAAGGCTGGCATGCCGCACGCCTCAGTTTGAGGCGTGCGGCGCGCGCAAGAAAGCGGGGAGACCCGGAGCAGGTCGACTATGGGATCGCAATCGCAGGATGATCGTCTGATGAAATTCACCAGCCCTCTGGGGCCGGATGAGCTTGTGATCGAGACGCTGGAAGGTACGGAAGGAATCTCGCGCCTATTCGAGTTTCAAGGCGAGTTGCTGGCGGACGCCGGCACCGAGATCGAGCTGTCGGCGATCATGGGGCAAAAGGTTACGGTGGAGATCTCGCTGGTCGAGACGCAGGGCAGCCGGTATATCAACGGCATGGTCAATGGGTTTGTGCAGATGGGTGGGGATACCGATTTCGATGTGTATCACGTCCACATCGTTCCCTCTCTCTGGCAGTTGACACTGGCGACCAACTGCCGTGTCTTCCAAGGCAAGACCGTGATGGACATTATCAAGGCTGTGATTACGCCCTACGGCTTGAGCGTTGGCGATAAGACGGAAGGGACGCTGCAGGCGCTCGACTACTGCACGCAGTACAACGAGACGGACTTCAACTTCATCTCGCGCCTGGCGGAGCAGCACGGCATCTTTTACTGGTTTGAACACTCGGACAGCGACAACAAGGTGAACTTCGGCAACTCGCGGACTGCCTATGCGGATTGCCCGCTTGTGAACACCGTTACGTATTCGCCGAACTCCGATGTTTCGCAGGACCGGTATGTGTCTTCCATCCAGAACTTCAGTTCAACGGCGACGATGGTGACGGGGCGCCATATCACCGGCGACTACGACTATCGCACCTTCGACCCGAATAAGGTGGATGGCGTGCCGACCACAAGCACGTTCGCGAATAACACGTTCAGCAACTACTACTGGCCCGGCGGCGAAGAAGGATACGTCAAGCTGGAGACAAAGCAGCTTTCGACCCCGCAGCACGCGAAGGGATTTCTGGCGAACCGTGCGGGAGCGAGCGACCTGGAGGCAGAGGTCCTTCATGGGGTATCCAGCGCACGCACGATGACAAGCGGCTATACGTTCACGATGACGGACCATACGAACGACGCCTGGAATCGCAAGTACCTGTTGACGGAGATATCTCACCAGGTGGACCAGATTCCCTCCTACCGAAGCACGACGGGGGGAGACGACGGGGAGTATCGCAATCGATTTACAGCTGTTTCAAGCGACCTTGTATTTCGTCCCCGGCTGGTTACCCCAAAGCCGCTGATTCATGGACCGCAGACGGCATTCGTGGTTACGGCCAAGGGCGAGGATATTCACATCGACAAGCTGGGGCGTGTCTGCGTGCAGTTCTGGTGGGACTACCAGCGGCCGGACGGCAATACGATCGACAACACCTGGGTTCGGGTGGCGCAGTCCTGGGCTGGGAATGGGTGGGGCACTTACTTCTGGCCTCGAACGGAGGATGAGGTCATTGTTCAGTTTTTGAATGGCGATCCGGATAATCCGATCATCGTGGGCTCGGTCTATAACGGGACCAATGTTCCAAAGTACGCACTGCCTGACATGAGCACGCGCAGCGGAATCCTGACGCGAAGCAGTCAGGGTGGTGGCGCTGCGAATGCGAATGAACTGCGGTTCGAGGACAAGATGGGGAGCGAGCAGATCTTCATCAACGCCGAGCACGACATGGATCATCGGATTGAGAACGATCACCGCGAGTACGTCAAGAACCTGAAGTCGGTGATGGTTGACGGATCTCACTACGATCAAACGGGGGGAGATCGTCATTCAACGCTGAACGCGAACAAGGTTGAAAAGATCAAAGAGAAGATGAGTCTCGATGTGGGTACGGACCGCAATGAGAAGGTGGGTGGGAACGTATCGCTTCAGGTCGGAACGAATATGGCTGAGAAGGTCGGGATGAACTACTCCATGGATGCGGGGATGGAGGTGTACATCAAAGCCGGGATGACGCTGGTGATCGAAAGCGGGATGGAGCTTTGTCTGAAGGGGGCAGGCGGGTTTATCACGATTGGGCCGGCCGGGATTGCGATCTCGGGCACGATGGTGATGATCAATAGCGGTGGCGCCGCTGTCTCTGGGACTGCGGGCACGATCGTGGATCCCGATCCTCCGACTGCTCCCGACCAGGCCGACGACGGCACCAAGGGCGGCAAGATGTAGATTTCCGTGGGCCTCCATCGAGGCCCACGGTGAGCATCCCTAGCATTCGATCCAAGTATCAGGTGGAAACTTTGACCCAGCCCCAGGACCAATCCAGCGCGGAGACGAACTTCCCCACCGTGGGAAGATGGCTGGTCACGGCCCTGCCGCGGGGATGGCTTTATGTGGCGAACTTCGGGATTCGACAGATGGCCGTCGACGCCCAGAGCATTGTTGCCAATGTGTCGCTGGGACAAGACGAGCTTGGCGAAGCCGACGATCTTGCGGGGTATATTGCAGCTCAGTCCAAGCTGATCGCGCATCACCTTGATGATCCGACCATGGCAGGACCAAAGCCGATGGAGTTCCCGGGTGCTGAGGAGGCTTGCCTGTTCTTCGTTCGGCATGTTCCGGAGAACGCAGGCAGCATGTTGCATGCGCAGACTTATGTTCGATCCGGGCGATGGGTAGGGATCATTACCCTGACAACGCGGGAAACTGAACTCAAGGCGGTTCGGCCGGACTACGACGCATTTGTCAAAGGCCTGCACATCACGCCGGAGCCTGCCGTGAACGCACCCCAAGCCTGATGATTTTGATCGACTTGAGTTAAAGATTGGCGCTGAGAATATAGATGTCTGAACGGACTTTTGATTGAGTCTCAGGATAGGACTGCCTCGAGAGGAAACGTACCTGGCACGCCTGCCCCTCTATCCTGAACCGATTGATAACGGATGAGTAAAGGGACGTAACTGATGCGAATTATTCATCTCTATTTTTGTTGACCCTCCAGATGCTGGTTTGTATCATCATCATGTTTTCTCCATCAACCAAATGCCGATCTCTCCCTTTTCTCAAAAGGGTTTTGTTCCATGTTTATTGGTCGAGCAATTAAGGTGCCGGTATGGCTTCGCTGCGCAACACTCTTTTGATTTCATCTTTGTCCGCCTTTCTGCCTTTCGTCACTGCTTCCCTCAGCGCGCAGGCTCCCAAGCCGCTCGTCTCCGGACACAAGCAACTGGATCGCACGCTTCCGCTCGCCTTCGAAGAAAACGCGGGACAGCTCGCGGCGGGTGTTGGCTTTCTTGGGCGAACGCAGCATTACAGCGTCGCGATCGGGTCCAAGGACCTGCGCTTTTCACTGCCAGGAGCGCATAAGTCTTCCTCCGTCGTGATGACATTTGATGGAAGCTCCGCGACGGCACCGGTCGGGATCACCACGGCTCCCTTGCTGACGAACTATTACATGGGCAAAGACCCGTCCGACTTCAAGACGGGGATCAGGAACTATAGCCGTATCGGCTTGAATCATGTTTACCCCGGTATCGACGCGCAGTTCTACGCGAGCGGTGAAGCGATCGAGCACGACTTTCTCGTCTCTCCCGGGGCGGATGCGTCTGCGATCTCCATGCACCTGAGCGGTGCCGACAAGGCGACTTTGGATGCGCAGGGCGAGGTGCTGATTCCGGCTGAATCGGGAGAGCTGCGCCTCAAAAAGCCGGTCGCCTACCAGATCACTCCTGAGGGCAAGCACGTTGAGGTAGCGGCTGATTTTGTTCTCGGCGGGGATGCTTCCTCGCGAAGCCTTCGTTTTGCCCTGGGTGATTATGATCACTCCCGCCAACTTGTGATCGATCCCGTGATCGTCTATGCAACCTACTTCAGCGGAAGCGCAGACTCGACGGCCACGGCCATCGTCGCCAATCCCGCAGGAGATGTTTTTCTGACGGGCTATACCCGTTCTCCCGCGGCTGATTTCGGCGTGACCGCGACGACGGACAATTCAGGCGGAGAAACAACAGGCATTGCTTACTTTGTTGCTCGGTTCAACAACACCGACAAAGGGTCAAAGGTGTCATGGCTGACCTATGTGGGTGTCGACGCGGTTGACTCGAAGACTACGGCGCTTGCTCTACAGCCGACCCCGGCGGGGGTTGTCGTGGTCGTCGGCGGAACTACCGCGCCTGTGACGACCCCGGCCGTCACCCCAACACCAACCACTGGCTTCCTCTCCTTTCTGAAATCTGCGGACGGAACGTTCAACAGCACCATGCCCTTTGCGGCCGCCACGGGCGGAGTTGCCGATACGGGCATCAGCGCCGTCACCGCAGTGGCGAGCGACAGTCTGGGGAATGTGATTGCCGTTGGTAACAGCACGGGATCCGCGCTGGCAACTACCACCGATGCGATTGTCGTTGACGCTCCGACGCTCGCAGTCCCCGTTACGAAAGGCGTGATCGTTAAGTTGAACGCAACGAACACCGTCACGTTCGCCTCCTATCTCATGGGAGATACGCTCAATCCCTTTACGACGATCAGCAGCGCGGCTGCCGACCCGGCGGGAGTTTCCATTTACGTGGGTGGTTACACCGTCGGCGATTTCCCCCAAGCGGGTACCTATAGCTCCGGAGCGATGAACCAACCGAACGCCGGGGAGCCCGCAGGCGCATACAACTCATTTGCGGCGCAGATTCTCCCGACGGGTACGGCAACGCAGGCGACGATCGGGTACAGCGTCTGGATGGCCGGCAGCGGCAGCGATCAACTGAATAGCATCGCGCTGGACACATCAACCAAGAGCAGTATCGGAAACCTTCTGATCTTCGGACAGACCACGTCCACAGATCTTCCTGGGGCCAACGTCACCTATACCTACTTCAACACGGACACCCCGGTCACGACACCAACGCAAGGTCAGGTGGGTGCCACTCCAGTGTCCGGCACGCTGACCAAATCGGCGACAACGAATAACTCCGGCTTTGTGGTCAGTGTGGATCAGACCGGAAAGCCGCTCGTGGTGACTTACCTTGGCGGCAGTGGTGATGATGTCATCAACGCTGGCGGTGTTGACACGAACGGCATGGTCTACGCGGGGGGCAGTTCGACCTCGTCCCAGACGATGAGCTATCCCCCGGCCGTGGCGCTGGGCGGACCGACCACCCCGGTCCTTCCGGCTGGGCAGGATAATACCCTGGTCAGCTCAAAGCATGGTTTCGTGATTCAGTTGCCGGCTGCGCTGAGCGCGGTGAACTATATTGCGAACGTCGGCAGCCCATCGGGACCTGATACCGGCATCGGCCTGGCCCTGGACAGCAGCAACAATGCTTATCTGGCCGCGAACATCGCAGCGTCCCTCTTCCCTGCTTACACGCCACCCGGAGCTAATTCGGCCTTTGAGAAGAGTGCCAAGACGCCGGCCATCGCGTCCGCCTATGTCGCGGAGATCGCCAACTCAGCTCCGAGCCAGTTGACCCTTACGGCGATTCCGCTGAGTGATGCGACGGTCGTCTCGCCGCTTGCACCGCCGACACCCGTGACCGGGACACCTGATCCGATCGGTTATGCGGGAACGAACGTTGCGGTTCAATACCTCTGGCAGTTGACTGACTCAAGTACAGCTTTGCTGACTCCGCTGGACATCATCGTCCAGATCCCGGCCACCACGGGTCTGACTTACTCGGCTCCTACGATCACGGATGTTAATGATCCGACGAAAAACGTTGGCGCGACATGCACTCTTTTGGCGAGCGGGGATGCATACTGCACGTTCCTGGCCTTCCCCCAGACGACCAGCGGGACCAACGATACGCTGCTTGTGACACTACCGGCAATGCTCACGGCACAGCCTACAAGCTCGCTGATCTTGACTGCGACCGCAGTCGATGCCGGATCTGACACGACCAGTTCATCTGAACAGAGCAACATCCAGGTTCCAGCGAGCTTTACCATCACGGCGCAGGCCACGGTTCCCGCTGCCGGATACGCCTTCACGACCAATACCGGCGGATCACTCCCCTCAACCCAGGTCAGCTACGCCTTTACGATTTCCAATACTGCGCCCATCGGGGGAGATGCAACCGGCGCGATCTTCAAACTGAACCCTGCACTCACGAACCAGTTCCAAATCGTCAGCGCGACGCTTTCCCCCGGTGCGATCGGGACCTGCGACACAAACGGATGCACAGGGCTGACGATCACCGCAGGCGGAAGCGCAATCTACACCATCACGGGATACATTCCCGACTCAGAGTTGGCCGGCGCTGCGAGCGCTATATCGTCCGATTCGTTTACCCCGCATGTCTCCTCGACGCTCTCCACTCCGGGAGACCTGTCGTACGCGCCGAAGACGCCGATTGAACGCGGTGTTCACCTCGTGCTTGGCAGCAGTTTGTCGCCCTCTTCCACCGCGATCAACCTGGGTGATTCGATCGCCTACACCGTCACCGTCGGCAACAATGGGCCGAGCGCTACAAGCGGCACTGATGTCCTTACCGTGACTCTGCCCACCGGCTTCACTCCGACAAGCACCGGAAGCTTCGTCTGCGGAAACGGGACCCCGGTTGTCTGCACCATCAACATCGCGGCGATCGCATCCGGAGGCAGCGCGTCACCGGCCTATACGATCAGCGGAAAGTTCCTGGACAACCAGAACAACGCCGGTATCCTGGCGGCTGCGGTTGCTGAGAAGTTCTCTGCGACGGCCACGCTGAATGGGGACTTTGAGTCTACCGCGACCGCCGGAGGGCCGGATTATGCAACCTCTGCCAGCACGACAGTCCAACGCACCGCAGTTCTTTCTATCCTCAACCTCGGGGCAAGCTTACCCCAGCTGGATACGACGTGCGCGGGAGGGAATGGTCACTGCATCTATCTGTCGAAGACGGGTGATGGCAGCGATACGATCAACTACACCTTCGCCGTCCAGAACCAGGGTCCGAATATTGCGGTGGGCGCTCAGTTCACCATCAACCTTCCGTCCGCTCCTACGAACGCAAGCGGAGCCCACCCGCTGGTCTTCACGGTAGGAAATACGACAGCCTCAGCGACACCGCTGTTTGGGAGCAAAGTCACATGCAGCGCACCGAATGCGTCGAACCAGATTCTTTGCAGCGGTAACATCGCCTTCGACCCGACCATCGGGACCCCCACGACTGTAACCATCATGGGAACAGCCGCCTCGGACGCCACGAGTGTTCCGGCCAATGCGGTCTTCGTCACAACCGCGGCAACTTTGGGCTCGTTCGGTCTATCAGAGAGCGCAAACGGCGCGCCCGCCGGAAACTCGGCGTTGCCGCTGATCGAAATCGACCGCGCGGCCCACCTGGTGACCACAAAGGTGATCAGTCTCGTTGGGAGCACCCCTTCGTCACCGATCAACCTGGAAGAGAATAAAGCCAGTCTGCTGCCAGGTGTGAACGACACGATCAAGGCCACGATCAGCGTAGGCAACTCCCCGTTGGACGATGCGCCAAGCGTCGTCCTGACCGATACGCTGCCGGCTTACTTCCGTATGACTCAACTACAGATTCCCGCAGGCGTTACGTGCACGATCAACGGGACCGCCGTCACCTCACCCCTGACCACGGGATATGTCACGGGTCCGGTAGCGACGCCGGCTGTCCTTACCTGCGCCTTGGGCACGGTCGCCGCCAAGACGGCCACTGCGCGGGTAGGTTCCACTCCTGCAACCATCACGACTCCCGCCGTAACGATCACATACTCCGGGAAGTTCATCGATAACGGTGCATCCGATGACATTACTGGGTTAGCCGCAACAAAACAGGCGATGGCGGCGGTGACGCTCGCAGGGGCCGCTTCCACGACCAGCTTCGCCGTGGATCCTTCGGCTTCAGATGCGACAAGCCAGGGTGCATCCGTCAACGTCGTTCGTTCAGCGCACCTTCTCGTCCGGAAGACTCGCAACTCAGCGGTCGCGGTTTCTCCGTTCGTGGACAAGGACCCCAACCTCGACGAAAAGAAGGCAGCCTTTGGCGTCAATGATGAGATTGAATATGCTGTCACTCTCGCCAACGGTGGTGTAAACACTGCGGTGGGTGTCCAGTTCGCTGATATTCTGCCGCCTTACTTTACTGTCCTCAAGACTTACTTCGTCGCAGGATCGTCCGTCGCACCGGATAACGCTGCGAACCTGGGGCCGACCACTGCAGCCGTCCCCGGACTCACGTGCACCAAGGCAGACGGTTCGGCGCTGACGCTGCCCATCGTCACACAGGGCACCAGCCTGCCGATCATCTGCACCTACGGAACTGCGACCGCTCCCATTGCGCTTGCGGCCGGGGCTTCGAAGACCGGGGCGTTTGAAAGTACCAGCTCGGTCCAGTTCGTGTATCAGGGCAAGTTCCAGGACAACGCTCCCGGACTCGACAATCTCGGAAACGGCGTCAGCACCTATTCGGTCACGTCCGCACCGGGTGATGCGACGGTTTCTTCCGCCAAGGTAGTCGATCCGGGCCCTGCAACTGACTCTAAGAGCGCTGCACTGGCTGCCTATACCATCCAGCGCGCCGCGCACCTGATCCTCATGGGCGCTCCGCGGCAGACGATGACCAACGAGACACCTTTGACAGCGGGAGCAAACGGCCCGATCATCGCTGAAGCTGAACCGAGCGTCGGTGGAGGAACACCGGTCTTCAACTGCCTGCGCTACAAGGTTTATGTGCAGAACTCGGGGCCGAACATCTCTCGCCTGCCAACTTTCACCGTGGTACCGCCAGCAGGGCTGAACCTTGCTTCAAGCGCCATGGGCACGACGACCACGCCGGGTTCGGATACACCGTTGCCCAGCACCTGCTCGTATGGTGCAACTACATCAACGACCATTAGCCCGACCTCCGTGGTTACGCCGCTGTCTGAATTGCCAGGCTCGGCGCTGGTCATCGACGTGGACGGCTACTTCAAGCTGGGCACGCTCGCAGGGGTGAACTCTCAGCTTCTGCCTGCCACCCTTGCCTACTCCGCGCTGATGGATCCGGGCATCGTTGATACCACCGGTGCGACGTTTACTCCGGTGAGCGGACCTGCAGTGACGGTGGTCAATACTCCGTCCGGCAGCAACTTCATCGTGGCGCCGTTCTCCAGCACGGGCACACAGCCTGCGACTCTCACCTTCGCAGCGGTTGCCGCTCCGGGAATCACGACGGAGACTACCACGAACAGCTTTGCCGCACGGCCTATGGGCATTTCGCCTGACCCGCGCGGATCGAAGACGGCAATTCCTCTCTATCAGGCTGGCTCTGCCGCTCCAAACTTCTATACGCTTGGAACGACGGCCGCGCTGGTGAACAGCGGAAACCCAACCAACCTGTGCTTCGCGAACCCCGCGGGAGGCGCGCTTTCGGATGGCTTTGCGAAACCTGAGCGTGTTCTGCTGTGGCCGCTGGCTGGATACACCTCTACCAACTTCATCCATACGGTGCCGAATATCCCAGCTCCGGCAGGCGACATTACAACACTCGTGAAGCCTCTGACCGGCACAAGCTACGTCGAAGCAGGCGGCAGCGCGTTGCCGTATACCTCGTTCGCGGGCTTCCCCGCGACGCAAAGCCAGCCCGCCATGGTCTGCGGACAGGTAGATGGTTTTGCACCAGTGACTGCTCCGCTCACCGTCGCGGTCTTGGAGCCGGTCAATTTCGCTCCTTACCAAACACCGAACAGCGCTTCGATCTCTTCGACCCCCGGTAAGGGTGTGTCCGAGGTGTCGTTCCTGTTCCCGACAGCTCACGACTACAACGAGCACGATCCGTGTTATACCGATTCAAGCACTTCTGGTGTCGGGACAAATCGTGGCACCTGCGATGACAATAAAGTGCTGACAACATGGATCTTCGGCGGAGAGGCTTTAATTCCGAGCCAAAGCCATGTTGTTGGGCCCCTGGCGACCGCGGCAGGTTCAGCGTTCGTCAACAGCACGGTCCCTTACGAGGTTCAGGGTGGGGAGACTCTCTTTGAGCTGGTCGCCGATCAACTAGCCGTTGCTGTATACAAAGCAGCAAACTTCTGCGATCCCGGCAACGCACCTGGGTCCTACTCGCCGGTAACGGTTCCCGCACCTTGCCCGATTTCAATAGCGGGACTAAGCAGCAATCCTCCTCAGGAGATTGTCTTCAGCAGCGCCGATATCTCTGATTTGACCCCTAGCATCAGCGGCGGCGGCAGCGGGCTCATCATTCTTCCTCCGGCCACAACGCCATCCTCTCCCTCAACGACGGTGCTGACCGGATACACGGCAGCGGCGGCGACGGTTACCGCTGGCCAGACCGTTGGCTTCCAGTGGAAGCTGGGGGATATCGTTCCGACTGCAACGGGTGGCACCTATACCTTGAGCTGCTTCGGCGTCGACTCGGCAACCCAAAGCATTGTGACGCCGCTCCCGGCTGGGTTGACCTGCCAGATTGGTGGAACAATTACCTTCCCCGCCAACTTCACCACAGCGACCGCGCCGACCAATCCCGCGATCTACGTTGTGACCTCGGGCACGCTGAACGCACAGAATCGGGTTCCAGCCACATTGCCCACCTGGAAGCTGGTTGGCGGCGGTGTGTTGGCGGCGATGCTCATTCCATTTGCAGTCATGCGCCGCCGGTATCCGAAGCGCTTCGGCCTGCTGGTTCTGCTATTGATGCTGACTGGCGCGGCAGGACTCTCCGGATGCGGATCAGGGGGCATCGCAGGCACAACGGCCACGACCGTAACCCCAGCCGGATCATATTACTTCCGCGCTTCGGCTACTCCGGCAACCGGCAGCGGCATACTTTACAGCACGGCGTTCTCTGTGAAGGTGGTGGCAGGAAACTAACGGCGCACGTGACGAGAGTTGAAGGGACTCTGCTATCGTGGCTTTCAACTGAATCTTAAACCGGCAGTTCGAGAAGG